>NVTH01000060.1 GCA_002401525.1 Moraxellaceae bacterium | reverse complement strand
CCTTGCACTGGCACAGGATAAATCAACACCGGTATGCCGGGGAAACGGCGTTTGAGCACACTGAGAATATCGCGAATCGCCGCACCGGTAGGCGAGGTAATAACGCCCAATCGTGTGGGTAATTCGGGCAGGGGCTGTTTTTCATCGGCATCAAACAACCCTTCACTGTGCAATTGATGTTTGAGTAGCTCGAACTGACGACGCAAAGCACCGTCTCCGGCTTCTTCCATATGCTCGATGATCAGCTGATAATCGCCTCGGGGTGCGTAAAGGCTGACTTTGCCTCGCACTTGCACCAGCTGGCCGTTTTTTGGTGTGAAGCTTAAGGTGCGATTTTGGCCGCGAAACATCGCCGCTCGAATTTGTGATTGCTCGTCTTTGAGGGTGAGGTAGAAATGTCCTGAAGAGGGGCGTACAAAATTGGATATTTCGCCTTCCACCCAAACCCTGGATAAGGCGCTTTCCAGTAGGTTTCGCGATTGTTGGTTGAGCTGGGAGATGCTCAATACGATTTTAGTGGTGCTTGATTGAGGGGTTTGGGCCATGAGTTTATATCGGTGCGGGGTGGGTACTACTTAAAGCCTGTGAAGGTCGTTCGCCATTGTGACATCCACCGAAGCAATGGGAAATAGCCTAGTAAGAACACAATTAGCCAAATAAGCCAAAATGAAGCAATTTATCTGCTTAAAATGAGTTTTTTTGACTAGACTAGTCAATTTAGTTGGTTTACCGATAGGGTGAGGATCTATATAATTGCCGGTTAATTTTTTCGGTCTTCACTTGGCCTTCTTTACTTTTCTTGGTGTCTTATATGCTGCGTATCACGCAAGAAGCACTTACGTTTGATGATGTTTTATTACTTCCTGCCTATTCTGATGTTCTGCCGAAAGAAGTAAGTCTACGGACTAAGCTGACTCGCAATATCTCTTTAAATATCCCCCTGGTGTCCGCTGCAATGGACACCGTTACCGAATGCCGACTGGCCATTACCATGGCTCAAGAGGGCGGTCTTGGGGTATTACACAAAAACATGACCGTGGAAGAGCAAGCGCTTCAGGTTCGTAAAGTAAAGAAGTTTGAAAGCGGTGTGGTGCGGGATTTGTTGACTATCTCGCCTCGCGCTTCGATTCGTGAATTAGTGGATCTTACGCTGACGAACAAGATTTCTGGCGTGCCGGTGATGGATGGCGATGATTTGGTGGGCATTGTGACCAGCCGAGACGTTCGATTTACCAATCAATTTGAGGATTCTGTGGCGACGATTATGACCCCTAAAGAACGTCTGGTGACGGTCAAAGAGGGCGAGTCGAGCGAAGTGATTAAAGACCTTCTGCAAAAGCATCGGATTGAAAAGATTTTAGTGATCAACGATGAGTTTCGTCTTAAGGGTATGGTGACGGTTAAAGACATTCTTAAGGCTGAAGCCTACCCCGATGCCTGTAAAGATAATCAAGGCCGTTTGCGTGTAGGCGCTGCGGTAGGCGTTGGCGAAGGCTCCGTGGAGCGAATTGAAGCATTGATTCATGCCGATGTGGATGTGCTAGTGGTGGATACTGCCCACGGTCATTCTAAGGGTGTGTTAGATAAAGTACGCTGGATTAAGAAAAACTACCCCAATATGCAGGTCATCGGTGGCAATATTGCCACTGGGGATGCCGCCAAAGCATTAGTACAGGCGGGGGTTGACGGTATTAAGGTGGGCATCGGTCCAGGGTCAATTTGTACGACTCGAATTGTGGCAGGCATTGGTGTGCCTCAAATTACTGCTATTGCCAATGTAGTGGACGCGATTAAAGGCTCAGACGTGCCGGTGATTGCCGATGGTGGGGTGCGCTTTTCAGGCGATTTCGCGAAAGCCATTGCTGCCGGTGCGCACGTGATTATGGTGGGCAGTTTGTTAGCGGGCACCGAGGAGGCGCCAGGCGAAGTGGAGCTTTATCAAGGCCGTTATCATAAAGCGTATCGAGGCATGGGTTCGTTGGGGGCAATGGCGCAAACTCAAGGCTCCAGTGACCGCTATTTCCAAGACGTGTCCGCAGGCGTTGAAAAATTAGTGCCGGAAGGCATTGAAGGCCGAGTGCCGTACAAAGGCCCTATGTCCGCCATCATTCATCAGTTGATGGGGGGGCTGCGTTCGAGCATGGGTTATACTGGTTCGAGTGATATTGAAGTGATGCGCTCGGTGCCTGAGTTCTTGAAGGTGAGTCAGGCAGGCATGAAAGAAAGCCACGTGCACGATGTCACTATTACCAAAGAAGCGCCTAACTATCGAGTCGAGTAATCGAGTGCGGAAGTAGATTAGGTGGTGTAGGTAAGCAGGAATCAATAAAAAATGGGGCTAATGAGTAGCCCCGTTTTCGTTTTCGCAATTAAGGCTTACACAGTGTTGAGCCTGGTTGAGGTCTAGTGAAGGTCTAGCTAAAGCCAGTTTAAATCCGGGTTAACGCTGAAATTAGTTCAGTGTGCCAAGTCATTTTTATCGAGAAGTTTTTTATGTCCCAGGATCTCCATTCCCATCGAATACTCGTGTTAGATTTCGGTTCTCAATACACCCAGCTGATCGCCCGCCGTGTTCGCGAGATTGGCGTGTATTGTGAAATTTATCCATACGATGTTGAGCTTAGCCATATTGAGAGCTTCAAGCCGAAAGCGGTGATTTTATCCGGTGGCCCCGAGACCGTGCTTGGAGACGATACGCCCACCGTGCCGGGCATTATTTTTGACTTAGGCTGTCCTGTACTAGGGATTTGTTACGGTATGCAGGCGATGGCGAATCAGTTGGGCGGCGAAGTACAAAGCTCCGATGTGTGTGAGTTTGGCTATGCCAAAGTCGTGCATCAAAATACCTCGGCTTTATTGAAAGGCATTGCAGATCAATCCATCGAAAGCGGCGGGTCTGAACTGGATGTCTGGATGAGTCACGGCGATAAAGTCACTCAGGTACCTTCCGGGTTTGAAATCATCGCCTCCACTGACAGCGCACCTGTTGCGGCCATGGCCGATGAGCAGCGGCAATTTTATGGGGTGCAGTTTCATCCTGAAGTAACCCATACCAAGCAAGGCCTTGAGATTGTTGAGCGTTTTGTCGTGGACATTGCTGGCTGCGAAAAGCTTTGGAATGTGAGCAATATTGTGGACGATGCCGTGCAGCGCGTGGCCGAGCAAGTGGGGAAAGAGCCGGTAATTTTAGGTTTGTCTGGCGGAGTAGATTCGTCGGTCGTGGCGATGTTGTTGCACAAAGCCATTGGTGATCAACTCACCTGCGTGTTTGTGGATAATGGCTTGTTGCGTCTCAATGAAGGCGATCAAGTGATGAAAATGTTTGCGGATTCCGTGGGCATTAAAGTGATTCGCGTCAACGCTGAAGATTTGTTTCTTAATGCCTTAAAAGGCGTTTCTGACCCTGAGAAAAAACGAAAAATTATTGGCAATAAATTCATCGAAATCTTTGAGCAAGAAGCGGCTAAATTAGACAATGTGAAATGGCTGGCTCAAGGCACGATCTACCCCGACGTGATTGAATCCGCAGGTTCCAAAACCGGCAAAGCCCACTTGATCAAGTCCCATCATAATGTCGGTGGCTTGCCTGAAGATATGAAATTAAAGTTGGTGGAGCCGCTGCGTGAATTATTTAAAGATGAAGTGCGTAAGATGGGCATGGAGTTAGGTTTGCCTTACGACATGGTCTATCGCCATCCTTTCCCTGGCCCAGGATTAGGGGTGAGAATTTTAGGCGAAGTGAATAAACAGTACGCAGATTTATTACGCGCGGCGCTATGAATTTGTGGTGTCATTGCGTGCCGTGGAAACCATCGATTTTATGACTGCTCGTTGGGCGCATTTACCGTATGAGTTTTTAGAGGTGGTGTTGAACCGGATTATTAATGAAATTTCTGGAATCTCTCGCGTGACCTACGACATTTCTTCCAAGCCTCCTGCCACGATTGAGTGGGAGTAGCTGTACCTGTAACCTATTGAAAATACACTAATAAAATAAGCAGGACCGACAATAAGTATGCATCATCAATGGTGTTTTTTAGGGTGTTTATTGCGCGTAGCAAGGCAGAAAACGTGGATACCATGAGAGGGGAGTTGATGCCGGCATGGTGATTGACGGCGTTTAGGTTTCTTTTCTCGAGCCGATGTGGCGTGATTACGGGTCATAATCACGCCATTAACAGCCTGTAATATGGCGTGAATAAGCGCTATAATCGCGCCATGAAATGGATATGGCAACAGCCCGACTGGCCTGATTTTCGCTTTGATAATGGCGGGCTCAATGACCGGGAACTTGGATTTCGCATCAACTCAGAGCGTTTGGCAGGCCGCTTTGAGGCGCTGCCAATGGCGTCACAAGAGGATGCCATGATCGATTTGATGCTTTCAGAAGCCATCAAAACCAACGCTATTGAGGGAGAGTATCTGGATAGGGAATCTGTCAGGTCATCGTTACTCTCTTTGATAACATCGGATGCGCTGCCGGACAACTCAGACCAGAAAGCTGCTGGGGCAGCTTCGCTGCTGGTGGACGTGCGCAAAAACTGGCAATCATCCCTGACGAATGAATTGCTGGGCAAGTGGCAATCAATGGCTGTCCCGGAGCAGCGCTACACCTCAATTCTACGCGGCGCATACCGCAACGATCCGTCGCCAATGCAAATTGTCAGCGGGCCTTACGGCCGGGAAAAGGTTCACTATGAGGCCCCGCCAGCGACTCAGGTGCCTGAAGAAATGGCAAGGTTCATCGCCTGGTATAACGAGATCAACCCTTTGAGTGGAAATAAGAAGCTACCCGATATTGCCAGAGCGGGTATTGCACACCTCTGGTTCGAAGTAATTCACCCCTTTGATGACGGGAATGGCCGAGTCGGCAGGGCGATTGCTGATCATGCGCTTTCGCAGACTCTCGGCTATCCGACCACCGCTTGTCTTGCCACGGCGATAGAGAGCGACAAAAAATCCTATTATCTGCAGCTGGAGAAAGCGAGTCGTGGAAGCCTGGATGTTAACGTTTGGCTGGATTATTTCGCAGACACAATAACCAATGCGCAGGAAATTGCTAAGGAAGAGGTGGACTTTGTATTGGGCAAGACGCGTTTCTACGAAGCTTATGGCGATCAACTGAATAACCGGCAGGCCAAGATGGTCTCTCGAGTGTTTGCTGAAGGTCGAAAGGGCTTTGAAGGCGGAATAACGACCCGGAAATATGAAGCTATAACCAAGTGCCCCAATCGAACAGCCAGCCGGGATCTTTCTGACTTGGTTGCCAAGGGGATTATCATGCCGTTATCCGGTGGTGGTAGAACTACGCGTTATGAGTTAACGACCGCTAAACCGGCGGTGCAACGTCTGAGGAAACAATGATTTTCTTCGGGAATTGGGGGTGTTCGATGATGATAAGCAACAACATTTGAGCCTACAAATAAAATTTTATTACTATTTAGTAGACTCGAATAATTAGACTCGAATTTAGATTTATACCGGTCGATTGTTGCTATTGATTGTTGTTATCGATTCAGTGTCATGCCTAACGTAGAGTTAAATTTCTTTTGCTCGTTGGCACTGTTTGGAAACGATTTTTTCAATACGCTGTAGCGCCGGATAGGGGCCGTATTGAGATTCAAAGGTAGTCCGTGCGAGCGCGAGATTGTTCAGTAACCGAGTCGCTATGTCATCAATCTGATTGAGTAGGCATTGCGGACGAATGTCGCACTGTAAGGCGAGGGATTCCCAGTTTTTTCGGGTGACCACGCTGGGGTTTCTCTCGTCGCCGACAGCAAAAGCGAGGTGATCGTCGATGCGTTCAATGGCGCGGGTGCACACTAGGTCATAGAAGGGTGTCAATCGTATCTCGCCATTGGCCAAATAAAGTAGAGACAGGTTTTTAGCGTGGCGGCGGTTGTTGCTCTACCGGCAGGATTGATAAAGCGCCAGCGCACTCACCACCAATGGCTCGTAACAAGTTAAAGTCAGTGTTTGATATTTTTAGATCGCGGACAATTTGTTCGCGGACACCACCCTCTGGCAGTAGGTTGGCAAAGAAACGATGCGCAATCCCCTCTTCAGGGGTAAAGTCGTGGCTACCGCATGGCAAGGTATGTGAAACCCTAAAACCATCTCGTGACAGCCATTCTGGGGCATAACTAAAGCCGATCGCACCGATTGGGTTGCGCCACAAATGTCCCACTAAGCGCTGATCGTTCCAGACATTAAGTGAATCCAGGTCAATCATTCGTTTGCCCTTCTCCATCCTTGAAGGTCGAGGCTGCTGCGTTTCCTAATCTCCCACCACGGGGTTGAATGATGACTTCAAGCCCAAGCGTTCGCAGTGCTTTTAATACTTTGCCGATCTCGGCGGTCTCCTTACCGCGCTCAAATTCAGAGAGAAAGCGCGGACTTAAATTGCTTAACCCGGAAACAGTCTCCAGTGTTAATTGGCGGTTTTTACGGTGGGCGCGCACCAGTTGACCGAGTTCTTTGGCTGAGCGCACCAGGCCATAGTGAGTCTCTTTTTTGACTGCTTTTGGTTTGGTCATCGTAATACAGCCATCAATAGTATCGTACGATAAAAAGTAGCAGGGTAAGATCGGGGAATCAACAAATAGTTACCGTACGTGACTAAGTTGTAGGGCGGTGCTTGTTGTTTTGGGTAATAATCACGTACGGTAATAATATGTTAGGTAAGATCCTCGGTATCGCTCCCTACCGAATGAACCTTAAATTTGGATTTAAGCATTTCTAATGGATGCTGGCCTGATCTTTTGCATTTGGAAAAGACACGGGCAAATTAACTTGGGTTAATTCCAGCCCTGCCTGTTTGCAGCCTGCAATTAAATTATCCAGGCCAAAGGCTTCAATAGGCCCTAAGGCGCCAAAGTTCGTTACTTCATTCGACAGCAAATATTCTGCCCCCCAGGCAAGCACATGCAGCTGGGGTCAAGTCTTGCAATCAAGCACTTCACCTTCCGAATCAATCGGCTTAATTCCAAGGAAAGGATATTAAAAGATCAACAATAGTTTTTTCGGAAAACCACCACTCGTATAGGTTTCAGTGAGAGTACAGTAGTGTAAGAACTGACCGAATTTTCTGCACTGAGGGGAGCGAAATTAAAATGGAGGTCCTATTGTTCGACTCATTCCGGCGCAAGATGAAGACCTAAAGCCACTCAAACATTGCCCTGTTACTCTTTAGCCTAAATGTTCATCATCAGTCAATGAGGACATTCGCTTTATCATCGAGCCTCCCTTCAATCTCAGCGTGTGAGCGCCTCCAAGCCCCAACCATCCATTTAACAGGAGGTATTTTTTGAGGTGATTGACCCTCTATTTCAGAGGTTGAACACGGATTTCGCAAAATCTACAAAAGTGTTCATCTTGCGCCGAAAATAGGTGTTCAGCATAATTCGGAATAGGAGTTTATCTTGTTCCGGAATAGGCGCCTCTCGATTATTTAGATAAAAATCAGGAAATTAAAGATAAATAATTGCGCATCAACCCTGGAAATATTTCCGCATAGCACTGATTTTAGAAAAATGAACACCACCGCTAGGGTCAAGTCTTGCAATCAAGCACCTCACCTTCCGAATCAATCGACTATATTCCAAGGAAAGGATATAAAAAGGTCAATAATAGTTTTTTCGGAAAACCACCACTCGCATAGGTTTCAGCGAGAGCTCAGTAATGCACGAACTGACTGCATTTTATGCGCGGGCGGGGGAGAGCGAAATTAAAATGGATGTCCTATCGCTTGCACTATCGCTTGTCGCTTGCACATCTTCGTCCGCAATATGCATGGCGAGCGAGGCTTTATATTAGGAGCGTTGAATGAACAATTTATTCAGTTATTCTCCCAAAGAACTAACTACCGATGGGTTTTTGACATGGCTGATCTGTGAGGTAGAAAGTGAGCCAAAGTGGATGAAAGCACTCTTTTTTCGTTTGGGTTTATGTTCGAACAATTCAAAAATAATTTCCAATGTAAAAATAACTCGACAAGAAAAAAATACAGATCTGATCATTAGATACGATGTTGACTCTTCTCCCCATCAAGCCTTGTTTGAAAATAAAACATATTCAACAATACATTCTGATCAGCTTGCTAGGTATAGAGATCAATTCCCCGGTTTTAAACACTATAAATATTTGAAGCTAGCGAGGGTTAATTATAATGAAAGGCGGCTGGCTAAAAAATATGGATATGATGTCCTAACCTCGTACGATCTTTTTGACGCCATCAATTTAATTGGGTTGGAAAGTGAGATTCTGGCCCAATATAAGCAGTTTTTGCTAAATCATTTCATCGAACCAATTAACCAAATTGAAAGTGTTTTGGTGTCGGAGAATAAATATGATTTATTCTCCGATATACAAGCGCAACAGTATTTGATTGATCTGCTTTACGAAAAAATTGATGGCTTAAATGATGCTTTATATTTTAAATCATCTTCTAATTTGGGTGGTTCTCCATGGACTCAATTAGACATATGTAAGAGAGAGCATGCATATAGCAACATTTCAGAGTATCTCTTTTGGCGGATTGACAAAAGGTCTGGAAGCTATTACTTGAGGCTTAACCAATATGCGAGGGTTGATTCAATAGATGAAAGGAGAAAGTTTGAAAATTTGGAGTTGTTAAGGGAGGTGATCAAGCCACTGTTTAAAAATCATGGTCTTTGTGTTTCAGATCCATCTGATCGAGGGGTGAAAGAATCAGAGGTTTGTATTGTTTTTTTTAAAGATAATAATCTTAAAACGATTAGAGAGGTCCTAGCTGACTTAACATTAGAAATTGTTGAAAAATATTGGAATATTGATTTTCAATAAAATATCGCATTAACGGGCTTGGGAAAAAAGCAGCGCGCTATTTTCGCTGCTCTCAGTTGGCACACTATCTTTTGTCCGTGGTTAAGGCCTTAAGGGTTTTTAGTATTTATGGTAATCACCGTGGATTGTAAGGAAACTCAATGAAATAAAATTCTGATTGGGCTGGTCCGGATGGTCATCTAATAGCTCCGCATATTGAGTCTCGGCGGGCAGCTGCAAAGCAATGCGGTCTAATGGCACGGGAATTTGCAGCTTATGAATTATCATCATTTTATATTTCAGAATTAATCAAAGGCACCTGAACACCGCACATTATCGCTGGTTTTTTAGCACTTCAAATAGCCGATGGTTTTTTTTGGGAAATAGCGAAAGAATACGTTTCGCCTGCCCCATCTTAGGTCCAATATCCCCTCATCTAATTTGATCGAAACGATCAGAAAGAACCTGGCTAAATACCCTGAGCTTAACCAGTCAACCATTGAGGCCTTGCAGGAGTCGGTTATAAAAGGGTTTTAGTGGTTATTATTTTTTTAGGTCGAAACAAGAGTCTTCGCGAGCCCTTCGTTCAGATGTGTTTGAGTCAGTTCAAGCCCTGCTTGTTTGCAACCTGCAATTAAATTGTCCAGGCCGAATGCTTCGATCGGTCCCAGTGCACCGAATTTTTTTACTTCATTCGACAATAGATATTCTGCCCCCCAGGCAAGCATATCCGCAGTGTAACTATATGGATTGGCACCCGCTAATTCCGTTCTTGCCACTTGCCGTCCTGATTTATCGTACGCTAACGCAACAATGTGAGAGCCACATTGACCTCGTTGTATTGCGTTAGGGCCTTTGCCTTGGCTGTTGGAAAATCGATTAAGCAGTTTTTGCAAGCCGGATTTATAGCCGGGGATTTTGAATAACAAGGATTGAAATTTCGCCGCTGCCGGCATTAGTTTGGAGGCGGCACCGAACCATCCTAAATAGGTATTGATTTCAGTCAAGCTGGGATAACTGTTGGGAAGCGCAAGGTGTTCGCTTCCTGGGATTGATGCGGCGCTGCGGCTTTTGCCATTTAAAACAAAATTACGCACCTTGCCATCACTGTAAGATTCGTTGAGTTGTTGCTTGGAATAAAAAACACCCGGTTCAAACATTGCACTTTGAACGGAGGAAAGGGTGCCTTGGCTCATGCTAAATCGACTGTTTTCAGTGGTGAAGTAACCAATATCAACCCGATCAATTTCAACGTCGGAACTTTCAATGGCCGCTCCGGCTGCGCAGTGACCGGGAACGTAGTCGTAACCGAACGCTGTAATGACGGCAATTTTATTGGCTTCGGCGAGGGGCCCATAAGTTTGAAACACTTTGCGAATAAAGCCAGGTTCGCCGGTGGAGTCAAGGTAATGGGCTTTGCATCGAATCGCTGCCCCTAATGCGCTTTGGCCGTAGCGTGTGAAGGGTCCGACGGTGGAAATTAATACATCGCCTTCATTTAAGATTGGATCAAGCGAATCAGCTTGCTCGACATTCGCAAGATGGATTTCCAGCCCTCCCAATTGTAAGGACAGCGCTTCTAACTTCGCTGCGTTTCTGCCCGCAATGACGGGACGGAGGCCAATTTTAACCAGCGCTTCCGCAGTCAGTTTGCCGGTGTATCCGCTGGCACCAAATAAGATTACTTTATTTTTGGGTGTCTTATTCTTTGAAGCTTGATTGTTCATAACATCGTGTATCCGTCGAGGGGGGAGGCTCTTTTGTAGAATTAAAATTACTGGCTCGATGTTTCCCTAGGGTATTTGCATTATGGTTTTTTGCATCAGTGAGAGGGAAAAGTAAYGGAGGCTCTCTAGCGAACTTAAATAGAGTCTCTGAAAAACGTTGCTGGTTTAGGTGAGAGGCCTTTAATAGGCGCCAATAAGCGGTTCATTATTGTCTTTTTTAGGGGCCTTATCAAACTCAAAATGAGCGAGTGGGGAGACACCAGGATGGCTCCTTATCAGTGTCAATGATGATTGCTTTTAGACGCAAAAATCTGTGTTTAAAAGCATTAAAAATGCACGCTGATTAGAGACGACTGAAGGGGTGTCTTTTATTCTCACAGGAAATCGAGCGGACGGTGCATGTTTATTCGCTTATGAACCTCGATTAGAGCTTGCTTAGATTTTTAAGAGTCATTTATCTCATTGAAATTAATCACTAAATATAAAACATTTGGATGTCTTTTGCCGCCAATTGAGGGGCTTGCTTTTTGGTGCGTGCATCGAGTAGAGTCAGTTCATCGGAAAATCCGTTATATGTTCCAGACGCTTTTTGCGGAGGAACTTTAAAATAAATGACCCTAATAATGAGCAAATACAATAATAGGGTCCAATAAAATTCGAACTGCTCATGGAGGGTACGAAACAATGAATTTCCTTTTTGACCAAGACCAAGACTTGTTACGTGATGCTGCGAAAAAGTTGTTAGGCGATAAAGCCACTCTTGAATCAGCGCACAAGCACATGGACTCCGGCACAGACTACGATAAAGATTTGTGGAAGCTAATGGCTGAAAATGGATGGCAAGGCATTGCTATTCCTGAGCAGTATGGCGGTTCAGAAATGACTTATCTTGACCTAGCAGTGGTCGCCGAAGAGCTCGGTTATCACTACGCCCATACGCCTTTTTCAGCGTCTATTTTTGGTGCTGCAGAAGCGGTATTAACGGCGGGTAGCGATAAGCAAAAGAATGACATTCTGCCTAAGCTAGTGAGCGGAGATTTAGTTGGCACGCTCGCTTTTTACGAGCAATCCGGTCGTTATGATGCTGCGGGCATTACCGCTGAAGTAAAAGGCGGCAAACTCACTGGCACTAAAGTACCTGTCAGCGATGGCCTTTGTGCTGATATCGCCATTGTCGCTGCGAACAGCGCCAAAGGACTTTCTCTTTACGTGGTTGATTTAACTCAATCAGGTGTTAATCGCACTGAATTGAAAACCTTTGAATTAACGCGTAAGCAAGCCACCATTAGTTTTGAAGGCGTGGATGCAGAGCTTTTAGGAGCGGAAGGAGAAGGCGAGAAATTGTTGGAAGCCACTATCAATCGCACCGCAATTCTAACGGCCTTTGAACAATTGGGCGGCGCACAACGTTCTTTGGATATGGCTCGAGATTATTCGCTTGAGCGTTTTGCATTCGGTCGTCAAATCGGTTCTTACCAAGCCATCAAGCATCGTTTAGCGGACATGTACGTTAAAGTAGAAATGGCTCGTTCTAACTGCTTTTTTGGTGCCTGGGCATTGACTAGCAGCGAGGCCGATATTCCAGAAGCGGCTGCACTTTCACGCGTTAGCGCGATTGATGCGTTTTCTTTTGCTGCGCAAGAGAATGTTCAAATTCATGGTGGCATTGGATTTACCTGGGAAGCAGATCCTCATTTGTTCTTGAAGCGAATGAAGTTGCAAGAAGCTTTATTGGGCAGCGGTGGTATTTGGAAAGAAAAATTATACCAAGCCCTGGCAGCCAAAAACGCTGCTTAAACTCTTTTTGATTTGAGTTTAAACCCTGGTGAGGCCTATTGGATTTTAATGGGTCGCGACAATAATAAATAAGAGTTTTGAGGTTAGAAATACCATGGATTTTAATGATTCCCCAACAGAAGCCGCATTTCGAAAAGAAGTGCAAGAATGGCTTGATGCGAACGCTGAAAAACGCGACGCGGATGATAGCTCTGCAATGAGCATGTTTTCCGAGAACGAATCCCCCGAAATGGTCGAAGAGTGTAAGGCTTGGCAGCAGAAGAAAGCGGATGCCGGTTGGGCTTGCATTACTTGGCCCAAAGATCTTGGCGGTCGTGGCGGAACTTTGATGGAAAATATTATCTTTAGCCAAGAAGAAGCTAAATATAAAATTCCACCGAATATCTTTATGATTGGTTTAGGCATGGCCGGACCGACTATTCAAGTGCACGGTACCCCTGAACAGAAACAAAAATGGCTGCCTTCTATGCTACGCGGTGACGTAGTGTGGTGTCAGTTGTTCAGTGAGCCTGGTGCAGGTTCTGATTTGGCTGGTCTGCGTACCAAAGCAGTTAAAGACGGCGATGATTGGATTATCAACGGTCAAAAAGTATGGACTTCGGGTGCTCATTACTCCAGATGGGGTATCTTGGTGACGCGTAGTGATTTCGATGCGCCTAAGCATAAAGGCTTAACCTATTTCGTGATCGACATGGAATCAGAAGGCGTTGAAATACGTCCTATCAAGCAGATCACTGGCGGTGCTAACTTTAACGAAGTATTCATGACTGACGTGCGTATTCCTGATGCGAATCGCCTGGATGCCGTGGGCAATGGTTGGGCCGTTTCTCTTACTACCTTAATGAACGAACGTATGTCCATTGGTGGTGGAATGGGAATGGGCGCTGAGTTGTTAATCGGTGAGTTGGATCGTATCGCTGAAACTGCTTATATTGATGGCGTGCTTGCGAAAGACAGCCCTGCCGTGCGTCAGAAAATTGCTGAATACTACACCCGTATGAAAGCAATGGAGCTTACAGTTAACCGGACTTTGTCTGCGCTTTCTAAAGGCGGTATGCCTGGTTCAGAAAGCTCCATCATTAAAGTGGCGATGGGCATCTTATTGCAAGAAATTGCTTCTTATGCGATGGAGTTGCAAGGTGGCCTCGGCACTGAATATGGCGAGCAAGCCACATTCGCCGGTGGTTTATGGCAAGAACTTTACCTCGGCATTCCAGCGATTCGTATCGCCGGCGGAACCGATGAAGTTCAGCGTAATATTATTGGCGAGCGAGTTCTAGGATTACCTACGGAAGCGCGAGTTGATAAAGGAATTCCTTTCAAAGACATTCCTAACGGTTAAGCGGGTTTGCTAATTTAGCAAACGTTGGTTTACCATTAAAAAAGCCCTCGGCATTGCCGGGGGTTTTTTTTAGTTTAAAACTTCTAGTCTTCTAGAAAGTGGTGCAATGAAGCGCGGTGTTTTTTCTGAAGCAATAGGTCATTTAATTTTAATAAGGTGGTGAATGAGCCAGATCGAAATGGACCAGCGTTGGATGGAATACGCCTTACAACTGGCCGAGCGAGCTGCCGACGAGGACGAAGTGCCGGTGGGAGCGGTTGTTGTTTGCGATGATCAGGTAGTCGGTGAAGGTTGGAATCAGCCCATTGGCCAGTGCGACCCTTCGGCCCACGCCGAAATTCAAGCGATCCGATCGGCATCGAAGCACCGACAAAATTATCGATTAACGGGTTCTACCTTATACGTCACCATTGAGCCTTGCATTATGTGTGCTGGGGCGATCATTCATGCTCGAATATCGCGGGTAGTTTTTGGTGCCTCCGAATCCAAAGCAGGCGCGCTGACGAGTCAATTAAAACTGCTTGAGCAGCCCTTTATCAATCATCATCCAGAAGTGCTTGGGGGTGTGATGGCGCAAGCGTGCTCAGCAAGAATGAGCCGCTTTTTTAAATTAAAGCGTCAGCGGGCGAAAAATAAACGGGATTAATTAGAGGCGAATGAGCGGTAGAGGTTGGTCAGTAAAATTCGTTTGTAGAAATTCGGCGATAGAAAATTTCTGGTAGAAATTGGCTCGTGGCTGTTTTTCTGTAGCTAATCTTCCGTAACTATTCTTATTCTTCTGAAGAGGCTTTTTGTAAAACCTTAGATGGAATTGATCAGCGGGGTTTTCATGGCAATGGAGGCGTAAGGGTCGAGTGGCTTACGCTGCTCTTGCGCTGTACGCCACACTAATAAATCATAATAGCGGCGGATATTTTTCACATAAACCAGGGATTGACGTCCCCCTCTGGCGTAGCCGTATTTAGTTTGGCCATACCATTTGGGTTGGGTCAGCAGTGGCAGTCGTTTTTTAACTTCAAACCAGTCGTCCGGATTATCGCCTTGCTGTTCTGTAATTTGGCGTGCGTCATCGATGTGGCCAAAGCCGGCGTTGTAAGCCGCTAAAGACAACCAGGTGCGATTATCTTGATCCAATCGATCGGGTAGTCGATTCATTATTTTGTGAAGGTATTTGGCGCCACCTTGAATGCTTTGGAAGGGGTCAAGTCGGTTGCCGACGCCGGTTTCCTTGGCGGTGATTCGGGTGAGCATCATCAGGCCTCGCACTCCAGTGGGAGAGACGGCGTCGGGGTTCCATAATGACTCTTGATACCCCACTGCCGCTAGCAAGCGCCAATCCATTTCGTGATCTTCAGCAGCAGATTTAAACGACGCTAAATACTGCGGCAGTCGATTTTCAATATGCTCCAAGAACACTTTGGAGTCGACGTAGTTGAATTCATTGATGTGCCCGTAATGACGGTTCTTTAATTCCGCCAAGATTCCGCCCTGATCAGCGCGAGCGATAAAGTCTTCGGCGGCAAGAAAAAGGCTATCGTCTTCTTCTTTGGCGAACGCCCAGGATAAGTTATGCGTCGGGCCAATATTAAACGCGACGTTTAATGTCGGGTATAAGGAGCGGTGCAGCACGTATTCATTGGAATTTATAATGGCGTAGTCCATTTCACCGTTGGACACTTTTCGCAGTAAATAGTCAACGTCGATTGTTTGAGTTTCTACCCAACTGAGGTTCGGGTAAACCAGCTTTTGAGCCGCTAAAATGTCTGTGTGCGTGCTGTCGGCAGTGACAATGACGCGTTTGTTGATCAGGTCCTTCACTTCTTTGGGTCGAGTGCTGCCGTATCGATAAACGACGTGCTGCTCTATCTGCTGATAAGGCGCGGTGAATTTAACGGATTTTTTACGTAGGTTGGTGGCGGCAATATTGGCGGCAGCAAAGTGAATCCCTTGATCATTGACGGCTCGAAGTAAGTCGGGATAATTGTCTGCTTCGACAATATTAAGCTTCACCTTGAGTTCGTTGGCGAACTTTTGGGCTAATTCATATTCAAATCCAGCCAAACCATTGCCGTCTTGATAGATGGTACTGGGGCCAGAATGGGAAATAATGGTCAAGCTGCCGGATTCTTTGATGAGATCCAGCTGCGACAGTTCTTGTTGATAAGCGGGGTAAAGGCTTAGCAGCAAGGTAAGTCCAATAAACTGTAGGCCTTTTTTCAGGCGTAAGTTCAAGTAAATCATAGGATTAGCAGTTTGTAATTAAGTGTGGTTAAACCTTAAGTTATTGTAAGTAAAAGGTTTTTGCTTCTCTGTTAGGCGAATTCTACCGATTTTAGCGCAGGAAGTCTAATGATGTGAAGGGCGTCACGGCGTAAATAGTTGGTAGTAAATTGGAATAACTATTGGCAAGGCTAAAAAGTCTAACCTAAGCTTAATTACAGAGCACATTCGGAATGCTATGTGCCGTGTATGGGAACCATTGGAGCCTAGATCATGATGACATCGCTTAGGGGAAAGCTGCTAGTTTTAGTAGGTTTGACTATGTTGGGCCACGTGGGCTTGATGGTATACCTGGCTGCAGAGAGCCATGGCACGGGTAAAGTGTTAATGCTTGGCATTGGGCTTAGTGTGGCGATGTTAGTGGTGGTGCTCAGCATGCTGAATGCGATGCTGATGAAGCCCATGACGCAATTGATTCGAGACTTAAATAAATCATCGGCTTCCGATTCCAATTTTAAAGTGGATGAAAGTGGTGGTGGCGAGTGTTACGAAATAGCAAAAGCAGTGAATGGCCTATTAAGTTTACAACAATCTCGAATGCTGGATTTAAGCGGTGCCGTGGATCGGGTGCAAGTGTTGTCGAAAGAGCTCGAAAAAATGGGCAAGCAATCCAATGATGGGGCAGTGAGGCAGCAGCAAGAAGCGCAAAGTGTGGTTTCTGCTATGGAGGATATGTCTTCCACCGTGCATGAAGTGTCTCAAAATGCGGTGGCTGCAGCGCAAGCGGCGCGAGATGCTAATCAAGAAGCGGAGAGTGGTCAGCAAGTGGTCAATAGTGTGACCTCGGCAATCCATTCTCTAGCGGATGAAGTGGAGCGAGCAGCCACGGCGATTCAAAAACTGGAAGAAGACAGCGAATCCATCGGGGCAATTCTTGAGGTTATTCGCGGCATCGCGGATCAAACTAACTTATTAGCTTTGAATGCGGCGATCGAAGCGGCCCGAGCGGGTGAGCAAGGACGAGGCTTTGCGGTGGTTGCCGATGAGGTGCGTACGTTGGCACAACGAACCCAGGAAGCCACCGAAGAAATTAATGACATGATTGCCCGGTTGCAAGAAGGATCCAGTAATGCGGTGAAGGTCATGGCAGAAGGTCGCAAACAGGCTGAACTCAGTGTTGAGCAGGCATCGAAGGCCGGGGAGTCTTTGCAAGCCATTACTACGGCGGTGAGCTCCATTAGTGAAATGAATGACCAGATCGCTTCAGCGGTTGAGCAGCAAACTGCGGCTTCCGATAATATCGGTGGCAATTTAAGTCGTATTACTGAGCTTGCGGAAGAAGGCAATAAACTGGTTGAAGAACGAGGCCGTTTAGAGGTCGAAATTGAAAGTGCGGTGACTGGATTGCAATCCTCGTTGGTTATGACTCGTTAACGATTCCCTGACCTATAGGGATAAAGCGTTATGGGTCGCAAAGCAAGAATCTATACCGGATGTGATTTCTTGGGGGGGGGCGTGCATTGGTTAGTGTTATTTGGATTAATCGGTCCCACACGCGGAATAAATCCAAATTAGCTTTAGAATTCTTTTAGTTCTCTCGGTTCGTGATTGTTGTTCTCTCCT
>NVTH01000059.1 GCA_002401525.1 Moraxellaceae bacterium | reverse complement strand
CTCGGTGGCGTCGGTGATGTCCACCCACATCTGGGTCTTCTGTGCACCCCACCCGCTGTCCCACGCATTGGGATCGGAGGTGGTCTCGTCCAGGCGCTGCTTCAGACACACGTGCATGCGGAACTTACGGTGGTCGTACGTGAGGACTGATGGGTTGCCCGACCACACGTACGAGTTGTGCTCGGTCTCGGTGAGCGAGAGGTACTTGCCGGTCGAGCCATACAGCGCACCTTCGCCGCCCGCACTCGCGAGCGCGCCGTCCCACGTGAGCGGGGCTGCAAAGCCGTTCTCAATGTCAGGGCTGAGTCCGCCAAACAGGTAGCGGTATGGCCGCGTGCTCACTATGCTGGCAGTGTCCTCGGTGACCTGCAATATAAACTTGATGGACGACCCGCTGTTCTCGTCGCCCGGGTACGCCCCTGCGGGCATGGGATCGCGTGGGCACACCGATGTACTAATCTGGTCGCCCTGGAAGTCAGCCTCGGCGGTCGATGGGTAGTGCACGCTATCGATTGCGAACCGAATGGTGGCGTTTGCAGTGAAGCCGCATGCCCCATTGCTGTTGTCGCTGACGAAGTGAGATCGTTGGCTGAAAAGACTGCGCAATCAATTGAAGAAATTCATGCCATTATTGAAAAATTGCAAACGGGTAGCCGCAAAGCGGTTGAAGTCATGGAGCAAGGTAAGTCCCAGGCGGTCAAAAGCGTTGAACAATCCACACTGGCTTCAGCGTCGCTAAACACTATTATCGAGTTTATTGAAAATATGGATGAGATTAATGCCAACATCGCTTCGGCTGGCATTGAGCAAAATTACGTCATCGAAAATATAAAAGATAACGTCGATAAAATACTGCAAGTCGCGGACGATGCGGTTCAAACTACCGAGCGAGCCAATGGTGCCTGTGTGGATTTGAGCGAACATGTCAAAAATCAACAAGCCGTGGTTGATAATTTTAAATACTAATCATTGACGACTTTGCTATCACGCGGAGCTTTTGCCATTTCTCGTAACGCTCGGTAATGGGGTTTGCCAATGAGTGTGATGGGGAAATGGTCTGTAAAAATGACGCGTTTGGGTCGTTTGTAGCCAGAAATTTTTCCTTTAGTGTATTCAATGATCTCTTCTGCTGTTAATTCGGAGCCGTCATGGAGATGCACTACCGCAGTGACTAATTCACCCCATTGACTACTGGGCGTAGCGGTGAGACCAACCTCTTTTATGTCTGGTAATTTTCTCAATAGGTTCTCTACTTCTTCTGGGTAGACTTTCTCTCCGCCGGTGTTGATACATTCGGATCCTCGGCCCACAAAATGAAAATACCCTTGATCATCTAGCTGTGCGAGATCGCCGCTCATCAACCAGCTTTTACCGTGAAAGGATTTAATTAGTTGACGGGTTTTTTCGGGGTCGTTGTAATAGCCGTTGGGTAGGTGGTCGGTTTGGCGTGCGAGTTCACCCACTTCTCCTGGGCTCACGGGTTCCCCTGTTTTGCTGTTGACAATGAGGATGCGATCGGTGATGGGGAAGGACGATTTATTGAACTCAGTGTCTTTGGAGGTATACACTTTAAAGGCCATGCCGGTTAATTCTGAGCCGCCAATAAAGTCGATAAAGCGAGTGTTGAGCATGTGCTTCTTGAGAAGGCCTTCTTTAACTTCCGCAGACGTAGGCATCCCTGACGCAAAGATTCCTTTCAATTCGCTAAGGTCGTAATCGTTACTATCGAGTTCCTTCAGCAGGGGTTTGAGCGTGGCATCGCCTATGGCCCCTAAGAAATTGATTTTATGACGCTGCATGGTCTGCAATGCTTCTTGTGGGTCGTAAGAGCTGGATTCCAATAAATACAGCGTTGCGCCTAATTTCGGTAAGCTAAAACTTAATACCCAGCCTAAGGAATGCATCATTGGGCTGACGACAAGAACGCGCAATGCACCGGCAGTTCGTTTGGCGGTGATTCGATTGTAGCTGAGTGGGATATGTTCCAAGGTCCAACGGGCGATCAATGATGTGGTTTTCGCACTTAGGAATTTTCTACCCAAAGGAGAAGAGAGTAGCTTACCGACGGTGGACGCACCAAAGCTATGATCTGGCGCTTTGCTGAGGGCTAAAAGTTGATTCGGTAGGGCAGAAGAAAAAGCTTCGATAGTGGATTTTATCATCGCTTTTTCATTGAAAGAGATGCCTTTGGGCATGCCCGTGGTGCCACCCGTATAAATATTGTAGCCAATGTCTTGGTCTGTTTGCTCCGGCCAGCCCAGGGCGGGTTTCTCGGTGCATTGAAGGTTTATTATTTGTTCGTAGTTGTAGATGTTTTCTGCTGAGTTGGATTTGGTTTCTCCCACCACCAGTAAAAATCGTAGTTTGGGGGTGCGGGGTTTAATGCGTAGGAATGTCTCTAAATATTCTTCTTCTAGAATAGCCGCGACACTGTCGGAGTTGTTGAGTACGTGGACTAGTTCGTCATCCATAAATCGATAATTGAGCGGAACGCTAATGCACGCGCATTTCCACGCGCCGTAAGTTGATTCGACAAATTCGATACTGTTAGTAAGCCCCAGTGCGATGCGTTCTCCTCTTTTAATGTTGAGCGAGGAAAGCACTCGACCGAGTTGATTGGCTCTGTCATTAAGGGTTTTGAAGGTGAGTGAACGGTGCCCCTGAACGACGGCTAATTCATTGCCAATGTATTTAGCGTTTTTCTCCAGCGCGTTAACGAAGGTATGCTTACCTGCCATGGTATTCTCCGGGAAAAATTGTTGAGTGACCGTTAATTCGGTAATCGTTAAAAGGCACTTCTTTTCGCGAATATTTCGTTAGTCGTGATGTTTTTATTGTTGTTTAAACGTTTGCTCTTGATGCTTTGGAAACGTTACTCCAGTAATTGGATTGGAAAATAAAATTTCTAAATATTACTTTGAGATGGTTTCAAGAAGCATTTCGCCCGAGGTGGAAATCCTTTTCGATTCGGGCGAGTGCTGCTGTTTACTAGTTTACGAAATCAGGTTCTAACTGCACCCTTAAAATTCAGGGATTAGGCAGGAGTGAATGGATTCATCGCCTTCCACTTGCCTTGCTAACGTTTTGATGGCTAATTCTGCCTCAGTCAGTTTGAAATTATGGGTGTGCATTTTATGCAGGGGCACCTCGCCTTTTTCAATGAGATCAATCGCGTTTTTATAGCCAGACGTGGTGACGCCTATTGCGCCTTTAATGGTAATTTCTTTGAGCACGATCCAATCCGAAATAAATCCTTCGACGGGTTTAAAACCTTTGACGCCAGCGAGTACGATGGTGCCACCAGGTCGGACATAACCGAGTGCTTCTCGAACCGGTTCTGTAGCGTAAGACGTTACGTCCACCACAACGTCGGCACCGCCGTTGGAATATTGTTGGATTTTTGCAGAGGCATTTTCGTTTTGGACGTCGATGGTATGATGAGCCCCGAAAATTTTGGCGACTTCTAGTTTTTTAGCATCCGCCTCTAAGCCTGTTACGATAATGGTTTTTGCCCCAGCAGCTTTACACGCGATAACACTCGACAGGCCGCGCTGTCCTGGGCCCATAATGACGACGGTATCGCCGGGTTTAGTTTCCGGAATTTCTACGGCCCATCTGAAACCGGCTCCGAGGGGATTAAAAATAACGGCGATTTCTGCAGGAATATCTTTGTTGACTTTGTGTAGCACCGAATTTGGATCGAGGAACATGTACTGCGCGTAAGCGCCCCACATGCCATGCTGGTCTTTAAGCGGAATGTAAGAATAGATACGCCGTGAGCCGCACAGGTGATAGCTTCCCGATAGGCAAATGGAGCAACAATGGCAGGCGATCATGGTTTCTACGGCAACACGATCTCCTACGTCCACTCCCCAGCGCTTGGCCGCGTTGTCACCAATTGCAGCGATAGTGCCTAAGGGTTCATGCCCCGGAACCGCAGGCATGGGAGTGGCCAGTTTGCCTTCGAATTGTTCGTAGTCACTGCCGCAAATTCCACAGGCTTCAATTTTCAATATGGCTGAGTCTGCGTCAATTTGTGGGATTTCGAGTTCTCGGGGTTCAATTTTTAAGGGCCCGGTTTGCACCATGGCTAAGGTTTTTTTAGGTAAAGTCATAATCGTCCTGTTTTTATTGTCGGATAAGGATTAAAAATGGCTTACAAGTATTACGTGGAGAGTGAGAGTCGATTGACCCGGAATGGCGATGAATAAATTGATAGTCAGGCCATGCCTTTTTGTCCAAGAAAGCCCTTCGAACTCCTGTGAAGGAACTGGTTTCTTAGCGTCGGCCAAATTAGATTGTTAGCATTAATGGTATTTGTTAATGGCCAATGTGCTCCATCATAGGAGGATTATTTCTGAATGTATAGCCTTCCTTAGCTTTGCGCGCTCGCGGTGTGTGGGCGTGGCCAGAAAATACAATATAACTCATGGATGGTGAGGACCATTGTAATGGATTCATGACGTTAGTATGTGATGAAGCCTAGCCGTTAGTGACTCATGGCTAAGTATTTTAAAAGTTGGTTTAATTAAAAATTATCGTTAGAGTGCTCTGGCGGGGTATGTTTTATTTAAAACGTCGTATTGCTGAGATTTATTCGCCGTCATCAGTCTTTGGGACTTTTGATTTGAACTCCGTCGTTGTAAAGTTCGTAGTTAGAGGGATTGGCTTTTTAAATAACAATTCGTAAAAGCTCATAAAAACTATAAATCACTTCAGGGAGTAGGAAATGACTGTCAGTAAAAATGCTGTTAAAGGCGGAGTGCAACCGCTGCCCTTGGAAGAAGCAAAAAAACGTGGCGAAGAGATTGGCCTGCCGGGACACTTTTCGCAGCTTAATGTGTTTCGTGTGTTATTACGTCATCCGCCTTTAGCAAAGGCGCTGGCGGATAATCTTTCGATGTTGCTCGGGCAAGGCAATGTATTGAAGCCTCGCTTGCGGGAATTAATTATTATGCGCATCGGCTGGCAAACTGGGTCCAACTACGAGTGGACACAACACTGGCGAATTGCATTGATGTGCGGTGCTACTGAGGAAGAATTGTTTGCGTTGCGATCTGACTGGAAAACCAGTAAATTTTTCGACGACGCTGATCGCGCAGTGCTGGCTGCCACCGATGACATGTTAGAGCAAGGGCGGATTTTACCAAAGACGCTGAGCTTAGTTAAAAAACATGTGGGAGACGACGATCAAGTGATTGAGGTAGTCGGCGCGATCTGCAATTGGAGAACTTTTTCGCAGTTATTGCTAAGTTTGGAAGTAGAGTTGGAGGAGGGTATTGAATCTTGGGCACCGGATGGGGTAGTGCCTGAAAATGCTCCGCCAATAGGGTCTGATGCTCAGTCCGAAGTGCTCGAAGAGGCTTAAAGGTACTTCTGGATATAGTCTGGAAGATCGGTGTTGATCACCGATCTTCCAGGATTATTTAGAGTAGCCTAATGAGGCTTTTGATGATTTATTGAAATGCTATTTAGCTATAGGTCATTTAGCTACAGGTCATTTAGCGATGCGGTAAACGATTGATCCTGTGGCGATCAATTTATTAGTCTCTGCACCATGCACTTCAATATTACAGAAATTCAGTTCTTTACCTCGTTTTACGCAGCGCCCCTCGGCGATAATATTTTCGCCTAGGCCGGCAGAAAGGAACTGCACGTTCAGTGATACCGTGGAGGCCTTGATGCCTTTCTTTTCTGTGTCGTGCCCCATCCAAGCTGACAGTGCGCCGGTTAAGTCAATTAGGCTGCTAATGACGCCTCCATGATAGGCATTCCCGCCGCCAGCTAATTCCTGTTTGAATGAAATTTGAACTTTACTGTAGTTGTCTGCAACGTCTAAAACTTCCACGCCTAGCAGTTTTTGGAATGGAACTTGGGGATACATTTCACGTAGCATATCGGTGTAATTGGAGCTACTCATACAAAATCTCCTGTTTTTATTATGTGACTATCGGAGCGAGAATAAAGAGTACTGTTTTCTTCTGCCCCGTTAGCAATGGGTCTTAGGTTATTGGGCCTGGTAATATTGGGCATTTCCTTGATCTTAGGCCGATTCTAAACGCCCCCTATCTAAAAAGATAGGGGGGTATTTAATGCGCCGCCGATAGCGCTCCTTTACGGGAATTCATGTTGATTGAGGTTTTGATGTTTGAATTCGGAGCGTATATTTTTATGCCTTGTTTACTAGAACGGGGCTAAAAACTGACTAATACCTGTGACTTACATAGCGGGCTTACGCTGAGGATTGGCCGCCGGGTTTTTACACTAAGGATTGCACTGGGGGTACGGAAAGAAAGCGCTGAAGATTTTGAGTTAGTCTCGCAGTGCTTTTTTTAATTCAGAGTAACGTTGTTCGCCAAGAGTGATGAGTTCTGGCTTGGTTTTCAATTTTTGTTTCATGTAGTCGAAAGTTTGCTGATGCTTTTGATCACCTTGCTCTGCCGCAATTTTGGCCCAGGCATAGCCTTCTGGTATATTTTGATCGATGCCTTGCCCGGTGTAATAGAGTACACCGACGTCCATTTGTGCGTCCACGACTCTATTTTCCGCGGCTTGAATGTACCAATAAAGCGCTTTTTTGAAATCTTGGTTGCGATGTTTGCCTTGATAAAAGTTACGCCCTAGATGGAACTGGGCTAAGGGGTGTTGTTGATCTGCTGCGGCCTCCAACCAAAAATTAGCAGTTTCATTTTGGGCTGTTACGCCGAGGCCGTTGGTGTAGCAGACAAATAGATTATATTGAGCTTGTGAAATATGTTTTTCGGCGGCACTTTTCCATTGTTGAATGGCTAGGTCTGGATCTTTGTCGGCCCAGTCGCCTTCCATGTATAAATTTCCCAAACAGAGTTGCGCAAGGCCATGGTCCATCTCTGCGGCTTTTTGAAACCAGTGCAGTGCTTGTACGATATCCGGGGTTCCATCGATGCCATCGTCATAATATTTTGCTAACAGATAATAGGCATCCGAGTCCTTTTGTTCGGCTGCGGTTTCAAACCAATGCAATGCTTGGTGAGGATCTTCGGTAAGGTGCTTGCCGTCGCGATATTCAATGCCAAGTTGGCATTGGGCTCTGGGATCGCCTTGTTGAGCTTTCTCGATGAGGCTAGAGATATTGATCAAATCAGCGGAGTGTGATTCAGGCCCCATGGGTGCTCCTAGCTTTTAGGATTTTAGATTTCAATGCCTTGTTTTCGATGGTTTTGTTGGCAGCAAGTATTAGACATTATACAGATTTAACACGCAGCAAATGTTACGAAGTATGTTGTTGTGTAAATGCTTGTTGAACCGCTTGTGGAGGAGATATTCGGATTCGAGCCTACACTGAGGCTTAAAAGGAGGGGCTTTTTTTTGCGGGGGGAGGGGCAAGCAAACATCGATTAGAAAATTCGATGTTTGCTTTTCTTAGGTTGGAATTTATTAAACTAGCTTTAGCTGAGCACCAGACAAAGGATAGATTAGTGGCTCGCTAGTTGGCGATGGCTTAAGCAGCGATCGCTTTGTTTTTTAAATACTTTCTACCCGCTTCAATGAGAACCGCTTGATTGCTATTTAAATTAGCGATGGCTGCTTGTTCTTTTTCCTCTTCTGTGGCGAACTTTTCATCCCATTCGAGTAGTTTTGTATTCATCACTTGATGCCACAGGGTGGGCACTGAGGCTAATAAGAAGGTCCCTAAATAGCCTGCCGGAGTAGTCGGCGCCTCTTCTGTCATAGGTTCTAAATTCCAAAACTCAATGTCTGCATTGGCGTGGTGATGAGCATGTCGAGAGATCGCGGAAGTTAACCAGTAGGAGACCATGTGATTGTCATTCCAGGCGTGCCTAACTTGTTGGGGTTCACTGGGAATACGCACTAACCCGAAATGTTCGATGTAATTGGCAAATTCGAGGACTATATTAACGCTGGCTCCGACGGCTAAGAAACCCAACACGCCAATCCAGCCCGCTGCATAGTAAAAGCCGATCATAATGGCCAGTTCCATGCCCCAGCCTCGCAGTGCGTAGTTTCTCCAGCTAAATGCAGAAAATCCCATTTTCTCTAAGCGGGCTTTCTCAAGCTCCCAAACTTGTACGTTTTGGCCAATAATTGAACGAAATACAAAAGGATAAAAGTGCTCGCCTCGTTTTGCAGTAGCGGGATCTTTTTCTGTGCAAACCCAATTGTGATGACCGTAAGGGTGGCGAATTGAAAAGCGCGTGTGCATGCCAAAGGCTTCCCCGACGCGGCCAAAAAACACCGCAACGCGATTATCTATGCGATGAGTTAATTCGTGACCTACGGCAATGCTGGCTTGTGCCGCTGCGCCTGATGCAAAGGCAAACGCTGCAATGATAGACGCCTGACCTGCGTTTGAACCGACGGTATGGGCCGCTAACATGTCGTAACCGGTTAGAAAATGCAGCGCTGCAGAAAGACCGAGGAAATCCCCAGAGCTTGCGCCTAACATCCAACCAAACATAATAACTGCAAACACATCGATGGTTTGGCTGGCGTATTGGATGGGGTAAAAGATTTTAGGGTTATCGTAGGTATAAACGTTTTCATCATTGGGTAAGTAGAGATCCCCTAATAGCAATAATATCAGTCCCATGCCGCCATAAGTTCCTAGCCAGGGGGACGATAATATTTCAAGTATGATGGCGCCCAGTACAAAAAATGTACCGATAAAAAAGCGTCCGTATTTCCAGATGGGGTAAAGAGACATGATCAACAACCTTTCTTTTTCTATGTTTAATTATTGTAAGTGCTTTTTTGCAGATCGGTTCGAAAATTGGATTCGAAAGCCCAGCTTTGAAAAGCTTTGATTCTACAACCTATATTCGACAACCTAGCTTTGAAAACCTGCCCTGCATTTTTTGTCTTTTGATAAAGCTCAACGTTGGGTCGGTTTAACGGGTTAATAATTTCATTTTTCTGAGTAATGGGTAAGTTTAAGTGAGTGCCAAAAAGGTTTTTAGAGGCATTAAAGGGGAAGATTAACGATTACAGTATTGCTTCGCAAGTGACTCGAATAGGCAATTATGGACATTTAATTTATGTTCTTTTTTGTAATTTTAGTCCTCTTTAGGTGCTCGTTAGATAAGGCGCTAGTAGTGCCAATAAAAAAGGCCCCGAAGGGCCTTTTTTTAAACTAGAAAATTTTAGGCATAACCCATAATGGCTTTGATCTCTAAATACTCTTCAAAGCCTAAAATCCCCCACTCGCGACCGTTACCTGATTGTTTGTAGCCACCAAATGGGCCGCCAAAATCAGGTGGAGCGCCATTAATGTGGACGTTGCCGGTTCTCAATTGCTTGGCCACTCGGCGAGCATTTTCGATATCACCCGTCACATAGCCTGATAGGCCGTACACCGTATCGTTGGCAATCTGAATCGCTTCTTCTTCAGTTTCGTAAGGAAGAATGGATAACACTGGCCCAAAAATTTCTTCCTGAGCAATGCTCATGTCGTTGGTGACATTGGAGAATATCGTAGGCTTAACAAAATAGCCTTTGTCTATTCCGTCAGGCTTGCCGGTTCCCCCAATGACAAGCTCGGCACCTTCATCGATGCCTTTTTGGATTAATGTCTGAATCTTATTCCATTGCACTTCACTGACTACAGGACCCATGGTGGTGCCTTGGGTTTGAGGATCTCCCACCACTACTTGTTCCGCGGCGGCTTTGGCGATGGCTGCGGCTTCAGCTATCTGATCCTTATGGACCAACATGCGAGTCGGCGCATTACAGGACTGGCCGCTATTGGTGAAAATGCTTCTTACTCCACCGGTCACGGCCGCTTTTAAGTCAGCTTCTGGAAGAATAATGTTGGCAGACTTACCGCCAAGTTCTTGGGCGACACGTTTAATGGTCTCTGCGGCATTTTTAGCGATGGATATTCCAGCACGAGTACTGCCTGTAAAGGACACCATGTCGACGTCAGGATGACTGGTGAGCGCTTCCCCTACGCCGGGACCATCGCCATTGACCAAATTAAACACGCCTTCAGGGAAGCCTGCTTCGGCGATTATTTCTGCCAAGATGCAGGCATTGATAGGCGCTACTTCACTGGGCTTAAGCACCACGGTGCAACCCACGGCTAATGCCGGGGCAACCTTGGCGGCGATTTGGTTAATGGGCCAATTCCAAGGAGTAATGAGGCCGCAGACGCCGATGGGTTCTTTAAGTAAGCCTGTGCCGCCTCGTTTCTCTTCGAAGGGGTATTTCTTTAAAATTTCGATGGCGCTCATGAAGTGGCCTAAACCTGCAGGCGCTTGCGCCGCATTGGCTAGTCCGAGAGGCGCGCCCATTTCATCACTAATGGCTTGGCCGATCTCTTTTAATCTCTTTTGGTATCCGGCGACTACTTTTTGTAGCAGTGCGACTCTTTCTTCCACCGTAGTTTGTGAATAACTAGGGAATGCATTTTTAGCAGCGGCTACCGCCTTGTCTACATCGCTCGAAGAACCGAGGCTGATTTTACCGATAGACAGTTCGGTGGCTGGATTGATGACTTCTAAGTCACGAGGCTCGACTGGGTCTACCCATTTTCCGTTGATGTAAAACTGACGAAAATCGTACATGTGGATCTCCTTGTTTTAAGAGGTTAACTGCTTGGATTATCATTATGTGACTGACTGGGCAGGCCAGAAAAACAGTACTGGGAAGCTAAATAACCCCAACCAACAAAAACCAAAACTGAGGAGTTAAATAAACGTATTGCCCTGATGATTTTAATTATTCTTCGCTATTCAATGTTGTGTTGAAATGTAGGTTGAGTTTTTCGTTTGGGTGCTGAGCTTGGGTAAATCTAAAGGGTAAACCCCGAGCCCGAAGCGGCAACGAATTGAAAATTCAAGCAGAAGCATATCAGATTACTAAAGCTTTGATCTAGTGGATGATCAATTGGCGCAGGGAGGGGCTATTTGCCTGCGGCTGAAAATTTTGGTACAACTTGTGTCGAGGCCAATTTTTGCCCATTGGCACTCTAAAAACAGAAATTAACAATAAAAATAATCGGGGGAATAAACTCCCTGTGCTGTGAGTCCTTAAGATGCTGTCGAAAAACCAAACCATTCTATTATCTGTGCTATTTTTTATCTTTATTGGCGTTGGGGCCACCATTGGACCTGATATGCTTGGCTATTTCTGGCGGGGGGATGTTAACGCCCAGATAGGCAAATATCAATTTGATATTCCCGAGGATGAAACCATTGCGCGGGCCTCTAGCCCTATTTTTCGAAGGGTGACGGGCTTGGGAGGTAAAGATCAATCGGTGGTGTTTTTAATTTCGGCCACTGAAGTCAGCTATCAAGTGCCGGGATACAAAACATCGGAACAGGGGCGGGAATTAGACGTGAAGGGCGTTATTCGCGTCTGGGATAAACTACGAATTGAGCAATACCAAAAGCCTGAACATTATCGAGAGTTATGGTATGGCCAGGGGCACTATAAAAATCGGGTCATTGAAGCTCAGGGCAATTCCGATTTGTATCGGGTGTTTCGTGATGAGAAAAAGCGCAGTGCCTGGGTTGTTCTCAGTCAGATGCCTAAAGCAGAGTCTCAACAGCCGGATGTCATGGAAGAGTATTGGGTAGCACGTTGTTCAAAGCAAGGCGGAGCGGGCCCCTTTAGCCAAAGCTTTGTGATGTGTAACAGTTATTTCTTTGTGGATGATATCGTGGTGGAATTTTATTTAGCGGAAGATAATTTGAGTTACGTGGCTGATATTCGAAATATAATTCGCGATAAAATTAGCGTTTGGAAAAAAACTGTTTAATAGGTCGCTCGTTTAAATCGAAATTCTAAAGCGAAGAATAAAAAGTGAATAAGGCTCAAGCGGCTGGAAAAATTTGAGCACTGACCGATTCGCGCGTCAGCGCTCAATGATTTAATTATTGAGCTTTAATAGTCTTCAAGTAAACTCAAATCCCTCACCGCACCTCGGTCCGCACTCGTGGTAAGCAAAGCATAGGCTTTTAATGCCGCGGTTACTTTTCGCGGCCTTTTTTGCGCAGGTTTCCAACCTAATTTATCTTGCTCCGCACGACGTCGTGTTATTTCGGTATCGTCGATGTCCACGTTGATGGTTCGGTTAGGAATGTCGATGTTGATGGTGTCGCCATCTTTCACTAAACCAATGGCACCGCCTGCCGCTGCTTCTGGCGAAGCATGACCGATGGACAATCCCGAAGTACCGCCGGAAAAACGGCCGTCAGTGAGAAGTGCACACGCTTTGCCCAAGCCTTTTGATTTTAGGTAGGTGGTGGGGTAGAGCATTTCCTGCATGCCGGGTCCTCCGCGAGGGCCTTCGTAGCGGATAATGACCACATCGCCTTCAACGATTTTGCCACCCAGAATACCTTCAACGGCGGTATCCTGACTTTCAAATACCACGGCACGGCCTTTAAACACGAGAATACTGTCGTCGACGCCTGCGGTTTTCACCACGCAGCCATTTTCCGCCAGATTGCCGTAAAGCACCGCTAACCCACCTTCTTCACTGTAGGCGTGTTCGCGAGAGCGGATGCAGCCGTTTTCGCGGTCATCATCTAGCTCGGGCCAGCGAGTCTCTTGGCTAAAGGCGGTTTGTGTTGGGATGCCTGCGGGACCTGCTCTATACCACTTTTTAACGGCATCGTTGGTGCTGTCAACAATGTCCCATTCAGTCAGCGCGTCTTTAAGGGTAGGACTGTGGACTGTGGTGCAATGCGTGTGCAGCAGTTGTGCGCGATCCAATTCCGCCAATATGCTAACAATTCCGCCTGCTCGGTGGACGTCTTCCATGTGATACTTCGGCGTACTCGGAGCCACTTTGCACAATTGAGGCACCAACCTAGAAAGACGATCAATGTCTTTCATGGTGAAATCAACTTCGGCTTCTTCGGCGGCTGCAAGCAAATGCAGAATGGTATTGGTAGAACCTCCCATGGCAATGTCTAGAGTCATGGCGTTTTCGAAAGCCCTTTTAGAGGCAATACTGCGGGGTAATACTGATTCGTCGTCCTGTTCATAATAACGCTTAGTAATGTCGACGATATTCCGAGCCGCGCGCAAAAATAACTCTCTGCGATCTGCATGAGTGGCAAGTAAAGAGCCATTGCCAGGCAAAGACAAACCCAACGCCTCGGTTAAACAATTCATTGAGTTCGCCGTGAACATGCCAGAACAAGACCCGCACGTGGGGCAGGCGCTGCGTTCATACTCTGCGACTTCTTCGTCAGTGGCCGTGTCATCCACCGCGATCATCATCGCGTCCACAAGGTCGAGTTTGTTCACTGACAGTTTAGTTTTTCCTGCCTCCATGGGACCGCCGGATACAAACACCACGGGGATGTTAAGTCGCAACGAAGCCATCAACATGCCTGGAGTGATTTTGTCGCAGTTGGAAATGCAAATCATGGCATCGGCGCAATGCGCGTTGACCATGTATTCCACGCTGTCAGCGATAATGTCACGTGAAGGCAGACTGTAAAGCATGCCGTCGTGGCCCATGGCAATGCCGTCATCCACGGCGATGGTGTTAAATTCTTTGGCAACGCCACCGGCCGCCTCAATCTCCCGGGCGACCATCTGACCAATGTCTTTCAAGTGGACGTGACCGGGGACAAACTGAGTAAAGGAGTTCACTACCGCGATGATGGGCTTCTGGAAATCATCGTCTGTCATCCCTGTGGCGCGCCACAAAGCGCGAGCTCCGGCCATGTTGCGGCCTGCTGTAGTGGTTTTACTTCGATACCTAGGCATAGCGTGTTCTCAAATTAGTGCAGTGATTGAGTGTTGAAGGGCTCAATTGCGAATAACGACGCTGCAGTATACCTGAACCTAGCGCAAAAATTAGCGCTAGGGCGAGTGGAGAGAAGTTGGACTTTATAGAGGGCCGTGGTATCAGGAGAAGCTTGCTGGGTTTATTTGTCTGGGCTTGGGATCATGTAGGGAGGCGAATGCAAGTTGTTATAAACCAGCAAAGAGCGCGCGTGCGTTGTTTGTTTTTTTTAAGTGGTATGGGGGAGGGGATTAAGTGATTGAATTAAAAACAGTTTTATGTGATTCTTTTGCGTTCGATTAGATGGGCAAAGTGCGATTTCAAAGCGCAGTTGCACTCTTTGTTTTTGATGGAGTGTTCAGGGGTTCGGGTTATCTTGTTGAAATTTATAGGGAATAAAAAATACTTTGGGGTGGTTCTAGGTGAACAAAACCATTCCGGCAAAAGAAGCTCGGGTACCTTAATAAAATGTTAGGAGTAATAATGCCAATCTTTGATGAAGAGTTTATTAATAATCTATCATCAGAAAAAGAACTTGATCCTGAATGGTTAAAACATTTTATCGTGCGCGATGAGATGAAAAGAAATTCAGCGGGCAGAGAATATGCCAAGCTTATCGCAGACGAACTAAAAAAAACTGTGGAGGATCACACTAGAGAAGCAATTCATTGGGATATGGGTATAGAAGAACCTCCAAAAATGTTGTTTAAATATCGTGACTGGGAAAACCCATTCCATAAAAATATTTTATCAAAGAGGGAAATTTGGTTTTCACACATTGATGACTTGAATGATCCTCTTGAATTTCGTCAAGCGATTGATGACCCAACAGTTGGTCTGTCAATTAAGAATGCTCAAATTCGACAACAGTTGGGAGCAAAGAACGGTATATTATCCTTATCGAGAAAGAACAATGATCCTCTAAGTTGGGCACATTATGCAAATAACCATTTTGGATTTTGCGTGGGATTCGATACGGAACAGATATGGAATGATTCGAAAGGAATCCTTCTACCAGTTATATACGATAATAGACCTCTAATAACTCCAATTGCGGTACAAGAAGGAATTTCAACCTCGCAGCAATTAATGGCTAAAAAAGCAACTGATTGGGAATATGAAGGTGAGATTAGAATAATTGGGAAAACGGTTAATGACAAATTAATTATCAGAGAGACAACGATTCGCCAGATAATTTTTGGTTGTCGTATGAACGAAAGAAACAAAGATGAAATTAGAGAAATTTGCAGTGATTTTTCAAAAATTAGTATATTCGATTTATCAATGCATGATGATGGAGTTAGCTATTATATCGAAAGAAATTCCTAATCGGGTAGCCGAGGGTATCTAACCCTCAGCCCCCACAACACCCTGCATGCGGATCCGCACAGGGCGTTTCACTTAGGATAGTGAAGYTTGATCCAACCATCGCGTAATTCGTACAACCCTTCAGATTTAAGATAAGCATTAGACAACGCCTGATTAATCCCCGGAGTTTTAGAACTACGCCACGGCCCTTTGCTGGTAATACCGCACCCAACCGCAGTTTGTATTTTAACGCCACGCTTCAACAAATTTCTTACTTTGGTGCGAGGCTTTCGCCACTGACGCCAATAAGCCATGCGAACTCTGCGCCGTATCCAATGATCTAGATCGAGGCAGAGTTGATAGCAATTAGCGATACCAAAGTAATTAATCCAGCCACGTAAATATTGACTGACTTTGAAGAGTTGGTAGTGCATTGACACACCCCAGTTGCGGTTTGTTAACTCACGTACTCGTTGCTTAAATGTCTCTAGTGTTTTGGGATGCAATTGAATGCGTCCCGCCTTGAAGGTAAATCCAAGAAACTTACTTTGAGACGTTTTGACAACACGGCTCTTGGTGGTATTAACGATTAGCTTCAATCGGTTTTGTAAAAAGTTGCTAATGCTGTGAAGTACGCGTTCACCTGCGCGCCGACTTTTCACCAGAATGGTAAAGTCATCGGCGTAGCGAGCGAATTTGTGTCCACGTTCCTCAAGTTCTTTGTCGAGTGAGTCGAGTAGAATGTTCGCTAATAAAGGTGACAGAGGGCCACCTTGAGGAACACCTTCTCGACTTTCGATAAAACACTGCTTATCCATAATACCAGCGCGTAAGTATCGACTGATCAATTTGAGTAAACGCTTATCGGTTACCTTTCGGCCAAGATGCGTCATCAATAAATCATGATCAACTCTGTCAAAGAACTTGGAGAGATCGACATCAACGGCAAAGCGACGACCTTCCTTGATAATGCTTTGTACTTGTTTAACCGCTTGTTGCCCATTGCGACCTGGTCGAAATCCAAAACTGTTGTCTGAAAACGTTGGGTCGAAAATGGGCGTAAGCACTTGAGCAATCGCCTGTTGGATAATACGATCCGCAATGGTCGGGATACCCAGCAAACGAATGCCACCATCGGGTTTGGCAATTTCAACGCGTCGAACCGGCGACGGGCGATACTGCCCCGTTGCTAGTTGCTCTTCGATTAATTGCCAATGGCCCTCTCTTGCCCAAGCAGGGAATGCGTCAATGGTTAACCCATCAATGCCAGCAGCCCCCTTGTTGGCTCGAACGTGTTTCCATGCCGCCTGCAGGTTCGCACGGGCTAACACTTGTTCGAGTAGATCAAAGCTAAAGGCTGGCTGCATGATGGTACGCTGAGTCACGTCGCTACCGGACGGTATTCGTGTTCTCAAGTCTGTCATGGCTCCTCCTTTGGTCCTAAATGTTCAGGCCTTCACCGTGTCCTAGCCATTACGCTGGGCATTTGGCTACTATGCCGTCTGCTGACTTCTGCTTAATCACCGCCAAGGTTACCCCTGTTGGCGCTATCGGTTTGTATCTTGTTTGCTCCCCAACGGCGATACACTCGCTGGGGCCAAGGCATTTATAAACCAGAGCCTTACTGGTTGTTTTACCGATCGCTTGTTAAGCAGATCTCCCCAGATAAGAGCATGAACTTTCCCTGCGCAACTGCATCATTTACGGTGGCCGTTAGAACACATGGCTTCGTCGTCTTGTGCCAACTCGCCTTCAGCCTACGCCTCATATGATGTTTTTGTTCATCAGCTCGCAGTTTTGCGTCCGGCTTCCTCCGGACCAACCCTCACGGGTAAGCCCTTGCCATTCGCTAACAGTTATCGTCTAATCACAACACGGTTTTCGACGGTGTTCTTCCTGTAGAGGACTTTCACCTCATTAGTTCATGCCCATGCTGGGCGTACACAAAAAGAGGGGCTAAGGGGATTTCACCCTGAGCCCCTCGCAAAACTTAACAAACGTCCGTTGCTTTGGCGCTTTCTAATTCGAATGTTCCAATATGACCCTCCTTAACTTGAACCTCTAATGCCTTTGTTGTGAGTGTATCGGCTTCTCTTTGGTTGCTAACGCCACTCACGTAAGAAAATTGCAATACAGCATCTTCTGATTTCTTGGCAGACTTACCCATAGGGGGTTGGACTTGCACGATATTGACAATAATTGGAGTGGGAGCTGGCTGATCCTGGATCCACCCTTTTACTATATTGATTAAATTGGCAACACCAACAGTTATGCCAGTTATTGCAGCAATAGTCGTTATGATGGGCTCAATTGTTACTGCTATGTCACCATTAGCTAGCGCCATCATGCGTTGATAGTCGGATGTTGGTTCTTTTTGATCTCTATCGTGAACCATTTTCACCAAATGGCTTTGCGATCGAGAAAGTTCTAAGTGGCTTTCTATGAGTTGTCCTAGATGTTGGTTGCTGGAAACTGGAGCACCGCTGGTAACCACCCAATTCGATTCGCTGTCAAGTGTGACAGTGGCTTCACCTAGTAGATC
>NVTH01000058.1 GCA_002401525.1 Moraxellaceae bacterium | reverse complement strand
GCAGCCGATGACAACGCTTCGACGTCGCTCTCCAGTGCGAGCGCAATCGCCAAAGCGGCAGCCATTAACAAATCCTCTGATGCTTCAGGCGTACAAGCCGAAGTGTTATCCACCGTCGCAGCGGGCTCGTCCATGGCAGCCTCTGCAGCAGCCGGATCGATCACACTCAACGGCGTATCCATTGCTCTCTCAACCGGCGGCAATGACACCGCAGCGGATCGGGTGTCAGTATTAACCGCGATTAACGCAGAAAGTGATCGTACCGGCATTATCGCCTCTGACGGCGGATCTGACTCGAAGGGTGTTATTCTCACCGCTGCCGATGGCAGAAACATCGACATCGATTTCGGCACCACCACGATCACTGCGTCAGCCACTGGTTTACAAAACAGTGGTAATACCCAAGGCGGATACACCCTAACCAGTATCGATCGATCGTCCATTACGATAGAAGAAGGTACCGGCACCATCGGAAATTCCGGAATAATCGCTGGCAGCTACGATCCCAACACCGCCACGGTGTCTTCCATTAGCACCGTCACCAGCGCCGCATTGGCGTCAGGCGATTTAGTCATCAACGGCGTGGTAATCGGTGCAACATTGGGCACGGACGATAATGCCTCTTCCACTGCAAAGGATGAAAGTTCAATCGCAAAGGTGGCCGCGATTAATCGCGCCTCTGACGATACTGGAGTCTCTGCAGCGGTCGCCACTAATATCGCAGCCGGTGCCTCGATGGCGGCTACCGCCGCTCTCGCGAGTCTCATCGTAAACGGTGTCACCACGGCACAGTTCTCCACCGACGGATCCGATACTTCCGTCAGCCGGAACTCGGTACTCAATGCCATTAACGCAATCTCTGGGCAAACTGGGGTCATTGCAGCGGACGGTGGCTCGGATACTAAAGGGGTTGTCTTATCAGCTTCTGACGGCCGTAATATCGACATTGACTTCGGCACCTCGACCGCCACAGCCACCACCACGGGGATTGCCAGCGGCGCCTACAAAGGCTCTTACACCTTATCCTCAGCGCGAGAAATTGAGATCTCGGTGGGGACTGGTACGCTGGCTAACTCCGGCTTATCGGTGGGAACCTACGGCGGTGCGGAAACAGGCGACTTTGTGAAAGATCTCGACCTTTCCACAGTCGCTGGTGCTCAAGCCGCTCTGATCGCCATTGACAACGCGCTGGACTCGGTCAACGCGTCTCGGGGTGACTTAGGTGCGATTCAAAACCGCTTCGACGCCACCATCGCTAACTTAGAGATCAACGCGGAAAACCTATCCGCTGCGAAATCACGGATTTCCGATGCGGATTTCGCCAAAGAGACTGCTCAATTAACCAGAACGCAAGTTCTGCAACAAGCAGGTATTTCAATCCTYGCACAGGCCAATGCTTCTTCTCWGAATGTATTGTCCCTGCTGCAATAACCGGCGCAAGCAGATAGCTTAGCGATCGCAAATATCTGACGGGTGAATATCACCCGCCAGATTTTGCCATTTAAGGAGGAGGTGGTGTATGAATGAGATTAATTCCAGCCGTAATCATGCTGATCTCGTCAAACCTATTCCCAAAAAGGCTTCCGAGGTTAGCAACAAACAAACTTCGAACCACTTGAATAATGTTCCGGCTCAGCAGCAAAACGCTGCCAACAAAGAGGTGAATGAAACGGAGAAGACTCGCAAACAACGCGCTCCAGAACATTCCACCCAGCCAAAGGGACGCGAATTGATCAGTGATGCCAACATCGAAAATACGGTAGAAGAATTAAACAATTACGTTCAATCCYTAAACCGTTCGATCCAATTCGCTTTCGACAGTGAAGCGGGTAAAACGGTSATYACTGTAACGGAYGAAGACACYGGCAAAGTGATTCGAAGAATCCCGGAAGATTTACTTTTGGAGCTAGCAAAAAAGATGCGCGACAAAGAGCCTATTGAAATGGTGAATTTACAAGCTTAACGCTGTAATAGGGTATAAACACTTAGTTTTTATACGATTCATTTGCCAACGAATGTTCTACCGATCTAGACCCACATAAATCTAGCTCACTGACGCATTAAACCCAACTATTCTTTACGCCAAGAGCCTAAAGAATGATGTCTGTCAGCCGATAATAGTAATCTTGTCTACGCTTATCTTATCTGCGTTTTTTATCGCTAAGCAGATTTAACTAAGCAGGTTTAACTAAGCAGATTTAACTAAGCAGGTTTAACCAAGCAGAATTAACCAAGCAGAATTAACTAGGCTAGTTCTCTCAAGCTAGTTTACCCAAGGTAATCCATTTTGCATTGAGGCTTCACTTTTACAAAATCGATTTCCAACACAATCAAATCTAAGGTGGATAGGGACGTCTTTCCGCGAGGAGCGCTACAATGGCAGAAATTCAATCCCTAGGCATAGGATCAGGGCTATTAACMGCAGAYCTRGTGGACMARTTAGTGGCCGCRGAAARAGARCCTGCAGAAGAACGCTTACTTTTAGAACAAGAAGAACTTGAAGCACAAATTTCCGCGTTCGGAACCATTAATAGCCTAATGAGCACCCTCGACGGCACCGTTTCTGCCCTAGCGTCCACAGTCAGTTTTAATGCAAAAACAGCGTCCTCTACCGACGAAACCATTATCACCGCCACCGCCAGCAGCATTGCCACCACGGGGCGCTACRACATTGTAGTGAGTACCTTAGCGCAGTCTCACTCACTTAGCACCGCCTCCACGTACGCCACCTCCAATACTACAGTGGGCACTGGCACGCTGACTTTTCAATTTGGTACTACCGATTACACCAAGGGGACAGACACCTACACAAGCTTCACTGTCAATTCTGACGTCGCCAGTCAAGCGCTCACCATCGATTCAAGCAATAACACGTTATCCGGCATACGCGACACGATTAATAACGCAAATTTTGGCGTCAGCGCCTCCATTGTCAACGACGGCACGGGCAATCGTTTAGTGTTCACCTCCGCAACAGGTGTCACCAAAAGCATGGAAATCGTAGTCACAAACGATAGTGGCAGCGGCTTAGCGGATTTAAATTTTAACAGTAGCTCGACGTCTTTGGAGCAATCTCAAGCCGCCGCGGACACCGCTGTCACAGTGAACGGTCTTTCTGCAACCAGTAGCGATCGAGTCATTTCAGACATGGTGACAGGCATTACTTTTAATTTAAAAAAAGTCGACGCCAGTACAACGGTTTCCATCGACATTGCCAACGACACTAGTGCCGCGTCAAATAAAATTCAAAGCTTTGTGGACGCCTTTAACGAATTAAAAACCCAAACCAACGAATTGACGAAGTATGACGACGAAGGCGATGAGAGCGGTATTTTATTAGGCGACTCAACTATTCGAAGCATTGTTAATCAACTTCGCACCACTACCACCGGCGGCATCCAGGGGTTGTCTGGTTCAACCATCACCGCGCTCTCCGAAGTAGGCGTCACCACCGACTCGAAAACCGGATTACTCAGCTACGACTCCGCTACATTCATCGCCGCATACAAAGCGACTCCGGACGACATACTCAGTTTATTTGCCACCAACGGCAGCACCACTAACACCGAAATTTCCTTCATCGATTCTTTGTCAAATGACACGGTCGCAGGTGATTACGCCGTTGTTATCTCCACGCTTGCAGAGCAAGGCGCTTACTACGCGCTTAACCAAGCCGATAGTTATACCATCGACAGCGACAGTGACACCTTTGTCATCAATGTCGACGGCATCACCTCGGGTACCATCACATTATCAGCGGCCAGCTATACTGGCGCGACCATGGCCACTGAACTCAACACCCAAATCGCGTTGGATTCGACGTTAAAAAGCGCTGGAAAAAGCGTCTCAGTGGCTTATACCGGAGGTGATTTAGTCTTTACATCGGGCACCTACGGCAGTACTTCCTCAGTCAATTTCACCAGTCTGGATACCAATACCACTTCAGTCTTAGGCATTAACGACACCACCGGGACCTTTGTGGGCGCTGACGTTTTGGCAATCAGTGGTAACATTACCATCGATGGCAATAACGATACGTTTGAAATGATGGTCAATTCAAAGGCATCAGGCACCATTACTTTAACCCAAGGAAGCTATACCGGTGCCGACTTAGCGACCCAAATACAAACCCAAATCAACGCCGATGCGGTCTTTGCCGCCTTGGGAATGAGCTCCACAGTGGCCTATGTAACCGGCGCATCCGACGGACATCTTACCATTGACTTCGGCTTAACCACAGACACCATCGAATTCACCACGGTGGATACCAATACCATTGCTGAATTAGGCTTAATGCGATCAGTTGGGCTCAATGTGGCAGGCACCATTAATGGCGCAACCGCCACGGGATCAGGTCAGCGATTGACAGGAAAGGATGACGATGATTCCGAGGGGATACGCGTTAATGTGACGTCCACCGCCACAGGAAGCAAAGGCAATGTGTCGTTTATTCGAGGGATTGGCAGTCAATTGGCTATATTATTAGACAATATGCTTGATTCCTCTTCCGGCATCGTCGCGAACAAAACCACGACGTTGAATAGCTTGTTGACGGAAAATAAGTTAGATCAAACTGATTTGGATGAGCGCATGGAAACGCTCTCTGCACGACTCAGATCTCAGTTTGCTTTTAACGATGCCATTATCGCGACCTTAAATACTACGTCTGACTTTCTCACCACTCAATTTGATTTGATTAACAGCCAATATAAAAATTAAACTTGCGGCTTAATACCGACCATCCTAATTCTATTGGCTGAAGCAACTTGAGAAATATCCGGCAGGGTCTGCAATTCGACCTCCTCCAAACCACAAGCCAACATCAATCTTTTGAGACTATCCGTGGTATAACCCCACTTGGGATGGGCATTGGGATTTCTCTGAGCAGGGTCGCCGTAAATTTGTTTCAACGTATTGGCGGTACCACCGGCAACCGATTCCTTTAAGAACTGTTCACACGCAATGGAAAAGTCAGCGCATTCGATGACCAAGGCACCCCCGGGTTTAAGCACTCTCGCCCAAGATTTGAGCACATCACCCACTTCCCATTGATAAAATTGATCAATATTATCCACCGATAAAATTTCGTCGGCGGTATCGGTTTGGAATTTCGACAGGGTTTTTAAATCACACACGACATCTGCACCATCACTATTTTCATCGCCAATGTAGACATATTCGGATCGGGATTCAGCGTTCGTGTGCCGATTCATAGCCCCCATTTTTAATTTGACACCTGTATTTTGAGGTGCTTCAACGGCACTGTTCTCGGCACTATTCCCGGCACTATTACCAACCGCGCCAGCAGCCCCAAAAGCCTCTTCAGGAGCGCCTTCAACCGTTGCCTCAACCCCGTTCTCACCCAGCAAGGAAAGTTGCGTCACTTCTTCAATCACTTCTATCCACTTGAGCGTGCCCGCTTTTAGGCTATGCCATTGTTCAATGTAAAGCTGCCCCTTATCAATTAGAGTGGCGACCGAATTAAGCCGCGTCATCAAGGCACGCAAGCCATCCGCGATATCGTCTGTGGTACCAATAAAATCTTGCAACGGGTGGCCTTTCCACGCCAAACAAGCCAACACCATTTTTCCTTGCCATAAAGCGCTGACAATGGGATCGCCCATCATCTCCCCCACCGCCTCGGACGGCGCATAACTAAGCATTACAAAATCGATGGTATTCAGGCGCTGCGTGTATAAATCGAAACTCCATGCTAATTGCTCGATTTGAATATTGGAAGGCAGTTGCTCGGTCAACGACGCCACCAAATCGGCAGGCACTGCTGAGGCAAGTATTAATATCTCAATGCTGTATTCATGTAGATGCTTAAGCTGTTTCACTGCCACGGTTAAGGATTCCCATTCAGCTTCAGTGCCAAACCACATCAACTTGATCACTTCAACCTCTACCCCCGGTACGGAAATCGGCTGCACTGGGCCTTCTTGGATATCCTGAATAGTAAAGCTAGGCTTGCCACCGGTGTCAGGCAATGGCCGGTAAAAACTATGGGTGGAAAACGACAGGTAGTCTGCCCAAGCAATGGCTTTTTCTCGCACCACGCTGTCGTCATACAAATCCACTCCATCACAGAGGATGGGAATATTATTTTTACTTAAATGAGCTGCAATACTAGAGAAATCAAAAATCATCTTGCCAACGATTGCCAGCGACGCATTTTCAAATACCGCCGCGTCCATTTTTAATTCTGGATTAACGCGGATTAATTCAATGTCGGCTTTTACACCGACTCGGCCAAACCCCCTTAAAACTTCTAAACAGCGACGTCGAGTACTGGCAAAACTCGACGTGACATTTTCTTCCGTTGCAATAAGCTCGACGACAAACCACAATATTTTCACTTTGTTGCTCCTTTCTAGATACCTTGCGAACTCTACCGGTCTCAGTGTAAACGTTTACCAATACAAGACCGGAAATACGACGGAGAAAAACCATCAACACGTTTACTGCCAGTGCTTTTTAGGCGTAAATTTTTCTGGAACTGCTGCGAATAAATCAACTCCAGCCGCTTTATTACTGGCTAATTGCGGCAGTACCGTTTGCATTCGATCCAACACATCTTTCCAGTGATCATGGGGCGAACGCCGAATCAAACTCATCGAGGGGTACCACACACTTTGCTCCATTTCGGAAAACCAATGCCACAATGGAGCAGGAGACAAAATAGTCCACGTATTCACCCCTAGGGCACCACACAAATGCGCAGTGGCGTTGGAAATGGTAATGACTAAATCGAGGTTTTCTAATAAAGCTGCAAAAGAATCCTGGTCATCGGTAATGTTAATGACACCGTCCATGATCAAATTCGTGTGGTATTTTTCATTCACCTCAGCGATTTCTTCTCCTACCGTACCGTACTGTAGACTTACAAATTGCACGCCCTCAAGTGACAGTAAATCATGCCACCAATCCAACGGAATGGTTTTTGAAGATCCGGTACTGGTGCTATTACTAGACCAGGAAATGCCTACTTTTAAACATCCCTCGTACTGCAAGTATCGTTGCGCGACCTGAGATTTTTTTTCTTCACAGGCAGACAAATACCGAGGCACACCGACGATGTCATCCAGCGAGCGAACTAAACATTGTGTCAATCCTAAAATGGAGGTTTGAAAGTCCACTTGATCTTCGACGTTGTCTGGAATTGGGTAGCAGTCTGGATAAACTTCTACGTCTGGAAATGAGCGAACAAACAGCGGCACCAATTTGTGATTCACTGAAATGATCAGTCGTACGCCTTTCGCCACCAAACTCGGCATGCACTGAAAATGTAATATCTGATCGCCAATCCCTTGCTCCGAAGTCACCAACAATCTCATGCCTGCATAGACTTCACCATTCCAATCCTTTTTAGTAGATCCGGCCACAGAGCGAGCCACCGTTCCCGTATCGTAATCAGTCACTTGGGCGTGCCAATAAAACTCTTTAAAGCCTTCCTCAAACTCACCGATCATCAGTAATTGACACCCTAAAGCGGTATGCGAAGTGGCAAAGGTGTCATCCAATGCGATGGATTTTCGCATATGAGCAATCGATTCACTTAAATTCCCCAATAACAAATACATATCACCGAGTAACGCGTAACAGATGGCGTTATCGGGGAATTCTGACATGATTTCTCTACAGAATTTAAAAATCGTATTAAATTCAGAAAAGTCGATGATTGGCGCGGAAGTATTTCTCTTTTGTAAAGCAATTGAAATACGCAGTTTCGGTAAGGGATTGTTCGGCTCGATTTCTAAACCGCGATAGTACATTTCTAACGCCGCATCTAAATCCCTTTCCCGCTCATGGATCTCTCCTAAAGCACAACAGGTATCCACCTTCGGTTCGAGTTCATAATCTTTTTTAAAGTACTCCTTGGCGCGTTTAAAATCCTCAATGCCTTTATAGAGGTTGGCCAAGTTATAGACTGAATTCGAATGATTCGGGTCTAGCTTTAATGCCCGACCATAGAGTTCAATCGCCTGCTCCTGCCCACCCAAAGACGAATAGCATTTTCCGTAATTAAACAATAAATCCGCGTTGCTATAATTCTTCTGGTCACAGACTTTAAATTGTTCAATCGCCTCCTGATATCGCTCGCCTTGCAGGTATAGAATTCCAAGTAATTCGGATAGCTGCGGCCAAGGCTCAAGTTTTTGCAGCTGCAAATAAATTGTTTCCGCCTGATCAAACTCCCCCTTAAAATGCAAACTTCTAGCAAAATTAAACCGATCTTCATTACTCTGCTTAAAACCCGCAGCTTCATTGGCCGCTAGGTGTCCATTTGAATCTTGCTTCGGGATACTGTTTTCCATTATTGATCCGGATTTTCGCCTAGAAATTGATAATTAAAAGGGGGACCACCGACGAAACTAGAAAATATTTTCATTTTATGGGCAGGGTCCTCATCATCAGGCCCTAAGCTTTCCAATAATATATAGTATCGCAAATGAGGGTAGGCATCTTTTAGCGCCCTAAAACATTCCCGCCACCAGAGTGCAGGACGAACGAAACAATGCGGATTTTCACCATTGGGGAGAGATTTTGAAGCGGGGTAACACGCAATGGCAAGAAATACTGATTTTTTCGCATAGGAAAATATTTCATTAATGATCCAATCAATGTCTTCTGATGGACAATGTTCAATGACATCGGTACAAATCACTAGATCACTTTGTTCGGTGGGCAAATCACTATTGGGCGTATAGGCGGGGTCATAACACGTCACGTCAACGCCCCAATAATCCCTCATATTACCCACTTTGCGACCCGAGGGTGTTTCGATCACCACACGAGGATCATACAAAATCCCTTTACCGCAACCATAATCCAAGACAGTCTGTATATCATCTTTTTCAACAATTTCTTTAATTGAATCGACATGGGTACAAAGCATGGCACCATTGAAGGTTTTTTCAGCGGAAGCCACGGCACTGCCCTCGTAGTGCATTTTACGATAGAGACCTATTAGTTCTGAATATCGTTCACTCGGATTCTGCCGACTGGTTAACGCAGGCTCTGCAGCTGGGGAACTCATACACTGTCTCTTTGGTGACAAAATTAAGTTGGTAAAAAATAAGTTGGTAAAAAATAATGCAAAAATACCGCCAATTTCAATCCTTGCCTGCAACAAAATATCAATCGCTACAAACTAATTGAAACTAAGTGGGTTTTCAGAGAAATCTAGCGTAAAGATCTAGAGTTTAGATCTAGAGTGTAATTAACTCATAAGGAGGACCACTCAAAAACTGACGCCTTTCTGTCGCTTTTCCTGGCGTGCCGGGGATGGGATCTCGGTTATCAAAGACGCCATAATAATTAATGTCCGGGTGATTTCGAGCCACTTCTTCCACAATAGGCCCCCACCACCTGCCCGGACGAATCGTAATATGGGCATCGTAATGATTGGGCATTTTAATGACCGCGGGATAACACTCGATGGCAATAAACACTGCCTTCGAGGCATAACGAAATAGGTCATCAATAATCCAGGGAATGTCATCGCAGGAACAACATTCTAAAACCTCCACACACACCACCAGGTCGAACGTGCCTGAGGGGCGGGCACTGTGTGGCAAGTAACCCGGATCGTAACACTGGGTGCTTACTCCCCAGTAGTCGTCAACATTATTAAGCACTCGACCATCAGGTGTTTTAATTTCGTTGCCACTGCCATGCAATACTGCCTTGCCACAGCCGTAATCCAGTAAGGTCGAAATACTGTTCTCTTTAATCACCTGATGAATTGTCGGCACATGTTTGGAAAGCGATTCTCCGACAAACAACTCTTGCCCGGAAATGTTTTTATCGGGCAACCCATCCACATGCACATTTCGATACATATTGAGCTGCGCCATGTATTCTTCACTGGGGAATTCACGACTAAACTGTCCTGTTTGATTAGTTTGCGGAATCATTGATTTATCTCATTTTAGCGGGCATCAGTTTAGCTCGATATCACTGCCCTTAAACTGGTTTATCGGAATGAAGCATTTTTTCTTTAGCGATAAACCAATCGTTGGCGTAATCGCAATGCACGTAATCTGAAAAATACGGCCCGCCCTCAGTGTAGTGGACCAGCTTGGCATTATCGTCATGTTCGTCATAATCGACGAGCAAATTCCACTCATGGGGGATTTCACCGATTAGATCATCAGAGCCAAGCCATTTAAATTGATGCAATTGCAATCCTGTTGCCGAATTCACATACTCTGGAGTAAGCGCGCTGCATCGCGCATTATTAAACAACATGACGCTGGACCAATTTTTCTTTTCATAACAGGTTTGGGGTTGCCCCAAAAATTTTCTATCGCCCTGGGGCTCATGATCGTGTTTGACCACTTGCACCCCGTACTGCTCATCAAAACCACCCCATAACTCTGCAATATCACCACGCACTAACATATCGCAATCCATAAATATTGCCTGCCCTTCATAGCCACATAGATAAGGCACTAAAAACCGACTAAAAGAAAATTCAGTGGACTGCAATTCATGATGAGGGCGCGTGTAGAGACCTTTCATTTGGCTCAACATTACTGGCGTAATTGAAACCGGTTCAGACGCATGATCCAGTATGCTGTGACACAATACATTAAACGCCACGGCTTCCTTATAATCATAACCAATAAAAACACGTATCATTTGCTGTACCTCGTTTGGCTAGGGTTCAATCCCAATGCCCCGCTAGCGATTATTAGCTGTGTCCATAAAGACTAATGCGCAGCGATATATTGTTGTAGACACTTTTCATAACTGCCTTCGAGAAGCTCCCCCCAACTTTGTCCAAGCTGCCGTCTTTCAATTTGCACCGAGGGGTACCAAGGACTTTGATTTGTGTTGGAAAACCAATGCCACAAAGAGGTTTCCGCGACGAGTACCCAGCAGGGYTTACCAATTTGGCCGGCATAGTGCGCCCCCACATTGGAAACACAGATCACTATATCGAGGGCRTCTATCTGAGCGATCGCCTTATCAATTTCATCGTAGGGATTAAAGTCTGTATCGATGTAAAGATTAGAGAACGGCGCCTGGCGCATCAATTCTAACTCGTCATTTTGCATCGGCCCGTACTGAATACTGATGCATTGCACTTGATCATTTTCAAGAAAAGGCCGCCACAATTCTAATTCAATGGATTTTCTTGCGCCGCAGCTACCACTTTTACTACGCCAAGCAATTCCCACTTTCAACTTTTCACCGAACTGGCTGTATTTTTGTTTAAAGTGGTCGCTCCACTCTGGCAGTGGCACGACATTGCGCGCTGGCTTAATATTTTCAAGGTCGTTTATTAGGTGACTACTCAGCGTAATGGCATTAGTTTGAAAATCAATTTGCTCATCGACATTGTCTGGAATCGGCACGCAATCAGGCAGCACGGCAGCAAAGGGAAAACAACGCCCCAGCAGCCCCACTAACTTGGAAGCACAGGTGACGGTGAGCTTCATCCCCGCTTGGTGAAGCGTGTTTAGATTACCGGCGTGTAACAACTGATCACCGATGCCCTGCTCCGACGTCACTAACAAATGTTTGCCAGATTCGATACGCCCTTGCCATTTCGGTTTTGAACAACAGGCGATTTCGCTGGAAACGGCGCCAACATCAAAGGTAGAGACATTGAAACGCTGCTGGCAATAGGGCCACGCTTCGGCGAATCGCCCCACAGTGAGTAAAGCGCAGCCGAAACTATTGGACGCATTCGCGCTTAAAGGTCCAAGCTGAATGGCGTTAAAGTAATGTTCAATAGCGGTTTCCACTTGTCCGTATAAATAATACAAATCAGCCTTTAACACCAGCAGGGTTATCTTATCGTCCTCAAGACACGTYTCTAATGCTTCGTCCAACCACTGCATACCTTGCTGCAAATCAGCTTCATTCAAACGATCTGCAACGCCGGAGAGATGGTATAAAGTTGCTACTAGCTTACTTTTTATTAATGGAGACTTAGGCTTTAGTGTCAACGCCTCGGTAAAATAAATTTTAGCTTGCGCATAATCATCCAAAACCACAGCAATTTCCCCTAACATGCAATACGCATCATGTTTGGGTTCAATATCAATATCGACGCTCAAATAATAACGCGCCTTCTCATACTGACGTAGCTGTTTATACAGATTGCCTAGATTATAATTGGCTCGTTGATGACGCGGCTCGATCTGCAGCGCGTGAAGGTAACTTTCCTTGGCTTTATCAAGTAAGCCACTATCTCCGTAAGCCTTTGCTAAATTAAAATTAATGTCCGCATCAGTGGGCCTCAAACGTGCGGCCTTCTCCAATAGGGGCAAGGCTTTATCCGGTGCTTGCAACTGCAATTGCAGTGCACCAAAGTAACTATTAATATCAGCATCATCAGGATACTTATTCACCAAGCCAAGATAGAGTTTTTTAGCCGGAGACAAATCCCCCTTAGAATGAAGCATCACCGCTTGATTAAGCTTCTTTTTGTCAATTAAAGTAGGAGACTTTAACATTGACGTTTATATCCCAAATAGATATTGCATTGAAAAACCTACTAGATAAAATTAAAAATCGATAGACTACTGACTCTCGCAAAGCTCGCCTGAGTCGCTTCCAACACGAATATTTGAAAAGTAAGATTACTCACTGCCTCGGCATAATCCAAATCTCGAATTTCTGACAGCACTTTTTTACTTTGAAATACTAATTCTTCGTTCAATACTTCAGAAGATTCCGCTACATTAAGTCTCGCACCTAGCTGTGCTCGCACAGTAAGATTTCGGACTTCTGCATTATTGAGATTGTTAAGGCTATCGCCTAAAATTTGAGTGAGCCGCTGATAGCCCCCTGCAGTGGAATTGCCATCATCTTCCAACGCTAAAGCAATGCGCTCAAACGTCGTGAGTAAATCTTGGGTACGGGAAGATTTAATAAAAAAATCGTCATTGGGCTGAGGATTGCCATGAATTTGAAAACGAATGCCATTGAATTCAATATTGGAGCCTGGTATATACGCTTCATTCGCAGCCACAGGCCGAAAATTGTCAGACATTCTCCGCACCGTATAATTCGGACCATTGGGAACGATATCGGTTTCCGCATTAAAGGTAATTTGATAATCCTCGCCATACACCACCGCAAAGGCGTCCGGGTCCACTACGGTTCCAATAGTGATTTGCGCCGGAGGAATGGCCGTATTATTGCTGGCGGCCGACGTCACAAATGTGCCGCCCTCCACCGGAATGTCTACGAAAACACTTTTCCCCGAATCATTCACTGCCATGAAACTATTAGCCGATATTTGCACGTCCCGCTGACCGTCATCCCCTTGGTAGCTAAAACCTCCCCCTGGTCGTTCTATAAACGGTTGCACTTGACCGCTGAATCCAGAGAACACATATTCCCCGGTGGAATCTCGAGTGTTGACTGTATTGAGTAATTCTTGAGCGCGCTCACGAATTTCCACTGCAAATATTTCTCGGTCTGTCTGGTTGATGGTGGCATTATTAGTTTGAATCACAATTTCTTTCATGCGTTGAATTATATTTTCCGACGCCTGCAATAAACTTTCCTCTAATGCGAGTTTATTTTCTGCCAACGCAATATTTTGATTGTATTGCTCTGAAGCTGAAATGTTTAACTCTAAGCGCTGAATCGTCACCATGGCCACGGGATCATCCGACGGCACCAATACTCGCGTACCGGCAGCGATTTGTTCTTGAGACTTCGCCACGGCCGCGTGATTCTTAATCACGCCGTCTAATCCCACTTTAAATATCTGCGATGACGAAATACGCATTTAACTAACCGCTCCTGAACGATTGAAAAGTTTCATTTAACTGATAGCATCTTATTAATGGCATTTAACTGAGAGCACTTAACTAATAGCACTGATCAAGGTGTCAAACAGTGAACGCGCGATAGACACCACTTGAGCCGACGCATTGTAGGCTACCTCAAACTCGATCAGTCGAGCAGCTTCCTCATCTAAATTGACTGCCGATGCATTATCACGATCTGCAACGGATTGTTTTAACAAACTTTCCTGAGTTTCTCGCCGGATAGACGCTTCATTAGTAAGCGCTCCCACCGATTCCACTAATCCGCCGTAAGATTCCGCATACGTTGCGGTGCCGTTTTCCATTAGTTTAAGCGCTTCCAGCCCGACTAATCCCAAAAGATTTCGGTTATCTGAAAAGCCTTGTGAGTTATAGTCAATTTCAAAGGTATCCCCTACTTCTGGCTTGCCACTCAAGGTCACCTGATAACCGCGGAACATTGATCTTTCAACAGGCACGCTAGCAAATATTCCTGCGCCATCAGTGCTTAAGCGCCACCCTTCGCCCATGACTATTTGCACGGAGCCCCCGGTAGTCACGGTACTGCCGGCAGCAAAGGTGGTCCCCCCTACATCAAGATTGCCCCCTGCCGTTACCAACGTAACATCTTCCCCTTGGGCATCTCTTAATAGTAARTTATTGCCGCTTAAGTAGGCGGTCACTCCCTGTGCCGCCAGCGTAGTATTGGTGTTTATGTTATCGGCCAATTCATTAAAATCTAAACCGGTTACGGTTTCACCATTGATTGTAAAGGTGGTCCCTACGCCTAAATTCGACACCGTGACTTCAGTAAATGCCGAGGCGCTAATGCCGGTAAATCCGGTGTTTATTTGCGAAGCAATAGAAGCAGCACTGTCATTGAGAGAGGTGGTCACGTTCGGAAAGTTGGTAATTGTGTTGGTCGCCGGGTCTCGATAGCTAGCACTGAGYACKGTGGCGGCATAGGCATTATTTGCRCTGCCTAATGACAGGCCCACCGAGGCGTCGGTACTGGTAATGGAGGTTTCTCTATTGTCGGCCGTAAAAATATCATTGGGRAACCCCGGTATATATAATTGGTTACGCATCGGCGGCGCTAATTGTACAGGATTAGAGGGGTCGGTATTGTCCAATACATCGTAACGCGTCGTACTGCTAAATCGAATTAGAATGGGCGGCGTCATTGCATTCGCAGTGGTGGAAAAGCTATCGTTATCTATGTCTAAGATTCGCCCTGGAGTAATAATTCCCGTGCCGCTATTTTCACTGTCTGCGGTGGCCAAAACAGGCACTGCAAACGCCAAATTTTCAGTCGACTGCAATTCCATTGAAAAATCCGAAGCGCCGAAACGAGTCGGCTGCAATATGAATCGGTCCCCAGACGCAAAAGGTCCAGAGCCAATATTCACCGATAATCCATCCGCCCAAATATTCACAGGATAAATATTAGTGACCGTACCGGTGGTGACTATTTCATTATCGGAAAGGCGCACCAATGAATACGTCAGCGTATTGCTGCCCGAAAAACTCAGCGCGTAATCACTGGAAGTGAGCTCATCCACATCTCTAATGGTGACGTTAATATTCGTGCTGCTGGTATTGTTGTTATTACCATCCGCCACGACTCTTCTTACTGCCAGAGCAGTGGCATTCATGTCGTTAAAAAAACGTTGGTTAATGTCTCCTTCTAGGTCCATGCCCTCTTCGTGTTGATCGTTGACACTGATCGCTACCGCTATGGCGACTCGACCCAACTCTCGAAACGCCGGGCTAAGCACTTCCTCACGAAAACCAATAATGCCCCCTATTTTCCCCCCGGTCAGTTGATCAGTGATCACCGAATTAATCGTGCCCGCTCGATTACTAAACACCACGTCATCCACACTGGCGTCATTTTGGCCGGGTTGGGTCGCCACCAGACGAAATTGGGACCCCACCACCAAGGGCTGACCATTACCAATGGAAATATTAATAGCGCCATCATTCTGTTCCAATACTTGCACCCCAACTAACTCTGCTAGCCGTCGGATCGCTTCGTCCCGCTGATCAAGCAGATCATTCGGTGTGCTGGCCGCAGTGCTGCCCTGGGAGGTGGAAATTTGAATATTTAAATTAGCAATGCCCTCCGCCAATACGGATATTTCCGAAGCAAGGGTCTGTAATTGTTGATTCGCTAATTCATTCAGTTGATCGAGCTGGGTGTACAACACGCCAAAGCGATTCACCAACACGTCCCCTTCGCTCAAGACTACTTGACGTAACGGCGTACTACTGGAATCCGTCGAGGCCATTTGTAAGGCATCGAAAAACTCCTTTAATGCGGGAGTAACCCCCGTACTCGGGTCCGCAAGCAAATTATCCACGCTGGAAGCACTGGCATGAAATTGATTGAATTCATTAAAGCTGACCGTGTCAAAACGCACTCGATTGGTAAGAAAAGGATCGTAGGAGCGGTTCACCGATAAAATGCTTACCCCGGTACCGAAATAAGTCCCGCCCCCAAGCTGAGGTGGATTGGTGCCCATTTCTACCACCTGCTTGGAATAGCCCGAATTATTGGCATTGGCAATGTTATGCGCGGTGGTAGCAAGTGCGGCTTGCTGCGCCTGAAGCCCACTAATGCCTATATTGAGTCCACTAGTCATGATGTCAATTCACTTATTGAGTGTCTATTTTTAGTTAATGACTAACTCTAAATAACAACTAGTGCTAGTGAAAAACTATGCTTGTACTTTCTCTTACCCCCGCTTCTTTCTATTCGTTTTCAGTGCCTAGTTTCAGCGCACTACATTGTTATTTTTCTAGATTTGCTATTTTTAAGTTTTTATTTTTTAATGTTTAATTTAACTCACTATTTAAAAATTTCAGAATTAAAAATTCGAGCGACTTTTGCACCATAATCAGGGTCAGTGGCATAGCCTGCTCTCTGTAATTCATTAATGTATTCGAGTGGTTTACTGACTAATGWCAGTGCTTTTTGATAACGAGGAGATGATTGAATCAATTCAATGTAATCGTTAAAACTCTCCTCAAACGACTGGTAGGCACGAAAAGACGACTGTTTTTTAATGGCAATGCCTTGTTCATATTCMAGCGARYYTTTMAGCACCGATTTRCCGKCCCAAYCMGAACCCGCCTTGATATTAAATAGATTAAAACTATCGCCACCCTCGGAATCTTTAAGGGTAAATTGCCCCCATCCAGTTTCCAATGCCGCTTGCGCCACGAGAATGCGGGGATCAACGCTCAATGTCTTCGCCGCCGATTTGGCGAGTCCCCAAAGCTGATCGACAAAATCTTCTGGAGATTCGAAATTTGGCGCGGCGGCTGATGGCTTATTCGAAGCAGTGGACGGCCCTAAATTTGCGCCGCTCGCAACGCTTTTCGAGTCATTTTTTCTATCCCTTTGATCCGTGCCAAGTCCACCCCCACGCCCAACTCCAGTTCCAACACCCACCCCGATATCCACACCCACACCAGAATGAATTGATTGATTTGCCTCATCGCCCATGCCTTCAACGGCGTCAACTTTCGAGCTCGACGGGACATAGATTGAAACGGGCCTTGAGGCAATGTCAGTAGAACGACGTCCCATTAACTGTTTTTCGATTATTGCCGCGAGCCCTATTCCGCCTGCACTGGCCATGGTCAGCCCGTATTCTTTATCCAACATATCCTGATAAAATTTCGTTTCAGAGGAATTAAAGGGACTGTCCTCACCAAAGACTTCATTGGCCTCGCGCATACTTTTCATCATCATATTAATAAAAAGCGCTTCGAACTGTTTCGCCACCGCTTTTATGGCGCCAGGATCTTCAGCCACAGCCGCTCGCTTCAAACGATTTAAGCCGGTGATATCGGTGTAGGCGCAAGAGAAATTGGTTATATG
>NVTH01000057.1 GCA_002401525.1 Moraxellaceae bacterium | reverse complement strand
CACCGCGAAGCCTCTACCTTGCTCACCTGCGCGTGCGGCTTCAATGGCGGCATTGAGCGCCAACAAATTAGTTTGTTCAGAGATACTCCCTATGACATCAAGCACGCCACCAATACGGGTCACATCACTCTCAAGCGTTGTGACCGTATCCATAGCGGAATTAAACCTGCCTTCTAATCGCAACATACTGGAAATTGATTCCACTACTTTTTCCGAGCCTGCCTGAGTGGTGCTGCTGACCTTCGTTGCGTCCTCTAGCGATACCGCAGCATGCTTGGCGACCTCTTGAACGGTGACAGATATATCATTGACCTTTTTCGCCGCCATTTTTGTCTCGATTTGCTGCTGATTCATTATGCTCTCCGTAATCTCGCTCTGACATGCCGCTTTATCAACTGCCTCCGAGACGGTTTTGACGTCAGATAGAATCATGAGGATCATACTTTTTAAATCCGAGACCAGCGCATTAACCGCTTTAGCGAGATCACTAAATTCATCGCCCTGATCTTCATCTAAACTGATGGTAAAATCGCCTTTGGCTATTGCGGCTAATCCATCCACGGTATGATTTAGCTGAGTCAATATTAGACGACTGGTGAAAAGCGATACTACGACCCCTAATATAACGGCGGCCAGGGTTATTACTCCCAACAGAATGATGTTATTTGTGGATGATTCGTCCGCCTTAGCTTGGGCCTTGCTATTTAATTCTTCTCCTAAAACAACGAGATTGTCTAATTGAAGTAGCAATTCATTTGAAGCCTTGTTGCTGGAAGCCATGGCACTATTCATGAGTGATATTTCTTGTATTCGCTGCTTTAAGATATTGAAGTAAGCATCTTTCTCAAGCATGTGTAAATTAAAATCTTCCAGTAACTCGCTTAAATAATCGACATCATAAGATCTTGATAGGTTTTCCAAGTTCGAATTAAGTGTCTCTACACCCCTGGCTTTCATTTTATCAATAATGACGAGGCTATCTTGGTTTAATGAATACCCTAATTGAATAGCCGGCTCACCGAGGGATTTAATAATTCGTATAATAGCCTCAAAGTATTCACTTCCTGCGGGGTCTCCTTTAGCTTCTCCAATCTGTTCTGAAACAACATCAGTGATTTCTTTGACAATTTCTTGAAACTCTTCTTGTAGGTCGCTCAGTTCTAAACTGAGCTGTAGCATCTCGACTCTTACCTTTGCGATTTCCTCTGTTCCGCCTAAGTGGATTTTTAATGCTTGCTCAAGATTACTCTTAATTTCTTCGCCTTCAAGCAGAGAACTGAGGTTTGCGTAGAGGATGCTGATCTCATTTTTGATTGTGTTGATGTCAGTTCTTTTTTCGCTAATTAATGTCAAATCTTGCATAGAAACGATTTCAGCCAGCTTTCGATCGACAACAAGAAATTTGTTGGTCAATTTGCCAACTTCAACCACTATTGGCGTGGTTTCTTCAGTAACGACAGCCATAGATCGACTAAGGTCACGTAAAGAAAGGAAACTAATACTACTTATAAGTAGTATTAGAACCACTAACAATCCGTATCCGAGAAGGAGTCTAGCGCTGACACTTATTTTAATTGCAAAAATACTTCACCACCAAAATGTTAAAGAGGTTTGGAAGATACAATAGTCCTCCTTACACTAGGGTAGCCTATTTTTTTACTGCCTTCATTTATAAGTAATAAATGGCACATAATGAGATCTCTCAGGGCTGTCGATGTTGTTAGCACTGCTGTTGAGCGCTTTCCTCTAAAAAAACACTTGATTGTAAATGCAGATCTCAGGCATGTATAATCTCAACTAATGAAAAAAGAGACGTAGCCTTTGTTAATCTTCGAAATTGTAATCCTTGCCCTTACCGTTCTTACTGGGGTTTCTATTGTTTGGAGTACTCTGATTTTGGGCATTTCACCCATGCCTAGCTCAAAGAAAGCGCGTCAAACTATGCTCGAGCTAACCGACGAAACCGGAACAGGCCCCATTTTTGAATTAGGCAGCGGTTGGGGAAACCTTCTTATTCCGCTTGCAAAAAAATATCCCCAGCGAAAAATAGTCGGTTATGAATTATCACTCATGCCTTGGCTAACATCCATTTTACTTAAAAAAGCATTCGGTTTGAAAAATTTGCAGGTATACCGTCAAAATTTTATGCGCGCCGATCTTAGCGACGCTTCGGTTATATTCTGCTATTTATTTCCAGGAGGAATGCTAGGGGTTGAGAATAAATTGAATGCGGAAAAAGGCCAACTTGAATACTTGATAAGCAACAGTTTTGCATTGCCGTCGCACAAGCCAATCAAAACCGTGCAACTAAACGACATTTATAAATCGCTAGTTTATCTATACGAATTCAATAGGACAGATAAATAAGTGAGCCGATCTAAAAACAATCGAGAGGAACACCCTGGCGAAGTCAAAATAGTAAGCGCATTATTAGGCACTGGTTTTTCGCTATACTCGAGACCCGCCGTAAATATCGATATAGGTGTATTAAGGATCAATGATGGAATTTAATTCTGCTGTAATTCCCTTTTTAGTTTTACTGGTGCTTGGGGTCTTTCCTCAGTTCTACCTTATAAGGCTTCTCTCAAAACAGGTGTCGCGGGAAAAGATTAATCAAATCGAAGATTTGAGTGCTTTATGGAAAATGACTATTCCGCCATCAAGCGTTCTCACTGAAAAAGGTTTAAAACTACAAAAATGGTACAGAATATATTTAGTCTTTATTGTTATTGCTGCCACAGGTATAGGACTTTACCTAACGGGTTTCAGTCTTTCGCCAATAAGTATCACCTAGGTCAATTTAGAGCGTTATATATGCTTGTCGATGAAACAATAAATAGAAAAAGTAAAGTTATTTCATTTGCTCGAAAAGGCTTTAGCTACCAATATATTCCAGCCCTAGCTAAGTTGATTGCGGGATGACGTCGCAATGGAGACGTTTAGCATTGTCTAAACAAGGTCTGGCATCGCCGCCGCAGTTTGGGACAGGTCTGTCTGGAACGCGCAGTGCCATTGAGCACCTTGGTTATGTTCAAATCGATACGCTATCGGTAGTTGAGCGCGCACATCATCATGTGTTGTGGAGTAGGGTGCCGGGCTATGATCCAAGCCATTTGAACCAACTGGTCCGTGAGCAACATATCTTTGAGTATTGGTATCATGCCGCTTCGTATCTGCCTATGCGCGATTACCGATTTGCGTTGCCGAATATGGCATCGGTACGAAATGGTGAAAACCGATATTACACTAATGTCGACGAACAGCTGATGAGCGGGATTCTGGATCGCGTGAGCGCAGAAGGGCCGTTGCGGTTGCGTGATCTCGATAAAGGAGAAAAGGGAAAGGGCAAATGGTGGAGCACGGGGCCAGGTCGGCGTGCCGTCGATAAGCTGTTTATACAAGGTGATCTAATGGTGTGCGAACGCAATGGCATGGAGAAGGTCTACGACCTTGCCGAACGGTGTTTGCCTGCGGAGATCGATACGAGAATGCCTACGCTGTCTGAGTATGCAGCGTATTTGTTCGATACGACGCTCAGGGCGCACGGTGTCTTCACCTGGAAGCAGTTATTGCATCTGAAAAAGGGTAAACCTATGCGTGATGCGATGCGCGAGGTTCTCGAGCAGCGTGTCGAAGCCGGAGTGGTAAGAGCGTTGGATAACGCCAAAGGGAATACGGTTTACGTGGACAGTAAGGCGCCCGAACAGATACCGTCGATTAATACAACTAATGACGGTGTGAAAGTGCTGTCTCCATTTGATAATGTGGTGATCCACCGTGATCGCCTGAGTACGCTATTCGGATTCGATTATCGAATAGAATGCTATGTCTCGGCGGCTAAACGAGTATTCGGCTACTTCTGTCTTCCAATCCTGTACGGTGACAAATTTGTTGGCCGAATTGACTGCAAAGCGCATCGAGCCGATGAACGATTTGAAGTGTTAAGCCTGAATTTGGAAGAGGGCATACTCGATCGGGATCAGTTTTTTCCTGCGTTAAACGACGAGTTACAACGGTTCGCTGATTTCAATAAATGCCCATTGCTTGAGGCAAGAATAGTAGACGTAGTGGCTGAAAAAAAGAGAAGTTAATAGTCGCAATGTATCAGATCCGAGTGACCAGGCTGATGATTTCAAATTACTTGGAATCGCTTTAATCTAAAACTATACTCCTAATGCTCTCGGTTATCGTCAATTTCCAATGGGACTATAAATCGAATTTCCGTGCCATCGCCCATTTTAGATTTTATGGTGATATCAGCCTCCATTACATCCGCTGATTTTTTGCAAAGAGATAATCCAATCCCTAATTTGTCGTGAAAAGAATTCGATCTTTCTTCGGCTTTCTTAGCTTCTACAAAGGGATTAAATACGTCCTTTAATTTGTCCCCTGGAATACCTCTCCCTGTATCCATTATGAAAAATTCTAGGGAAATCCGTTTTTTATTCTCTTGATGAAACTGGCAATTGACATTAAATTTGACGGACCCTAAGTCAGTGTATTTGACTGCATTGTCAAGTAAATGATTAAGCACGCCTTGTAGCCGGGATGAATCGCCCACTAATAAATTGGGTACGTTATCAGCAATAGTATAATTAAAGGACAAGCCTGCGCTATGGCAACGTACTAAAAATTGTAAACGGAGGTTATCCAAACTCTCACGTAATTGGAATGGTTTATGAATAAGGCGATTACTGTCTGTTCTACGAGCGAACCCCAGCAGATTATCCACGAAATACATCATGAGATGCGCGAACTTGATGGCGGCACCCACCTGTGCTGCTTGTCCCTTGTCTAGCCTGGTATTGGATAATAAATCCAACATACCAACGACACCGTTCATTGGTGTCCGTAGTTCGTGGCTTACTGTAGCGAAAAATTCAGATTTTATACGATGGCTATGATTCAGGTTAGCCAAGCTTCCTTCTAACTCTTTTTTAGCAACCTGTTCGCTCGCTAATTTTTCCATTGTTATTGTGTTAATTCGATCTGCGAGGAAAAAGGATAACAAAACGGCCTCCATTGCCGTGCCGATATATGGCACATTGGAGGTAAATATATTGAAGGGCACGACACCCACATAGAGTAATGCAATGATGACCAATAACACGCAAAAAATTGACCAAGCAAAACAAAAGAATTTCCCCTCTCGATAACCCGAGGAAACACTAATCGCACCCGCCGTGAACATTGACACTGCAACGGCAATTAAAAGAAACATGGTTAAAAATACATTAATTGAAGAAAAATGCACAATAGTCAATAAGTTGGTCAGTATCCCTACGCTAATCGTCGTCAATAACATCTTATCCACGAACGAATGGCGCTCGGCAGTGCGTAACATTAATCGACAAAATTGCACCAATGAAATAATGCCTATACAACCAATAAAATACATTAGGCGTGTATTTGCCCAGGCGATACTATCAACAAAATATGCCCTCAGAATTCCATCGCTGATTGATATTGCTAAGCCTGCGCTAGCGATGTAGATGATATAGAACAAATAGCTGGTGGATCGCATCCAAATAAAAAGAAATAAATTATAGACAAACATAGCAATAATTATTCCGTAATAGGCACCATAAAAAATGAGTTGAAGTCGCTGCTGTTGAAAACGGAAATCTGGTTCCCATAAATACGCAGGTATGACTAGTGGGCCACGACTTACTACGTTAAAATAAATCCATTGAGTCTCCCCGGGTGTAAAATGTAAAGTCGCGATAAAATGACGAGACTTAATGTTAGGGCTCTCATTAGGCCGCATTGACCCGCCCTGCACGAGTCGATGATGGCCCGATTTATTTAAACTATAAAAATCGATCTCTGCTAATTGCGGAAACTCGATAGCGAAGTCTCTAGTGATCTCCTTTTGCGTACCGTCGTATCTGAGTTTTATACGAAACCAATGAGGCTTCTCGGTGATACCAAAATTTAGAACGTCAGAAGAGGCATCCCTGAATTGAGCTACAAACTCGGGTCCAGTGACATCGCTTAGTGCCCAGTTTTCTCCGTTATCAATGAGATACTGTAAATAGGGACCCAGTGTTATACGCTTCTCTGTATCAAAAAAGGTGGCGAGTCTAGTGGTGGGGTCGATGGTAAAAGAAAGAGTTGGATTTCTTGAGAAAGAATCGTTGGCGTGCGCAGTAGTTTTTGGGTTTATGTCCGCATCGATGCTACCTGAATAGAATAAACAAAGAGCCATACAAATAGACCAGAGGGCGATCAATCGATAGGTTTGTAACGCCATCTTCAGTTTCAGATCCAAGCTTTTGCCCCAATAAATGCGCGTAATTCCACCAAAAAGGCTCTTCTCATCGGGGTAAATTTCCACATTATAAAAATTTTCCTAATGCTTCTTTTATCTCTCCTAATTTAATAGGTTTCTTTAGGTAATCATCCATTCCTGCTTCAAGGCATTTTTTTCTATCCCCTTCCATGGCATTGGCAGTGACTGCTACAATGGGAAGGCGAATATCATCCAATTCGTTTTTTCGAATTTCTTGCGTTGCATCGTAACCATTTTTATTCGGCATTTGGCAATCCATAAATATTAAATCAACCGTTTCTGTTTTTAGTAATTGAACTGCTTCATTGCCATCATTTGCAACAAATGCAACACAGCCCAACTTTTCGACGATTTTTTTCAAGACTGTTTGATTGATGAGATTGTCTTCGGCAATTAGAATTCGGCGGCCTTTAAAACTTTCTTCAATGACTCCTACTTCGGTGTCTTTGATTTGTGCATCGGCTTTTCTGTTTGGTATTTCTGTTTCCGCTATTGGATCAAAGAACGTGTTGCTTTCTAGCTCAAATGATACTGAAAAATTAGATTGGGTGCCTACACCCTCCTTAGAAGACAAGGATATCTCAGCATTCATTACTGCCGCGGTTTTTTTACATAATGCCAACCCAATGCCTAGCCCAGCATGTGTTCGGCAGGTATTTGCGTCGATCACAAAAAAGGGTTCGAAAATTGACGTTTGTTGTTCCTCAGGGATGCCTATCCCTGTATCGGTGATGTTAAAGTCCAAGTCTACCGTATGTTGATTGCCCCCTGTGAGACGACGCCCTACACTCATTGTGACTAGACCGTGATCGGTAAATTTAATCGCGTTATCCAGCAGATTATAAATGACCAGTTGTAGTCGAGACGCATCGCCTATTAAACGTTCTGGAATATTTTCATCGATATTGTATTGAAAACCTAATCCTTTCGATTGACATTTCGCCCAGTACCTTAAGCGAATATATTCTAACTGCTGCCGCAATCCAAAGGGCGCAACAATGCGTTGAACGCTGTTGGTTTTTTCAGTAAACCCTATTAAATTATTCACTAGAAACATCATCGAGCGGGCAGATCTCGTAATGGTGTTAACAAAGCTATTTTGCTCTTGATCTAATTGATTTGTATCAAGGAGCGATAATCGCTTGATTACGCCTGTTATGGGAACGATAAATTCTTCACTGATGCACGCTAGAAAATCATCTTTTAAACGATGACTGGCATCAAGATAACGATGGCTATTTTCAAGTTCAGTTTTAGCTACTTTTTCAATGACTAGCTTTTCGGATACGATGGCGTTAATTCGATCGGCTACGACAAAAGACAACAGCAGTACTTCCAGTGCGGAACCTATGTGGGTGGCAAACATGGTATAAGATTTTACTGGCAGCAGCCCGATAAACATCGAGATTAAAACAACGCCTCCTAAAAGGATGAACATCCACGCAAGTAGGAAAAATTTTGCCTCATGGTAGCCGCTTGACACACTAACAATACCGCTCGTTAATAAGCTGCCGCACACAAAAAATACGCCGATGTTAACCACATAATTACTCAGCAATGAGTTAGAGGCAATGGTTAACAATGCGCCGAAGATCATAAGGCCCATGGTTAATAATAATATTTTATCCATCTTCGGATGACGTAACCGTGTTGCTAAAAATTCCCGAATAAAAAAAATAGCAGCAACCGCAGTGATACAAATCAGTAACCACATTAGGCGAGTGTGCAACCAGGGGCTATCATTGATAATATACTCTTTCATGAGCCCGTCATTGGCAAACATTGTCATGCTGATAAATGCGATATAAAAAAGGTAAAAGAGATAACTTTTGAAACGAGTGGAGATGAAAAGAAATAAATTATATAAAAACATTACCGTCATCAGACCGTAGTACATTCCGAAGACCACCATTTGAGTTTCGGTCTTATAACGCCGCGCATCCAAACTCCACAAATAAGTAGGTAAATTCATTACGCTATTACCTCCTACTTTGATGTAAATCCATTTTGTCTCGTTGGGTTTAAGGTGCAGTCTTGAAACGAAGTGGCGAGATACGATATCCGGTGCAGTGAGTGGTCTTGCCAAACCTCCTTGTACCTGTCGAACCTGACCAGACAAGTCTATTTCATACAAATCGATAGATTCCAACAGCGCATTGGCTATTTCTAATTCTTTAATGATTTCTTGCTGAGAACCCTCATACTTCAGGGCAAGGCGAAACCAATAAGGGACATCCGTAAGTCCAAAGGTAGGAATTTCTATACTAATGTCTTTGAATTGTTTGTCCGCTGCGGTGCCAACCACATCCTCGATGCCCAATTGACCGCTGTCATCGATGAGGTATTGCATGGTTGATCCGAGCACAATTCTTGGATCTTGATCGGTAAACGTGGCGGTTCGAATAGAGGAGGAATCGCTGATGAGAAGTGTTTGTGCCGCTGACCACACTTGGTTTGAGGGAATTAAGAAACACACAGCAACCCAAAAGGTCGAAAAGAACGAGACCCAATTTAGGCGTGATATTAAAAATGAGGAACGTCTCATTGGCCTCATCGACTGATTTGCGCTATGAAAAGGAATTTTAGTTACTTTTAAGAATAGCTCATGGGTTTAGCGCTGCTTACCAAATTCTTGCAGACTCATTATGTGTGGGTGGGGGCTATTGTAACTCACTGAAAAATTTGAATTTAAGGTGGGGTGGCCGGTGGTCGTATTCTCTTTGCAAGAGGCTATATTGCTGAAGAATTAAATTAATGACGCCCTAAAAAATGTTGGAGTGGTGTTTGGCGCGATAAATTCCAGCAGCACATCTGTTTCGCTATTGCATTATGGTTTTGAAAAGCATGGCGGAGGTGTACTTGCTTATCGAGAAGCGCTTAATTCTATGGTTGGTTAGAGGCAATCAATACTCATTAAATCTCCCTTGAAATTAGCCATTCACTGCCTCTTTATGAATTCGGATGTTTTCAGGCGTTTTTCCATAGGTGCATTTTAGGTAATGAATTATATCCTTGGGTTCAAAAAGCCCTTTATCTGAATTTGGATCGTAAAGATAAGGGATTTGAATTTTTCCAGTTCGTTGGTGTAATTCTTGGCGTTTGCTGAGTGGCGTCACTGAGGAAGGTTTTTGGTTGTGCGCATTGGAGGAAAGGTTGGAATCTATTGGTTCTGATTTTACTATTTGTGTCTTCCCGGAATTACGTAATACGTAAGAAATTTCCATTTCCGTAAGCCGCTCTCTAACGATCCGAGACTTCACATTTGCTTCGTAGGAAAATAATTCCAGAGGCTTGTCGGCGGGCAGGGAAGGGCGGTAGAGAATGCCTGACATCGCTCGAGTCATAGAGGCAAGCGTTGAAGTGATGACATTGGGCTCAGTTTTCTTTTGCTGAGGCAGCGTGTCGTATTGATTTTTTAAATAGACAATAATGTCCTGCATTTCGTACAGGCCGGTGTCGGTATTGGGGTCGTATAGGTAAGGCATTTGTTTTTTGCCCCCAAGTGCGCTTAATTTCTCACGATTACGCGTACTCTTTTTAGGGCATGGGTGAATTAAAACGTCTAAGTCGAGCTCGGTCAGATATTCTCTTACTGGCCGGCAAAAAGGGCAGCCTTCCATATCATAGAGTTCCAGCAGTTTGTCTGGCTGATTAGTGCGGGCCGTCGCGTGACTGCCTTTCCATCCGCGCAGGGTAGAGGCTATCAGTGAAGTAATATGCCGCATCATTTGACTCCTTGATAATTAATGCATAAAAAATTGACCGCTCGCCGATTCTAAGAATTCATTACTAATGACTCATGTTGGGGGCATTCAATCAGCCCGTTGCTTGCCCCCAATAATTATACGCGGCTATTTTGGGTGTGCCTGGGATGTAGGCGGTTTCCATGGTTTGAATGTGAAAACCACCTTGCTCCAATAATTGAGGGATTTTTCGGTTTAAATTGCAACCGCCCGCGATGGGTTTCCATACTGGGTTGATTCGAGCTTGCCATTTTCTAACCGATTTATCGGGAGCCGCCCCGTGTTCGCAAAACAATAATTTTCCTCCCGGTTTTAATACCCGTTTCATTTGCTTTAAAGCGCTCAACGCATCCGGGATGGTGCATAAGGTATAGGTTAACAACACGGTATCAACGGAATTATCATCCAAAGGGATTTCTTCACCGGGCAAGTCTATAAATTCGACGTTAAAGGGTACTTGGCTGACTCGTTTGGCGGCCAGTTTCCGCATCTCGGCGGAGGGCTCCAGCCCGAAAACCATGTCCACTTTATTCACATCGTAGTAGGGTAAATTTAATCCGGGTCCGATGCCTATTTCTAACACGCGGCCGCTGGCTTCAGGGACCACTTTTTTTCGTTGGTAGCTAATGGGTTTGGTACCACAAGCTAAATCAATAAACTTGGGTAGTATGTGTTTGTCATAAAGGCTCATCGTGACTGTCCCTGTAATGAATGATTTTTTAAAGGCATCCTTTACCCTAAAATTTAGGGTTACGCCCTATTATCGACCGTCTAATTCAGGCTGACTTCCGGTTCAGTTTGGCGAGTATGCTCTTTAAGCGGTATTTCCAGCATTCTAGAAATNNTWWWMTTGCNNSAKTNTSAWTYGMYWMTKMSCRACNWAKATACATATTTCCAAAAAGTGAGGTGTTATGCCCCAAAAACCACAGCCCTGGATGGGAGTCACTTTGTTGGTCGGCGTAAAATAATGGAAAGCCTCGCTTATCGAGGACATCTAAATGACCTAGGAGGGGTTCAAGTCCAAACTGATACCCGGTGCCACAAATAATCACGTCGGGTTTTAAAATCTGGCCATCGCTTAATTCCACACTGGTTTCTGTGAAATTTTTAATTTCTGGGACGACGGTAAATTGACCCGCTTTTAAACCGGCCATAAATCCATCGTCTAATGCTGGGACGACAAATTCCTCTACTGCTCGGGTAGCCGCGCCCTTTTTCGGCTTAGGAAGCCCCAATTTAGAAAAACTTCCATATAACAAGCGATTCGCCAGGGTAATCGATAAATCCATCATCCAGAGCGGAAGACCCCTGGCGTAAATYGCAAGCGGGTGTATCGCGAACCCGAATATCTCCTTAGGGCCAAACCAATTGCCTCCGCGTACAGACAGCCACGAGGGTTTAATTTTTTCTTTCACTAAATAGTTGCCGATATCAATACTCGAATTCCCAGCACCCACCAACAAGACCGATTTGCCTGCATAATCTTCGGCGTGGTGAAATGCGCCTGAGTGAATGATAGTGCCTTGGTATTTGGTTTTACCCGGCCAATTGGGGGTAAATGGCACCTTATCTGAACCAGTACTGACGATCACGTGCCGACAAGAAAGTACTGAGTGATTGGTCTTTACCTGCCAACCACCGGATTGCTGCTTGATTTTTTGAGCGTAGGTGTCGTATTCGATGGGTAGATTGAGGAATTGAACGTAGCTTTCAAGGTAGGCAACAAATTGGTCCCGGGTTGGAAAAGAGGGGTAATCTGAAGGCATCTTTAGACCGGGCAAATCTGATAAATCTCGATACGTGTTGAGGCAAAGCTGATCGTGTCGGTTTCTCCAGGGAGTGCCAACTTGCGACGACTTTTCAAAGATTAGAGCCTTAATACCACGTTCTTTTAACTCATAGGCGGCCGCAAGACCCGCAGGGCCTGCTCCTATGATTACAACATCAGTGTCCATATTAGTCAGCTTTATTAAAATTATTATTGTGAGAACTAGGAAAACTAGAGTCTACCTTGATCTTATCCAATCGAGGAGGGTATTCAAAGCCAATTGTTTGTGAGGGTTTTGAATTTAAGAAGCTCAAAAATTAAGCTCTGATTGCGATCATGTTTTCGATATTGGCGTGATTTTTGTTCTTTTTAACGATCGCCCAATATAGAGGCATTTTAGTGGCCACTATTTATATTCAATGTCAGCTGTTAGTATTGCCTATCATTTATCAGCATGAGTCTAGATAATGATCAGCGATAGCTGTCTGACATTCGATGAACTCGCATCTTAGCTAAAACTCAGACGAACTAAGCTCTACCGCATGGCCCAAGGTGGGGCGACCCCTTCCTAAAGTCGGTGCGTAATGGCGTTTTCGCCGTGCGGATAATGATGTCTGAATGCGGGAACCACGGGTAGGTGTGTCCAGTCCAGAAAATCAAGCCGTTGAACAATAACTGATGAACAATAACGGAATTAAAACATCAATTAACGGCAGCAACGACCCTCTTCAGGTTCTATTAAATAGCAAAGTACGTTTCCCTTGGTGCCAATGTTGTCACTGAGTAGCGATTGGTCTCGTTAAACGAGCACCACTAAATTTAAGCGGAGAATTGAGGTTTTATGACTAAGCAGAATCAACTGACGACAGCGCTGCTTTTAGCCGCTGGCACTGGATCACGATTACACCCTCTTACTCTCGACGCTCCTAAATGCCTGACAGAGGTGGGTGGAAAACCTATTCTTGGTCGATTAGTTGAAAACCTCCGCTCCCAAGGTATTCGCCGATTGGTGGTCGTCACAGGGTACTTGGAATCTTGTGTTCGTGATTTCCTTGAAATAAACAAGGGGAATATGCAGGTTGATTACGTGTTTAATCCTATCTACCAAACCACTAATAATATCTATTCCCTTTGGCTTGCAAGACAAGTCATTAAAGAACCGTTTTTGCTAGTAGAAAGTGATCTTGTTTTTGAAAGTGGAATGCTAAAAGATTTATTAAAGCCCGACAAAATCGCGATCTCTCATATTCTACCTTGGATGAACGGGACTACCGTTGCACTCAATGCAGAGGAGCGTGTTACCGCTTTCCATGGGAAGGAAAGTTTGAACAATAATCGGAAGTTTAAAACAGTCAATATCTACAGCTTATCCTTGCAGAGCTGGCAAAAAACAATAGCGTACTTAGACCGCTATATCGCCGATGAGCGGGTGAACGAATATTATGAATTAGTGTTTAGCGATATGGTGGCCGACAAGGTGCTTACATTTGATGGCGTATTCTTCGATGAGAATAGATGGTATGAGATTGATACCATAGAAGATTTACATCAAGCCGAAATGATCTTTCCGCGCTCAAAAGAAAGTGCATCCGTTGCACGCTGGCTTGAGCCATTGGCGACAGATCTTCAAAAAATCCGAATCAACGGCAAAATAGCGATTACTTAGATCGAGTATTAGACCCCATCGGTCTTCCGTATTAGGGGGGAATTAAGACCATTAACTATCTCAACGATAGAAGGCAATGAAGTAATAATGACTAAGCAGGAAAGTGCGAACAGAGAGCAGCAGTATGAGATGATATCGACTCAACACGGAGGTTATTGGCAGCACGGATTTATTGATCACGCTTACCTTTATAATCTCTATTTTCCACCCTCGCGATTTTTCGATCAACTGACCAGTCAAATTCGTGAATTAGTATTAAATTATCCCGTTGCACAAGGCGTGCTGGCTGAAATGGTAGGGGATATAATCGATCAGCCACCAGAAAGAATTGTGGTTGGCAATGGTGCTGCAGAACTGATTAAGATAGTGTCTGGCCATATCGCCAATAGCTTGATAGTGCCTGTGCCGTCGTTCAATGAATACGCTAATGCCGCACCGGAGGGAAAGGTCGTTGAATTTCAGCTTGATGCCCCTTCGTTTGAATTGGACGTGGATAAATTCGCAGCGCAGGCGGCTCGCTGTAAAGCAGATGTGGCTGTAGTAGTCACCCCTAACAATCCCACTTCATTACTTGTGCCCAAAGCGGATCTTATTCGTTTATTAGGCAAGTTAGCGGCGCAGGATTGCATGCTGATCGTGGATGAGTCTTTTATCGATTTTACCGAAACACCTGATCAAATCTCTTTAGAACCCGATATTGCGGAATACCCCAATCTTGCGATTTTCAAAAGCATGAGTAAAGCCTATGGTATCTGCGGTCTGCGAATCGGTTACATGCTCAGCGCCAACACTGCCTTTACCGAAAGAGTTCGAGAAGGGATATCGATCTGGAATGTCAATGGTTTAGCCGAGGCCTTTTTGCGCCATGCACCGGAATACCGTGACGAATTCAAAATTAGTTGTGCCAAGGTACGCGCCGATCGAGATCGACTTTATCAACAGCTATGCACTATTAAAGGCATGACTGTTTACAAGCCAGACGCAAACTATATTTTCTGTCGTCTTCCCGATCATGCGCCCACTGGGCCCGAAGTCACGCGACAATTATTTGTGGAACATAATATTTATATCAAGCATTGTGATGGTAAAACAATGCCCGATGCAAACCGCTATCTGCGCATTGCCAGCCGGACTCCTGATGAAAACAAAGCCTTCGTTGCGGCTTTAAACGCTGTATTGGCATCAGAAGAGAGTGTGATTCCTGCTAAACAAGCGGGGTTTGGGAACAGTTAATGTCCAGTATAAAAGCCTCGCAAGAGATGCCGACAATACTTTCCTTTGCCAAAGATTTACCGAATATCTGTTCGTTGGCAGGACTGTTTTGTGCCGTGCTTGCAATCTACTTCGCGATTCTCGAAAATTTTTCGGCAGCGATGATCGGCCTGATCTGGGCAGTATTCTTTGATTGGAACGACGGTAAAATTGCCCGTAAAATGAAAGGCCGAAATGACAATCAGCGGAGTTTCGGAGGTCAGCTTGACTCGCTGATCGACATTGTCAGCTTTGGTATTTGCCCGGCGATTGTTTTGTTAAGCTACGGTGGTTTTAGTCCTTGGTTTGTCCCTGGCGCATTTTGCATTGTAGCCGCGGGAGTGCTTCGGTTGAGTTACTTTAATGTCTTCGGTTTGGTAGAAGAATCAACCTATCAGGGCTTAGCCATCGACAATAACGGTCTTGTCTTAACATTGCTTTTTGTGCTGGATGGTTTAGTGAGTTCATTGCTGTTCACTCCGCTACTTTATATCGTAGTTATGGGATTGGCCATCGCAAACGTAGCACCCATAAGAACCCCCAAACTTGAAGGCGCTTGGTATCACGTCATCACTGCGTATACCCTTGTGCTGACGATTATTTACGGTGGGCGGTTATTCTCTTATGCCTGAGGTCGACAGAAAAGTAGTCGGCAACTATTGGGAGCAAGTGACGCCCACGATCCTCGGGCCGTATATGATGGACGGTTATGGTTTTCCAGCCAGTGCAGGGAAATTCCGCTTCGGTATTGAAGAACAGGCTGTAGACAAACTTATTTTAAGCCTAGACCGCAACGGGGCAGCCCTTGATCTCGGCAGTGGCATGGGCTTTTGGGCCGAAAAGTTTGCACGTCGTTTCGCGCGAGTCGATGCGCTTGAAGGCAGTAGCTCCCTCTACGCAGCGCTAGAAAAACGCTGTTCACAGCATAGCAATATGCGCGCATTTCTCGGTGACGCGTTGTCCTTTCAACCGGACCAACGCTACCAGCTGATTTTCCTTGGCGGTCTACTGATGTATCTAGATGAGAATGATGTGATCATTCTATTGAAGCGGTTGAAACAATATCTAGAGCCAGGTGGAATCATTCTTTGCCGCGAGTCGACTGTGAGAGAACAGACGTTCATCCTCGAAGGCGAATATACCGCTGTTTATCGTTCGGTGAAAAGTTACGCTTCGTTGTTTAAAAAATGCGATCTAATCATTCGGCACAAGGAAAAGAATGAAGCCTATATCCTGCTGCAAATGGGTTGCGAAGCAATCGACCAATGGAAAACACTCGTGCCTAAACAGTTTCAATTTCTTTCATGGGCGGGGCATCTTACTTATTGGGGATTACGCTTAGGGTATCCATGGATACAAAAGGTGCCAAGAGTTTTCAGCATACCGTTTCCCATATTAGAGAATCACTTTCTTGTGGTTAAAGTCGCAACGGATTCATCCTGCGATAATTTAGGCGTCAATAACTGAGACTACAAATTCTCAACAAACAACTCCACGTGAAGCTAGATTTTTTAACCATCGATTGAATATGAATGGCCTTCTGCTTATCCTAATAATCTACGAGAGTAATGCCCTCTCAAAAAGCAGTTAAATTAGATCGACGGTATCGAATATCACTCGTGGTCCTGCGTCAACCCAATTCGAATGCAGAGGGCATACTGCAGCTTGAGTCCTTGTATTCTTTGTAAAATATTGAAATATATAGCTATATTGCATATTTTTAGACCGTATTTGCTGCTTACTAACGTCTAGTTCTCCAAGCATACGCGTTCAATTGAGCCTGTTTTATAAAATAAAACACGCCGCTCAAGGTGATTCTATACTTAAAAAGTTAGGATTAATCGTCTTTCTCTGTAGAGACGGTATTTAACTTACCGGTACGTTGGCCGGTGTTGTTCGATGTTGATTTAGGCGCAAAGCCTGGCGAGGAAGTAATGAGCTGTATTTATAAGTTATCCAAGTCTGAAGTCATTAAAGCAATGCAGCTCCACTGCAAAGGGACTCGTCGAACAATCAAGGCTGCCTCGATCTTAGGCGGGATGTTATTGCTGATTGGTTATTTTACGGAATACAAAACCTTTGGCTATGGCAGTGCCGTGGGAGGTTTTTTAGGGTATTTCGCAGTACTATTTCTCCTAATTCCGATCAATGCGTCGAGACGATTTGATGTGCACAGAACGTTGAACGCGGAAATATCATTTTTTATATCTGAGCAAGGTATTCGTTTTAAAAGCGAAGTGGGTGAGAATAAATTGCAGTGGAGTGATATTCGAAAATGGCGGTATGGTAAGGGGATGTACCTTTTTTATATTAATAATTCCATGTTTCACATGATCCCTTCCCGCGTGCTGAGTGATGACAATGAATTATGTTATTTTTTAAATAAGTACGCGGGGCCTCAAAAGGTCTGATGAGCGTGGATTCAAACTAGTTGATTTGGCGCAAAAATTTTATTCTTCAAATCAAGAAAAATCATCAGCCTGCGTTACTGGCCCCAACTTTTTATAAGAAACTAATTGAAGCACTCCCAGTGTTCCCACCCATGCAGCAATAAGCAACGAACTGATAATGCCCACAGGTGAGGTAATCCAAAGCCCCATTACGAGCAATAAAGCCGTTCCTGCTACCCAAAGAAAATCACCTGCAGAAAAATAAAGAACTAATAATTTCGGTGGGCTTGCTTGAAGGGATGCCCAAACTAAATGAAATCCATTGAAGACTAGAACGACACCCAAAAGCTGAAAGACTATATTCGGGGCGAGATTTTCAGTGCCCAAAAAGCCAGCAGCAGGCGCGGGCATTAATAAAAATAGTCCCCCAAAAGCGAGGCAGCTAGTGGCATTTGCGCGAAGTACGTTTCTTAACGTGGCCATTTTTAAATATCCGTGTAAACTAGGTTGACATAAAGATAGCATGAGGGTTTCAGTTATGTCAACAAGGTTGACAGAAATGGGTGTTTCTTATGAATTGATTTTTGCCGATGATGGAAGTTCAGATAATTCTCTAGAAATTATAAAATCTTTGGCTGCGGAAAATAAAGAAGTTAAATTTTTGAGTTTAAGCCGAAAT
>NVTH01000056.1 GCA_002401525.1 Moraxellaceae bacterium | reverse complement strand
AATGGGGATTTCAGTTTTAGGTAGTTTAAGAATCGAATTAACATGTTGTTTTTCCAGCGGGCCGATAATGAGTTCAGCCCCTTCGGCTACTGCTTGTTGATAGAGGTGGTGCATATCAACGGTTTGACTGGTGTCGTAAAGGGTGATTTGGGGGATATCTGTTGATGTTTGTAGGACGTTATAGTGTGCGGCTAAAATCCCGTCTTGGATAGCGAGAGCGGGTCTGGATAACTTGCCTTTTAAAGGTAGAAATAGAGCAATCTTTTTAGGGCGTAGGTCTGTGTATTTAGACAGTAGTTCTAGATTTTTGGGGAGGTTCTTTGCGCTGGCATGATTGTGCCAGCGGGTTAGCCATTGATTGAGGGCTTGGTACTGTTGGTCGATGTTATGTTGATGGTTTTTGTTGAGGTGAGCTAGCTCAAGCCAGCCTCGAAATTCATTGGTGGGGGCGTTGAGCGCCAGAGTATAGAGGGTTTGTATTGATAACTGATTTAAGTTTTGCCAGAGGATGGTTTCGTTCTGCTGTTGAGCTGAAGGCTGAAGTAACGAGTTAAAATAGATTCTTTCTCTTGCGCTGGCAAGAAAGTTTCCGGCGGCTTCGTAAGCATAGGCTTTGATTTCGCTGAGCTGAATTTGAGTGTCAGGGCTTAATTGATCGAAATAATCATACAAGCTGAATTGATTGCTGGTGAGCGCGTTAAGTGCCAATTCGGGATGGTTGTTGAGTAATGCTAGTTCTGAATATTCAATGATATAAGACGCTTTCAGGGGTAATGGCAGTGCTCCAAAGAATAAACTTGAAAGTAATTTTTGAGCTTCTTTAAGCTCACCGTCCATGCGCAATTTATTGACTGCAGACAATAGGTATTGTTCTCGCTGCGGGGACTCTGAGCGTCGAGCCCTTTCAAATAAATCACTAAGATTGGAGGCGTGTTGGATTTCTGATTCAGGGGAGTGGCTGCCTGGTGCATCTTTGGTGCTAACGCATGCGCTGGAAAGCAGTGTGAGCGTCAAGAGAGTCGCTAATGTATGCAGTGAAAAGAGTCGAGGGAATGGCTTCATGTTTTAGGCACTGCTTTAAGTGTTATGGTTTTTTGGCGCTCAAAAATTTGCAACACGACTAATTGTCTAAAATCCCTGCGCCAATCCCTGCGCCGAAGGTATAATGCAGAACTGCACTTTATTGCAGTGCGCCTGCTGGGGCTTTTTACTGAATGCATCGCGGGTGCTGAGTTCAACATTAGAGAGTGAGTCGTATGTCTATCGAGCCTTCTATATCGGCATTATATGTCGTTGCCACGCCTATTGGGAATTTGCATGATATCAGTCAGAGAGCTATAGATACACTGAATATGGTGGACATAATCGCCGCAGAAGACACGCGTCACAGTCGAACCCTGTTGGAGTTTCACAGCATCGATACTAAGTTAATTTCGCTGCATGAACACAATGAAAGGGGGCGGTCTGTTTCGCTGGTTGAGCAAATTAAACTAGGAAAAAATGTCGCGTTAATCTCTGATGCAGGGACCCCTTTGATTAGCGATCCAGGGTTTCGCTTGGTTGGGGAGGCGCATAGTAATGGGGTTCGAGTTTGTCCCATCCCTGGGCCATGCGCTGCGATCGCCGCGTTGAGCGCCTCGGGCTTAGCCAGTGATCGGTTTTGTTTCGAGGGGTTTTTAGCTTCAAAGTCCCATGCGCGATTGATGCGTTTACGTGAATTACAGAATGAATCTCGCACCATGGTGTTTTACGAAGCGCCGCATCGTATCGTGGAAAGCTTAAAGTCTATGCAGGAGGTGTTCGGTGCGGATCGTCCAGCGATGCTAGCGCGAGAAATCAGTAAAACGTTCGAAACGATTAAACGAAGTGGATTGCAGGAGCTCGCAGATTGGGTGGCTGATGATTCTAATCAGCAGCGCGGTGAAATTGTTGTTTTGGTGGAAGGTGACCGCAGTAGTTCGGTAGCGGAAGTGACCGAAGAAGCAAGCAAAATCATGGATGTCTTATTGCGGGAGCTGTCCAAAAAGCAAGCCTCTAGTTTGTGCTCCCAGATTACGGGTATTTCTAAAAAGCTGCTTTACCAATACGCTCTAAACGTCGGCTTAGACACAATATAAGCAATTATGCTTGAGCTTTTGAGTGGGTAAGGCTAGTCTTGCGCAGCAGAGTCGGCTAGGCAATCGCCCTTGAATTTTTTTCAAGGGAGGAAAGTCCGGGCTCCATAGGGCAGAGTGCCAGGTAACCCCTGGGGGGCGTGAGCCTACGGAAAGTGCAGCAGAAAATACACCGCCTAAGGCTTGCAAGGTCTTCCTTTTATAGGGGGGATCCAGCAAGAACGGTAAGGTTGAAATGGTGCGGTAAGAGCGCACCGCGCGAGTGGTAACACGTCGTGGCATGGTAAACCCCGCTTGGAGCAAGACCAAATAGAGACCTAATAGTGCGGCCCGCATTGGGTCTGGGTAGGTTGCTTGAGGCATGCAGCGATGCATGCCCTAGATGAATGATTGTCTTCGACAGAACCCGGCTTATCGGCCGACTCTGCTCTTTCGTTATAAAAAGTGCGACTTATATTACAAAAAAGCTTAGCGGTTAAAGTAGATTCTAACTTTGCATGCTACCTTGTTGATAATTAAGCGGTCGCCTCTTCTTTTCATTCCTTCAGTTTTGAAATCCTCTTTGATTGATATCTTTAACTAATTGATTCTATTTGAATAAATTCATCTCTTGCTGATTATTGTCTGCCTTGACAAGGGTCTTTTGTGTGACCATAGTGTGTAAAGGTGGGTTATAGTGCACCAAAGTGGTTTAAAGTGGTTTAATCTGGTGTCTGTAGCGGTTCTGGGATCAGTCAGAGTACATAAACGTGTTTCGAGGCATAAACCCTCTCAATTTAGACAGCAAGGGCCGGATCGTGATGCCTTCTCGTTATCGAGAGCGCGTACGTGAGGAGGCGGACGGCTGTTTAATTTTGACCATCGACACGGAAGAGCCTTGCTTGCTCTTATACATGCTTAAAGATTGGCAAGAAATCGAAAAGAAAGTGTCTGCTTTGCCCAGTTTTAATAAAGCCGTGCGACGTATTCAGCGCTTATTGGTAGGCCATGCCACGGATGTGGACATGGATGCGAATGGTCGATTGTTAGTTCCCCCGGCACTTCGACAGTATGCGAACCTGGAAAAGAAAGTGGTGTTGGTGGGGCAGGGAGCAAAATTTGAATTATGGAATGAGAGTAGTTGGGAAGCCAAGCGTAAAGAGTGGCTAGAAGAAGCAAACGGTGATTTGGAGGGCATGCCCGAAGAATTATTAAATCTGTCAATTTAAAAAGTGAATACATTGTTTCAACATACATCTGTCCTGCTTAATGAAGCTGTTAGTGCTTTAAATGTGCGCCCCAACGGGATTTATGTCGACGGTACTTTTGGTCGAGGAGGACATAGCCGCGCGATATTAGAGTCTTTGTCTGATGAAGGTCGGTTGCTGGTGGTCGATAAAGACGAAGCAGCCATCGAATTTGCCAATCAGCAATACGGTCAAGACCCTCGTGTAGTGATTCGGCATGGATCGTTTCAAGAGATCGGTGGTTATGCGGATGAGTTGGGCTGGAACCGGAAAGTAGACGGTGTGTTATTGGATTTAGGGGTTTCTTCGCCGCAATTGGATGACCCCGAGCGTGGCTTTAGTTTTTCCCAAAACGGCCCTTTAGACATGAGAATGGATAATGCCAGCGGAATAACCTTACAAGAGTGGCTCGGCCGTGTTTCCGCGGATGATCTTGCTTTGGTGCTGCGGAATTATGGTGAAGAGCGTTACTCAAAACGTATTGCACGAGCCATTGTTGAAAAGAGTAAAGAGAAGCCCATCGAGGGAACATTACAATTAGCGAAAATAATTTCAGAAGCGCATCCTCGTTGGGAGAAACACAAGCATCCTGCGACGCGAAGCTTTCAAGCAATGAGGATTTATTTAAATCGGGAATTGGACGATTTAAAGGAAGGTCTAGAACATATCGCGGAAATCTTAACGCAAAATGGCCGGTTGGTGGCAATCAGTTTCCATTCTTTAGAAGATCGAATTGTTAAACGTTTTATACAGTACCAGATTAAAGGAGACGAGATCCCAAGAGGATTACCCATTATCGATACTTGGGAGCCTAAATTTAAAAAAATAGGCAAACCGATTAAAGCGTCAAAAGAGGAAGTTGACAGTAACCCTCGGGCTCGCAGCGCGATCATGCGAGTTGCGGAAAATTTGGTTGTGTAAACGTAATTATGGCTATTACGCAGAGCTGGAAGCAGCGCAATTGGGTGATCGCTTTGGTGGCAATCAATATTATTTCTGCCGCTGGAATTTCGTATTGTGTGCATGCAAGCCGAAATATAGTGGCGGAATTGCAAGCGTTGAAACAAGAAAATAATGCCCTTGAAGTGGAGTGGGGACAATTATTGCTCGAGCAAAGCGCTTGGGGGTCGTACGCCCGAGTCGAAAAAGTTGCGATGAGTCAATTGAAGATGAAAGTGCCTGAGGCCAATGAAATGATAATGGTGGGGCCTTGAAGGAGACCATTGAAAACGAGAACCCTTGGCGTTTGTATTTCGTGTGCTGCGGAGTGATATTGGTCTTTGTAGGGGTGATTTCCCGAGCTGTTTATTTGCATGTCTATGATCAGAGCTTTTTACAAAAACAAGGTAATGCTCGCATGGTAAGGGTAGAAAAAATCGCAGCGCATCGAGGTCTGATTACTGATCGGCGCAATAACCCTATTGCGGTCAGTACGCCGATGGAGTCCATCTGGGCTGTTCCTAAAGAATTAATTCAAGTGCAAGATCGTTGGGAAACCTTAGCGAAGTTGATGGGGGTTTCCTATTCGCATTTGAAAAACCAATTGCTCGCGGGTCAAGGCAAGCAGTTCGTTTATTTGAAGCGACATCTTCCGCCGCAAAAAGCTCAGATTGTTTTAGATCTAGACCTTCCTGGCGTCTATAGCATTACCGAATACCGGCGGTTTTATCCATCCGCTGAAGTGACTGCTCATGTGGCGGGTATTACTGATATTCAAGGGCACGGTCAAGAGGGTTTGGAGCTGGCATTTGATGCGAGCTTGCAAGGTAATCCCGGTAAAATACGTGTTTTGAAAGATCGTAAAAAAAGGGTGTTTCAGAATTTAGATATTATTGAATCAGCTCAGCCAGGTAAAGATTTAAATCTAAGCATTGATCTTCGCGTTCAGCATCTTGCGTATCGTGAGCTGGTGCGAGCGGTTAAACTCAATCGAGCAGATTCCGGTTCGATTATTGTGGTGGACGTAGAATCTGGCGAAATTTTAGCGTTAGTCAACCAGCCTTCGTTTAATCCTAATAATCGTCAGAATTTAAAAGCCAGTCATTTACGCAATAGAGCCATTACTGATTTATTTGAGCCTGGCTCTACGGTGAAGCCTTTTACCGTACTCGCCGCTTTAGAGTCGGGAAAATATAAGCCTCACAGTTTAATCAATACCAGTCCTGGTACTTTGCGCGTGGGAAAGAAGTTGGTTCGGGATCACCGTAATTATGGTGTACTGAGTTTGGGGAAAGTGCTGGTTAAATCAAGCAATGTGGGCACCTCTAAAATAGCACTGAGCTTACCCCCTGAAAATCTCGTGAATGTATTTAGTCGACTCGGTTTGGGACGATTAACCGGAAGTGAATATCCTGGTGAAAGTATGGGCGTCTTACCGGTTAGGGATCGTTGGCATGACATTGAGAGGGCGACCTTATCCTATGGTTATGGGTTGTCCGTGACAGCGTTACAACTTAGCCATGCTTACAGTGTTTTGGCCGCTGGTGGGCTAAAACGACCGCTGACGTTGATCAAACAAGATAAAATTTCGAAAGGTAAACAGGTTGTTGAACGTCAATATGCGCAACAGGTATTAACCATGCTTGAGGGGGTTGTGAGTAAAGAGGGGACTGCTTCTCGAGCTAAAGTGGCGGGGTATCGTGTGGCAGGCAAGACCGGCACGGTTCACAAGGTGACTCGAAAAGGCTATGCGGAAGATCAGTATGTGGCGTTGTTTGCGGGTATCGCGCCAGTGAGTAATCCGAAATTTGTAACGGTAGTGGTCATTAATAATCCTCGTGGTGAGGATTATTACGGGGGATTGGTGGCCGCGCCGGTTTATTCACGATTGATGTCGGGCGTACTCCCTCTGTTTAATATTGTCCCTGATGACATTGATTTTCGAGTAGCGGATCAACCCTTGCCGACTAGAACGCTTGATCGCGCTGGGGGGACTTAATGAGCCCCTTAAAAATAGTTCGCCCCAATGATTGAACTGAAAGAGTTATTAATGGGAATAGCAGAAAACACAGTCAATTCAGAGTTGCCAATATCCGGGCTTGCGCTGGACAGTCGGTGCGTGACCTCTGGAGATTTGTTTTTTGCGCTTCCTGGTACTCAAAGTGATGGTTGCCAATACATCGGTGATGCTGTTCAGCACGGAGCAGTGGCCATTTTGGTAGAGAAGAATCATGGCGCGCCTCGCCAAGCGGTTGAGGAAGCGACGGTTCCGGTCATTGAGATAGAAGCATTGGCGCACAAGGTAAGCGCTATTAGTGCACGGTTTTATGGATCGCCTTCTGAAGACATGGTTCTCATTGGCATTACCGGCACGAACGGAAAAACGTCCTGTGCCTACTTTATAAGCCAAGCGCTGGAAATGTTAAGTGAACAAAGTGCCTTGATTGGTACCTTAGGGTATGGGCATTGGAATAAGCTTCAAGCCACGCAACATACTACGCCTGACGCTATTACCGTACAGAAAATTTTATCTGATCTTAAGAGCAATGGCGTTCGGTATGTGGCGATGGAAGTTTCTTCCCATGGTTTACACCAAGGTCGAGTGAATGCTTGTGATTTTGACTTGGCGGTTTTTACAAACCTGACCCACGACCATTTGGATTATCATGCTGATTTTGAGCAATACAAACGCGTTAAGAAGCAATTGTTTTTGCGGTCGGAATTAAAGTCCTCAATATTTAATTTAGACGATCCCGTTGGAAGCGAGTGGTGCGAGGAGATTGAAGGAAATTGTTTGGGGGTTAGTAGAACAAAAGACAACGCTGAGTTTTATTGTACCAACGCGCTAATGACCGCTTTAGGCATCAAGCTAGAAATACATACGCCTCAGGGGGTATGCAAAATCAATAATCAAAATCTATTGGGTGAATTTAATGTTGAAAATTTATTATCAACAGTCGCCGTGCTAACGCAGCTTGGATTTTCAGCGCCACACATTGAGACCACAGTTTCAAAACTGAAGGGGGTACCGGGGCGGCTTCAAAGGGTGTTGAATGAATTGCCGGATAGTCAACCTACAGTGTTTGTCGATTACGCTCATACCCCTAATGCTTTAGAAAACGTATTAAGAAGTTGTCGGAATTTGATTCCGACACAAGCAAAGCTGATCTGTTTGTTCGGCTGTGGCGGCGAGCGGGATAAAGAGAAACGCCCGTTGATGGGTGGCATTGCCGAACAATTCGCTGATCTAGTGGTGATCAGCGCTGATAATTCTCGTTCGGAGAATACCCTCGATATTGTTGAAGACATTATGGGGGGTATGGGGGATCAAGCAAGAGTCACCGTCATTGAGGATCGACGCGAAGCCATAGATTATGCGATTTCACAGGCCAATAAAGAAGACATTGTATTACTAGCGGGCAAGGGCGCAGAGCTTACCCAGACCCTCAGTCATAGCGAATTTTCGTTTAGTGATTATCAATGCGCACTCGATGTATTAAATAAAAGAGGGCTTCATTAATGAAGCTCTCTCAAGCGGCTAGAGCCATGGGCGGCCAACTTTGGGGGCAAGATATAGCGTTCTCGGCGGTCAGCACGGACACCCGTACTTTACAGTCGGGCGATTTGTTTGTTGCTTTGCAAGGGCCGAATTTTGATGGTGCGCGTTATTTCGAGCAGGCACTAGAGAAGGGCGCGGTGGCGATTGTTGCGCAAAGTCGTAGTGGCGCAGAGTGTCCTGTGGTGTTAGTGCAAGACAGCCGATTGGCGCTAGGGAAATTGGCGAAGGCATGGAAAGCGCAATATAAATTGAAGTGTGCCGCGCTAACGGGCAGTTGCGGGAAAACTACTGTTAAAGAAATGATTGCTTCAATTTTAAATTTTGAAGGGGAAACGCTGGCGACCGAAGGGAATTTGAATAATGACATTGGTGTGCCTCTGACGTTGTTTCGATTGGAGACGCAGCATCGGTTCGCGGTGATTGAGTTAGGCGCGAGTGGTCTTGGTGAAATTGAATATACCGCCGATCTAGTGAAGCCGGATGTGGCCTTGATTACTAACATTGCGGCTGCCCACGTCGAAGGTTTTGGAGACTTGAATGGCGTTGCCCAAGCGAAAAGCGAAATTTTCTCTGCGCTAAGTAGCAAGGGAACGGCAATCGTTAACCTCAACGAAAAATACGCGGTGGATTGGCTAACCAAATTGGGCAATAAAAAAGTGCTTACAGTGGATTTTAAACCCAATCAAAAAGCCGATATTTATCTGGAAAACTGGGGCTTTAGTGGTGGTGCAGCGACCAAATTATGGATTAAATTTCCGTTGGACGCGGTGGAAATAAATTTGAATTTTTTAGGYGAGCACAATGCGCAMAATGCGGTGCTTGCGGCGGCGGTGGCTTATGCATGCGGCGCCTCTCGGTCTGCGATTAAAAAAGGTTTGGAAGCGGTGCAGCCGATTTCAGGTCGATTGCAGATTAAACGAAGCGCAAAGGGTAAAACGATCATTGATGACRCCTATAACGCCAATCCTCACGCCGTGCGTGCAGCGATTGACACGCTGGGTCAATTTGATGCTAAGCGGGTTTTAATTCTAGGCGACATGGGAGAATTGGGTCCCCAAGCTGCGTTGTACCATCAACAGGTGGGTGAGTATGCGCAGCAGGCCGGCGTCAATAAATTGATTGCGGTGGGGGAGTATGCGTCGGATGTGGGCTTAGGTTATGGGTTGGCCGCTCAGGTATACCAAAATAATGAATCGTTGATGGCTGACTTAGACGGTTTAATTGATGACGATGAAGTCGTCTTAGTGAAAGGATCACGAAGTTCGAAGATGGAAAATATTGTAAATTTGATTGTCGAAAGGCTCTAAATAAATGCTTTTACTCTTAGCTGAATATTTAACACAGTTTAACCACAACTTTTCCGTGTTCCAGTATCTCTCATTACGGGCAATTATGGGGGTGCTCACTGCGCTGGTGTTTCTACTGGTGTTTGGGCCAGTGATGATCCGACGCTTAAGTTACTATCAAATTGGTCAATCCATTCGCGAAGACGGCCCTCAATCACATCTCTCCAAAGCCGGAACGCCCACCATGGGAGGTGTGTTGATCTTAGTGGCCATCGTGGTGAGTTCTTTGTTGTGGGCTAACTTAAGCAATCGATACGTTTGGGTGGTATTGATCGTCACCTTGATGTTTGGGATTGTCGGTTGGGTGGATGATTACCGAAAAGTAGTTGAAAAAAATTCAGCTGGATTGCCTGCCAGGTGGAAATATTTTTGGCAATCCGTCACCGGTTTAGGGGCGGCTTATTATCTTTATGCAAGCGCTGTAACGCCTGAGCAAACTCAAATGATTGTGCCTTTATTTAAAGACGTTGTAATTGATATAGGCATATTTTACGTCGTGCTTTCCTATTTTGTGATTGTAGGGTCCAGTAATGCAGTGAATTTAACCGATGGTTTGGACGGGTTGGCGATTATGCCCACGGTGATGGTGGCTGGAGCCCTAGGTGTGTTTGCCTATTTAGGGGGACACTATCGCTTTGCTGAGTACCTGCATATTCCCTTTATCGCTGGTGCGGGTGAATTGCTGATTATTTGTGGCGCGATGGTGGGGGCTGGGCTTGGATTTTTATGGTTTAACACTTATCCCGCGCAAATTTTTATGGGGGATGTAGGGGCGCTTGCTTTAGGCGCGGCCCTAGGGGTCATTGCGATTATTATTCGACAAGAATTTGCTCTCTTTATTATGGGGGGGGTATTTGTGATGGAAACGGTGTCGGTTATTTTACAAGTGGCGTCCTTTAAGCTGACCGGCAAAAGAATTTTTAAAATGGCACCTATCCATCATCATTTTGAATTAAAGGGGTGGCCAGAGCCTAAGGTCATTGTGCGGTTTTGGATTATCACCGTAATCTTGGTGTTAGTCGGATTTGCAACGTTGAAATTACGATAAGGGCCATTTTAATAATGGCTGAGAATGATTCGTCTTATTACTTGGTGGTTGGTTTAGGTAAAACTGGAGTTTCCTGCGTGAAATTTTTGTTAGCCAGAGATATTGAAGTGAAAGTAACGGACTCGCGATTGAATCCTCCCAATTTGGATTTAGTACGTGGGTTGTTATCCGACGATAATATTTCATTGGGTGAGCTAAATGAAAAGCTTATTGCCGGCGCAGAAAAAATAATTCTTAGCCCTGGAATATCAGCCAATGACCCCTTTGTTAAGAAAGTGCATCAGGAAGGAAAGGCCGTTGTAGGCGATATCCAAATATTTGCTGATCATGTACAAAGCCCAATTATTGGGATTACCGGGGCGAATGCAAAAAGTACCGTGTGCAGTTTGGTGCGTGACATGTTGGAAGGCGTAGGCAAAGAGACCGCGTTGGGTGGCAATATCGGTGTGCCAGCGCTTGATTTACTCGACCAGAATTCTTCGGAGGCTGAGGTATTTGTTCTGGAACTTTCTAGTTTTCAATTGGAAACCGTAGAGGATTTACCGTTACAGGTGGCCTGTTTATTAAACATCAGCCCTGATCACATGGATCGTTACGAATCCCTACAGGAGTATGTGGGCGCGAAACAAAAAATATTTGACGGTGCGCAAACGCTTGTGGTGAACCGAGGCGACGCGAGTACTTTTCCTAGCAATCAACGCGGTACTCAAGCGCTGATTAGTTTTGGCTTAGATGCGCCGAAAGAAAATAATTTTGGTATGCGTGAAGTGGATGGGAAGAAGTGCTTTGTTCAGGGGGAGCAAATTTTGTTGGCGGTGAATGAGGTGAAATTACGCGGCGCCCATAATTATTTAAATATCCTCGCTGCTTTTAGTGTTTGTGCAGGAATGAAAGTTGATTTAGAAAAGGCTAAAGATGCCGTTCGGTCTTTTTCGGGATTACCCCATCGTTGTGAGTGGGTTGGCAGCTTTGACGGAGTTGATTGGATTAATGATTCGAAGGGAACTAACGTCGGCGCCACCTTAGCGGCGATCGAAGGGTTTCAAGCCGAAACTGAGGGTGTCATACATTTAATTTTAGGGGGGGTAGCCAAAGGGGCTGATTTTTCTCCTCTCGCAGAGGCTCTAAGCAATGGCATCGGTACATTGTTTCTTTATGGTGAAGACTCCGTTGCAATACAACACTGCCTTGAACAAGCAGAGATAAAAAATCTTTGCTGCATTCATGTTCAATCGCTGGAACAAGCTGTGAGTGGTGCATTACAAGTAGCTGCGTCTGGAGATTTAGTGTTGTTTTCTCCAGCGTGTGCAAGCTTTGATATGTTCGATAATTTTGAACATCGTGGCGATGTGTTTAAACAATTGGTGCTTGAAAGAGTGGGGAATCATTAAACCAATGATAACAACACAAATTACCTCTCAAACGATGATTTCCTCTGCTAATGGGGGGGTGGGAGAGGATCATTTAGGCGCAATGAATCGACAGTCAATGTTGTTTTTATCTGCTGCCAGTTTGTTGTGCATTGGCTTTGTGATGTTATTTTCGGCTTCGTTAGATATTGCGGAAAGTTTGACGAATAATCCGCTTTATTTCGTTACGCGTCAGGGGGTTTTTATAGCATTGGGCTTCAGCGTGGGTTTTTTCGTTTACCACGTGCCGATGGATTTATGGCAAAAGAGTGGGTTTTTGTTGTTTCTTGTTTCATTTGTTTTGTTGGCAATTGTTTTGGTGCCGTTTATCGGGCATGAGGTGAATGGCAGCCGTCGATGGATCCCTTTGGGGTTATTTAATTTTCAGCCTTCAGAAATAGTGAAAGTGTTTATGCTGGTTTATTTGGCCGGTTATATGCTTCGAAAACAAGAAGAATTACGCAGTCAGTGGGCCGCCTTTTTAAAACCCATGGGCATGCTCACTATTATTATTTTATTGCTGCTAAAGGAGCCAGACTTTGGCTCTGTGGTGGTGCTGGTATTAGCCTATTTAAGTATGTTGTTTTTGGGGGGCGTACGGATTTCTCGATTTTTTGCCTTGGTGGGGGTTTGCGCCGTGGCGTTGGGCTTGCTGGCCTTTTCGCAGCCCTACCGAGTGGCTCGGTTGAAATCTTTTTTAGAGCCTTGGGAGCATCAGTTTTCTTCAGGGTATCAATTGACCCAAAGCTTGATCGCGTTTGGTCGTGGTGAGTATTTTGGGGTCGGCCTCGGAAATAGCGTACAAAAGCTATTCTACCTGCCCGAAGCGCACACTGATTTTGTGTTTGCAGTGTTGGCTGAAGAGTTGGGGTTAATGGGGAACTTAACCATCATTAGCTTGTTTGCGTGCTTATTTATAACCGGGATTTTGATTGGGCGAGCGGCTGAAAAACAGCAGCGTATCTTTAGTGCCTATTTAGCGTTTGGTTTGAGTATATTATTGGCAGTGCAAGCATTATTTAATTTAGGCGTCAATATGGGGATACTTCCGACCAAAGGATTAACTTTGCCATTGATGAGTTATGGCGGTAGCAGCATGCTAGTGAGTTTTTTGATGCTAGGAATGTTGGCGAGAGTGGAACGAGAAACCCGAGAGATCGAGGCTCAAATGGCGCCCAAGAGGGCACCTAAAAGGAAGCCCAAAAAAGAAGCTAAAACAACGATGAATAAAACGCCTAAAGCCGTTCTTAAAAAGGCAATACTTAAAAAATCAGCACCTAAAAAATCAATGCCTAAAAATAATGTGGTGGTGGCGTAATCCATGAGTCACTCTGAAAGCACAAAAGTACAGGGTTTGAAAAAGGTGCTAATCATGGCTGGGGGCACCGGTGGGCATGTGTTTCCTGCGTTGGCTGTGGCGCGTGCATTGTTAGACCAAGGCGTGCGGGTAGAGTGGTTGGGTACTCGGCAAGGAATCGAAGCTAAAGTGGTGGAAGCAGAGCAGAATATTCCGGTGCATTATTTGTCTATTGAGGGGATTCGTGGGCAGGGCATCAAACGGCTGCTGATGGCGCCCATTAAAATAAGTGGCGCTATATTTCAGGCGATCCGAATTTGCCAATCCTTTCGCCCCGATGTGGTGTTAGGAATGGGGGGCTTTGTGACTGGGCCGGGGGGAGTCGCCGCGCGTCTCTGTGGAATTCCATTAGTGATTCACGAACAAAATGCGGTGGCCGGGATGACTAATAAAATGTTGTCCTTTATTTCCAATAAGGTATTTGAAGCGTTTCCCGACACCTTTCCACGTCGAGCCTGGGTAAAGGAAGAAATGATTTTGGCAACCGGTAATCCGGTTCGAGCGGATATCGGATTGGAATCAGATCCACAGCAAAAGTACCGTGATCGTAGCGGGCCCATTCGCATATTAGTCTTAGGGGGAAGTCAGGGGGCGGTGGCTTTAAATCGCCTGGTTCCCGGTGCAATTTCTAAAATCGATCCTGAACATAGACCTCAAATTAGGCACCAAGTGGGTTCACTCAATATGCTAGAGGCAAAAAATAATTATCAAGAGAAAAATGTACACGCAGAAGTTGTGCCGTTTATAGATAATATGGCTGAGGCTTATCAATGGGCCGATTTTACTATTTGTCGCGCCGGAGCGCTGACCTTGAGCGAATTACAACAAGCGGGCTTGCCAGGAATTTTAGTGCCTTACCCTTACGCAGTAGATGATCATCAAACGCGTAATGCGGAGGTGTTGGTGCAGGCTGGCGGGGCGGTGTTGGCGCAGCAAGCGGACATTAATGAAGAGCAATTAAAGCGTTTGATAGTGGATATGAGTTGTCGAGAAAAGTTGACCAAAATGGCGGTTGCCGCCAAAGAAAGCGGGATTTCAAATGCCACTGATACTGTGGTGAAAGAATGTTTGGAGTACGCTGATGCCGGATAAATTGATTTCTAAAGAAGCTGTATCTACAGAGGCTATCTCTAATGATCCAAGGTCAGAAAATATTGCCATCACGCGGGCTTTTATTCCGGAAATGCGCCGTATTAAGCGGATTCATTTTGTAGGCATCGGCGGTTCGGGCATGTGCGGCATTGCTGAAGTGTTGCTTAACCAAGGTTATCAAGTGACTGGCTCTGATTTGAGCGAGAGCCCTAATACTCGACGGCTGTCGTCCTTAGGAGCGGAAATTTATGTGGGTCATTCTGAAGGCAATTTAAATCAAGTGGATGTGGTGGTGACCTCGAGTGCTGTGACTGAGGAAAATCCTGAAGTGATTGCTGCGAGGGATAAAAGAATTCCTCTCGTTCCTAGAGCGGAAATGTTGGCCGAGTTAATGCGCTTTCGCCATGGCATTGCTGTCGCGGGAACTCACGGTAAAACCACTACCACCAGTTTAATTGCTTCTGTTTTTGCGGAGGGAGGGCTTGATCCCACCTTTGTGATTGGAGGCCGACTGAATAGCGCAGGCACTAATGCGCAATTGGGGGCAAGTAGATACTTAGTGGCTGAAGCTGACGAAAGTGATGCGTCATTTTTACACCTTCAACCCATGGTTGCCATCGTGACTAATATTGATTTTGATCACATGGAAACGTACGAAGGGGATTTTTCCAAGCTCAAAAAAACATTCATTGACTTTCTGCATAATTTGCCGTTTTACGGCGTCGCAATTCTATGTGTCGATGACCCCGTGGTAAAAGAAATTATCCCTAATGTTTCTCGCCCGATGATTACCTACGGGCTTAGCGATGACGCCGATTATTACGCCGATCAAATTTGCCAGCAAGGGGCGCGAATCGACTTTGTGGTGCACGGCCCGAAGATCGATGCGTTGCCTATTAGTTTGAATATGCCTGGCCGCCATAACGTGCTTAATGCCTTAGCGACCATTGCGTTGGCGATTGATGAAGGCATTAGTACAGAGGCAATTCAGCGAGCGTTTCAAAAGTTTGCGGGCGTGGGTCGACGATTTGAATCCTATGGCGAAATACCGATCGCCAATGGCGAAGTGATGTTTGTGGATGATTACGGCCATCATCCGAGAGAAGTAGACGCCACCATTAAAGCGATTCGCAGCGGTTGGCCAGATCGTAGGTTAGTGATGGTGTATCAGCCCCATCGGTACACCCGAACGCGAGATTTGTATGAGGATTTTGTGCAGGTGCTCTCGGACGTTGACGTGTTGCTTTTGATGGAAGTCTATCCTGCGGGAGAAACCCCCATTCCTGGTGCGGATGGCCGCAACCTGTGTCGAAGCATTCGGCAGCGAGGCAATGTTGACCCGATCTTTGTAGAACGCCCTGAATTGCTTGAAGGGTTAGTCGGGCAAGCATTGCAAGACGGCGATATTTTACTGACGCAAGGCGCTGGGAATATCGGTGCCATTGCCCAAGAATTTGCGAACAAAAAATTAAAATTTAATTAATCAGTGGAAAGTTGAATCAATAGTGCTCGATCAATCGTGGGTGACAAAGTTAGGCAAAGTGGCTGTGCTGATGGGCGGCAACTCCGCTGAGCGTGAAATATCTTTGCAAAGCGGCAATGCGGTGCTTGAGGCACTGACTAATGTAGGGGTGGCTGCGATTGGCGTGGATGGCAAGGATTTAGACTGTAATGATTTGCGGAATTATGACCGAGTTTTTATAGCGCTGCATGGGCGCGGCGGAGAAGACGGATCAATACAGGGGGCGTTAGAGCACTTGGGCATCCCCTATACGGGAAGTGCGGTATTAGCGTCGGCTTTAGCGATGGATAAGATTCGTTGTAAACAATTATGGACTGGGATTGGATTACCTACTCCGAGTTTTTACACGCCGTCTAATGAAGCGCAATTGGTGAACGTTGTCGATGAAGCAGAATTCCCGTTTATCGTTAAACCGTGTAGAGAAGGCTCCAGTATTGGCATGGAAAAAGTGCAGTCGGGATTGCCTGAATTAGTCAATGCCTTTCGCAATGCGAAACAATACGACGAGGTATTAATCGAACAGTACATTGATGGTCCTGAGTACACGGTGACTATCGTGGGGCAGGAAATATTACCACCGATTCGATTGGAAACGCCGCGAACGTTTTATGATTACAAGGCGAAGTATTTTTCAAATGACACCCAGTATCACTGTCCGTGTGGATTGCAGGGAGATAAATTGGCGGAGTTAGAGCAGTTAGCCAAATGGGCATTTGACAGTCTTGGGTGTCAAGGTTGGGGGCGTGTCGATTTGATGATGGGCGCCAATCAAGAGTTTTATGTGTTAGAGGTGAATACGGTGCCTGGTATGACGAGCCATAGTTTGGTTCCCATGTCTGCCAAACAGGCTGGAATTGATTTTTCTGAATTGGTAATCCGAATACTGAAGGAAACTTTAGTTTGAAACCAAAGGCTAAAATGAAATGTAAACCAGTAAAAAATGCCTCCAATAAATATCCTTTTGGGAACGTTTTTTTGGGGAATATGGTCAGATCCTGATGAATCGATTCCCTAAAATTGGTTACGGATTAGTGGGCTTGGTTTTGGTTGCGGGAATTGGATTACTTAATTTAGGGGTTACATTTGCGGGGGATCAATTCCCTATTCGATCTGTTCAAGTCGGTGGGCAGTTTCGGCAAGTTGCAAAATTAAGTGTTGAACAGGTATTAGATCGTTACGTAAGCGAAAATTTTTTTAGAATAAACCTGGCGGAAGTGCAACAGGTATTACAAGAGCTGCCCTGGGTTTATCGCGCGTCAGTGCGTCGAGTTTGGCCCGATAAAATATACGTGACCATCGATGAAGAATTACCGATTGCATGGTGGCAGAAGAATAAATTAATTAACGGCGACGGGCATATATTTGAGCCTGATCGAGTGGATAATGTGCCCAGCGTTAGCGATTTGCCAAGACTGTTTGGTCCTCAAGGAGCTTCCAGCGAAGTGATGGCTGCCTACCATCAAATGGGCAGGCTGCTTTATCGCGCCGATCTGGAAGTGGTGCGGTTAGCGCTGTCTGAACGTCGTACTTGGGAGATACAACTCAGTAACGGCATGGCGATATCAATCGACCGAAATAGAAGTTTGGATAAGCTACGACGATTTGTGACATTTTATAACTCAGATTTGAAACAGAAAAATAAATTAATTGAGAAAATTGATTTGCGTTACGAAAACGGGATAGCCGTTAGCTGGAAAGAAAACCCGCTGCTGGTTTTGAATGAAATTTAGTGCTTTGGAAGAGTATTCCAAAGTGAAAGCACATTAATAGCTCCGTGAAATTAATAGAAACCTATGACTGATACTAATACTGAACAGATGATCGTCGGCCTTGATATTGGTACGACTAAAGTCGTGGCGATTGTTGGGAAAGTAAATCCTGACCATACGGTGGAAATTGTCGGCACCGGATTTCACCCCTCAAAAGGCCTCAAAAAAGGCGCTGTGGTGAATATTGATTCCACCGTGGCCTCGATTCAGCGCGCGGTGGAAGAAGCCGAATTGATGGCCGGGTGTCAGATCCATTCGGTGTACGCAGGAATTGCTGGGAGTCATATTCGCAGCATGAATTCTCACGGCATTGTGGCGGTGAAAAATCGTGAAGTGGATCAGGCTGATATCGATCGAGTGATTGATGCCGCGCAAGCCGTTGCAATACCTGCGGATCAAAAAATACTGCATATATTGCCTCAGGAATACATCATCGATGAACAGGAGGGGGTTAAAGAGCCTCTGGGAATGTCCGGGGTGAGGCTTGAAGCGAAAGTTCATCTGGTGACTTGTGCCGTGAATGCTGCGCAGAATATAGAAAAATGTGTGCGACTTTGTGGGCTTGAGTTAGAAGATGTGATTCTTGAGCAGTTAGCCTCGAGCTATGCGGTATTGACCGAGGATGAAAAAGAATTAGGCGTGTGCATGGTGGACATTGGCGGGGGAACTACCGACATTGCGATCTATACAGAAGGCGCTATTCGT
>NVTH01000055.1 GCA_002401525.1 Moraxellaceae bacterium | reverse complement strand
TGCTCACCGGTGGTTCTGCAAAAATCGAAGGGGTGATTGAATTGGCGGAAGAAATATTCCATATGCCAGTGCGGTTAGGAATCCCGCAGCAAATTACGGGGTTGGCGGATTCGGTTAAGAACCCTATTTATTCCACCGGCGTGGGACTGTTGTTTTATGGTCAGCGGCAACAGAGTGAAAATCGATTTTATCAGCGCGATGAGACAAAAGGGTCTGTCATTAGTCGTGTGAAGAAGTGGGTTCGAGGGAATTTTTAAAAGCTTGTGAAGTCGTTTTGATAGGTATTTAAGGCGGTTGAATTGATATTTTTTAGTTTGGTTTTGTTTTAGCGGTTTAATTTTTAATAATTAAAATGGAGATCCATCATGTTTGAACTAGTCGATAACGATCCTGAAAATGCGGTGATTAAAGTCATCGGTGTGGGTGGCGGCGGAGGCAATGCTGTTGAGCACATGCTTGCCAATCAAGTGGAAGGCGTTGAGTTTATCTGCGCGAACACGGATGCCCAAGCATTGAAAAATTTGTCATCCCGAACCTTGCTCCAATTAGGCGGTCAAATCACTAAGGGCCTGGGTGCTGGCGCTAATCCTGAAGTGGGGCGAGATGCAGCGATGGAAGATCGCGATCGTATCCAAGAAGTGCTCGCTGGCGCTGACATGGTGTTCATTACTGCGGGAATGGGAGGTGGCACTGGAACAGGGGCAGCCCCAGTGATTGCCGAGGTCGCTCGTGACTTAGGGATTTTGACAGTGGCCGTGGTCACCAAGCCGTTTTCTTTCGAAGGACGTAAACGACTTAAAATCGGCGAGCTGGGGATTCAAGAATTAGCCCAGAACGTTGAYTCACTGATTACCATTCCTAATGAAAAGCTATTGGCCGTGCTGGGTAAAGACACCAGCTTACTAGACGCGTTTAAAGCTGCCAATGACGTACTACTGGGTGCCGTGCAAGGCATTGCGGATCTTATTATTCGTCCAGGTATGATCAATGTGGATTTTGCCGATGTGCGAACTGTTATGTCTGAAATGGGCATGGCGATGATGGGAACCGGRGTTGCGAGTGGTGAAGGTCGTGCTAAAAAGGCGGCGGAAGCTGCGATACAYAGCCCTTTATTGGAAGATGTTAATTTGCAAGGTGCTCGAGGAATACTGGTTAATATTACTGCAAGTGAAGAGCTCGGATTAGGTGAGTTTTCGGAAGTAGGGGATACCGTCGAAGCCTTTGCTTCGGAAAATGCAACCGTTGTTGTGGGAACAGTGATCGATAATACTCTGGAAGATCAAATGAAGGTCACTATAGTTGCGACAGGTTTGGGGCAGGTTGAGGAGAAATCTATACGATTAGTGGAGCCTAAAGTGGCGCTTAAGTCTGGCGGTGGAGTGGATTATCGTCAGCTGGATCGCCCGACTGTATTTCGGCACCAAAATAAAACCGCGGTTGCGGCAGAGAAGTTGTCTGAAGATTTGGAGTATTTGGATATTCCAGCCTTCCTACGACGTCAGGCAGATTAGTGGCCGTAGGCCTTGCGAAGAGATTGAGCAAGGCAAGCATTTCCCCCGCTGCAGCTAAAATCGGCCTAAATTATGCCCATGTCTGTGACAAGGGGCATATTTGGGCATCGGCATCGGCATCGGTATTGGTATTGGTATTGGTATTGGTATTGGTATTGGTATTGGTATTGGTATTGGTTCCGCTCTAGTCTTTGATGCGAATTAATTTCTTCATTATCATTGAGCGGATATTTAGGGCTAGTATTTTACGTCGAATGATTGGTCTTCGTTTGTGGTTTTGGTAGTATTCGTTGCTGTGTCATATTTCGTATTTTTCGAAGGAAATAATTAACCTAGATGATTAGACAGCGCACGCTTAAAAACTCCATCCGAGCCACTGGCATAGGGTTGCATACTGGCCAAAAGGTCTTTCTAACATTGCTTCCAGCGCCAATCGATACGGGGATTGTTTTTCGCCGAACGGACCTGGATCAAGTGGTTGACATAGCCGCTCGAGCAGAAAATGTAGCCGATACTACGATGTCCACCAGTATATCGAAGGAAGGCGCCACTGTTTCGACTGTGGAGCACCTGCTTTCTGCAATGGCAGGATTGGGGATCGACAATGCTTTTGTAGAAGTCAGTGCCCCTGAAGTTCCCATTATGGACGGCAGTGCTGGCCCATTTGTCTTTCTCCTACAATCTGCAGGGATTGAGGAGCAGAATGCTGCGAAGAAATTTCTTCGCATTAAAAAGAAAGTTCAGATTAAGGAAGGCGATAAGTCTGCCACTTTTGTTCCATTCAACGGGTTCAAAGTGTCATTCTCCATTGAATTTGACCACCCCGTATTCGAAGGACGAGCACAGACTGCGAGCGTTGATTTTTCCAGCACTTCTTTTGTGAAAGAAGTCAGCCGGGCGCGCACTTTTGGGTTTATGAGAGACTTCGAAGCGCTTCGGGATCAAAATTTGGTGCTTGGCGGCAGCGTGGATAACGCTATCGTGGTGGGGGACTACCGTATTTTGAATGAAGACGGACTACGTTACGACGATGAGTTTGTGAAGCATAAAATGCTCGATGCCATTGGGGATCTCTATTTACTGGGGTATAGCCTGGTGGGGGAATTCCAAGGAGTGAAATCAGGTCACTCACTTAATAATGCGTTGTTACGCAAGCTGCTTAGTGAGAAGGATGCTTGGGAAATTATTACTTATGATGATGCGGATCGAGCGCCAATTTCTTACATGAAGCCATTACTCGCAATGGAATAAAATAGTTTTTGTTCTGGGAATCAGTTCGTTGGAATAAGCAATTAAGGGCTGTTGAGTACCGATTAAATATTTAGAATTCAATGGTTTATATTTCTGGGCTGAGGCGGGTTTGGTTTTTCCTATGCAGTGCCGTTTATTCTAGGCAGAAGCATAAAATCTATGCCATAGTCAATTAAGGGCGATGCCTTGAAGCCAACCTGGCCAAGGCTTCACTAAGCTCTTTGTGATCAATCTGCTCGGCCATACTTAATAGCGTTTCGGCAGACTCGGCAGTAGGTGGATTGGCAATTCTCGGTTTTCGTTTGATTGAATTGTTGGGTAGATGGCGTACTTTGATATTAATTTTTTCGAGTTGATTGAAAGAGTTTGATTTCAAAAGGTTTTTATGCAGTTGCCGTTGAGCGAAGCGTAACTGGGTTGCCCCAATACTGGTGATAACTTGGAGGTGTAACTCACCCATGTCGTAGCGCATGACATGGACTTTTCCTTGCAACGATTTAGCGAGGAGGGGATCAATTTCTCGTTCGAGTTGGCGTAAATAGTCTGCCTGGGCGAATACGGGGTTCAGAGGGTGTTCTCTGCGAAGTGACTTGAAATTTTTAGCTTTTAGTTTGAATTTCATTGGGTTTGAGTTTTATTTGGTTTGAGTTTTATTGTAAGTAATAAGTTCGATTTTCGTTGTTCGTGATTCGGTAGGTGGATTTGACGCCTTGGGCTTGGCAAAATCGACCTTGTTGTACGAATTAAGGCAGTCATAACGCGCTAAAGCGTTTTATTTGAGACAAATATTGATTGAGCAAGCAAGACCTAGATGAATATAATTTTAATTAATCCTAGAAATGGCCGTTCTCATACGTTGGCACTCAGCCCCTTAACTTATGGGCTGACACTTATAGCGCTATTGTGTATCCCGATCGCTGCTGGTTATGCAGCTTATCACTGGTCTTCCATTGTTTCTCCTACTTTATCTAAAAAAACTGCTCAGATTTGGGGGCAGAAGCTCAATATTCAGAAAGCACAGTTAAGCCAGGTCATGCAGGAAAATGATGAAAAGATGACCGCCTTGACCTTGAGCGTAGTGCAAATGGAGGCTCGATTGCTTCGCCTTGATGCACTCGGAGAACATCTCACCGAAGTGGCTAATTTACGTAAAGGCGAATTTGATTTTGGTTTACCTCCGGCTATGGGGGGTCCCGCTGGAGGGGATTTGGGGGATACCTATCAACGCTTAGATTTTATGAAAGCTTTAGATCAGTTAATGATGGAGATTGAGGGCAAAGAGCAGCAACTGGAAGTATTGGATAGTTTATTGGCTAATCGCCGAATTCAAGATGACGTGTTTTTAGCTGGCCGCCCCATCGATCGGGGCTGGATGTCATCTCGGTATGGTCGGCGAACTGATCCGTTTACAGGTCGACTGGCGTGGCATAAAGGGGTTGATTTCGCAGGCAAGATGAACTCGCCCATAAATGCGGTGGCTTCCGGGGTAGTGACTTGGTCTGGAGACAGGCATGGTTACGGCGAAATGGTCGAAATAAATCATGGCGGGGGTTATAGCACTCGTTATGCTCACAATACTGAGAATTTGGTGAACGTGGGGGACATCGTTCGTAAGGGACAAGATATTGCACTAATGGGCAGTAGCGGCCGTTCTACGGGGCCTCATGTTCATTTCGAAGTCTTTAAAGACGGCCGTGCTGTTGATCCTGCTAAATATATTTATCGCTCTCATCGATAAAACCCTTCGTAATGCTTGAAATAAAAGATATTTCTCTCACTGTGTGACAATTGTTGCTGAAATTCCTTTCCTGATCCATGTACTATTAGTGCTATTTTTTTGCGCGCTAAATGATAGCGATTGGGATTCCTCGTTATTTGAATTTTAAGTCTCTTGTTTCGGCGTGAAGGACATGGACTTCACCAGTGACGAGTGTGCTGCGAGTCAATTTGATTTCATTAGTTTTTATTTTGAAGGTCGATATTGAAGCAATATTTGAAGTAATAATAGATGCCGCAACTCAGAAAAGCTGTCAACAGAGTGGGTAGCAGAAAAAGGCATCAGAATAAATAAAGGAACCATTGGCAAAAGGGGACGTTAGGGGAGTGATTTGGGGAAATACAGCGCTGCAAAAAGTATGACCAGCATACTGGCGCTTCTGTAAGCATCTCAAAGAAAAACAACTAACCTTAATAATCAATAAACGCAATTCAGGCATAGAAAAATAGCATGGTTGGAAGCATTGTTCGTAAAGTATTTGGGTCCAAAAACGACCGCCAAGTAAAGAAAATGGGCAAATTGGTAAAAAAGATCAATGCCCAAGAAGAAGCGTTAAAAAAGCTCGATGACGAGGCGTTAAAGGCTAAAACGGAAGAGTTTAAAAAACGTTTAGAGGCAGACGAATCAATCGATGATTTGTTGGTGGAAGCCTTTGCAGTGGTTCGTGAAGCTTCTGTGCGTGTTATGAAGATGCGCCATTTCGACGAGCAGATGATCGGTGGAATGACTCTGCATGACGGGAAAATCGCAGAAATGCGTACCGGGGAAGGTAAAACCCTAGTGGCGACCCTACCGGCTTACCTCAATGCACTGAGCGGGGAAGGCGTTCACGTCATCACGGTGAACGACTATTTGGCCTCTCGAGATGCGCTTTGGATGGCGCCGATTTTCGAATTTCTGGGCATGACCGTGGGCACTATTCACTCAGGTCAAAACCATGAAGAGAAAAAACAAGCTTACGCGGAAGACATTACCTACGGCACCAATAACGAATACGGTTTCGATTATCTGCGCGATAATATGGCGTTTAGTATAGAAGCCAAAGTTCAGCGGACAGTGAATTTCGCCATTATCGATGAAGTGGATTCAATCCTTATCGATGAGGCTAGAACGCCACTGATTATTTCCGGTCAAAGTGACGACAGTTCTGCTTTGTACATAAAAATGAACCTGTTGATCCCTAAGTTGGAGCGACAGGAGTTTATTGAAAGCTTGGAAGAGCGTGCGCCGGATACAGGACACTACACGATTGATGAAAAATCCCGGCAAGTAGAGCTTACCGAACTAGGGCATGAATTTGTTGAAACGTGGTTAGTGGAAAATGGCTTGCTCGACGAAGGGGATAGCTTGTACGCCCCGTCTAGTCTGGGATTATTTCATCACCTTTACGCCGCGCTTAAAGCCCACGTGTTGTTTAAGAAGGATGTGGAATACATTGTTCGTGATAATGAAATTATCATTGTTGACGAGCACACCGGCCGTACCATGCCAGGACGGCGCTGGTCCGAAGGGATCCATCAAGCGGTGGAAGCCAAGGAAGGGGTGAAAATTGAAAATGAAAGTCAGACCTTAGCGAGCACCACCTTTCAGAATTACTTCCGCCTTTATAACAAGCTTTCAGGCATGACGGGTACCGCGGACACCGAAGCGTTTGAATTTCGTCAGATTTATGGCTTAGACGTGATCGTAATTCCGACTCATCGCCCGATGGTCCGAAAAGACCACAATGACTTGATCTACATGAGTCAGGAAGAAAAATATGAAGCCATTGTTGAGGACATCGAAGAGACTACCCAGAAAGGGCAACCTGTGCTGGTGGGCACCGCGTCCATTGAAGCGTCGGAAATTGTTTCCGGTGTATTGAAGAAAAAAGGCATTGAGCATCATGTTCTGAATGCGAAGCATCATGAAAAAGAAGCCGAAATAATTACCCAGGCGGGCATGGCTGGTCGCGTGACCATTGCCACCAACATGGCGGGTCGTGGTACTGACATCGTGTTGGGCGGGAATTGGGAAGCGCAAATTGATAAAGACCAAGCCGATGAAATGGAGCTGAAACGCCTCGAAAAAGAATGGCAGAAACGTCACGACGATGTGCTTGCTTCAGGTGGTCTGCATATTATTTGTACTGAGCGTCATGAATCCCGTCGTATCGATAACCAGCTTCGAGGACGTTCTGGTCGGCAAGGCGACCCAGGTTCTTCTCGTTTCTATTTGTCCATGGAAGATAGTTTGATGCGTATCTTCGCGTCAGATAAAGTTAAAAACTTGATGCAAACCTTGGGCATGGAGCGCGGTGATGCCATTGAGCATCGTTGGGTGACTCGCTCTATTGAGAATGCGCAACGCAAAGTAGAAGGCCGTAATTTCGATATGCGTAAGCAGTTATTGGAATACGATGACGTCGCCAATGATCAGCGTCGAGTGATTTATCAGCAGCGTAATGACATTCTTGAAAGTGATGATATTTCAGAGAACGTCGAAAGCATTCGAGGTGAAGTAATAGAGAAATTTATTGATCTCTACGTGCCTCCCCAGAGCATCGACGAGCAGTGGGAAATCGACACCCTAACCCAAGAGTTGCTTAAAGATTTTCGCATTGAATTGCCGCTGGAACAGTGGCTTGCTGATGATAAAACCCTGGATGAAGCCGGTTTAAGAGAGAAGATTGAAGCGGCTGTGCTTCAAGCCTATCAAGATAAAGAAGCTCAGGTGAGCTCTGAGGTAATGCGTCAGCTCGAAAAGCAAGTTATGTTGGAGGTGTTGGATCGACATTGGAAAGAACACCTTGCCAATATGGATCATTTACGACAAGGCATTGGTTTGCGAGGGTATGCCCAGAAAAATCCTAAGCAAGAGTATAAGCGCGAAGCGTTCGAATTGTTTCAATCCATGATGAATAATATCCAGCATGAAGTGATCAGCATTTTATCCCGCTTGGAAGTGCGTCAAGAGCAAGACGTCGAAGCCATGGAAAACCAGCGTCGTCAGGCAGCTGCCGCCCGTGGCGAAATGGAATTCACCCATGAAGAGAGCAGTGCCATGGGGGCCGAAGCGGAACAACGTCCTGCAGCCACGAAACCTGAAGACGGGCATACGCCCTTTGTTCGTGATGGCAAAAAAGTAGGCCGTAATGAGCCATGCCCTTGCGGATCGGGTAAAAAGTTTAAACAGTGCCACGGTAAATTAAATGGTTAAGGTCTAGAGGTGACCCGCATCGTTTAAGTTAAGTAGTATTGATTAAGTTGTACTGTTTGAACTATTGAATTGAGATGTCTGCGGCTGAGTCAAGGAGTCGATAAAGTCGCAGCTAAAGCCGCAGCAAAATCTATCGCGCCAATCATTGCCGAAATTTATACGTTCGATTATGCGATCAAGCGGCCCATCTCTCTGTGCCCCGTCAGATTCAGGTATATCGGATGAAAAACTCGCCGATCTAAACCAGAAGAGATAAAATCCACGGCTTGCGGTTCGATGTCTGATCGGTCCCGTTTAAACCCCATTTAAGTTATTGTTTAAATTGTTGTTTAATTTCTTAGCGTAAAAAATTCAATAAAAATTCGATATAGGTGAAGCATGGCAGTCGGAGAATTTGTAGAAACGACCTTGCACCCAGTGGATGGTGTCAAAATTGGGGTGGCTGAAGCGGGGATTCGTTATCAAGACCGCAAAGACGTAGTGATCTTCGAATTGTGTTCTGGAGCCACTAGCGTAGGTGTGTTTACCCAAAATCGCTTTTGTGCAGCACCGGTGCAACTTTGCAAACAACATTTAGCCAACACCGCTTCACGTTATTGGTTAGTTAACACTGGTAATGCCAATGCGGGCACGGGTCAGCGTGGCTACGAGGATGCCGTTGAAAGTTGTCAGCAACTCGCCGAGCTAACGGGCTCTGATGTACACAGCATCCAACCTTTCTCCACCGGGGTAATTGGCGAATTTTTGCCTATGGGTAAGTTGGTGCCAGGAATCAAACAAGCGCTTGACGACTTGGACGAAAAGAATTGGTCTCGAGGTGCGGAAGGCATTCTCACGACTGATACCCGCATTAAAGGGGCTTCTGTGCAGTTCAATTATCAAGGCCAGTTGATTACCGTGACGGGTATTGCCAAAGGGGCGGGTATGATTAAGCCTAATATGGCGACCCTGTTAAGTTTTATTGCCACCGACGCTGCGGTGGATCAAGCAGTATTGCAAGACATGCTCCATGTAGTAGCGAATAAAACATTTAATCGAACTACCATTGATGGGGACACTTCCACGAACGACAGTTGCATGCTGACGGCCACTGGTCGAGCGCAAACGGAGTTAGTGACTGGGCCTGAGTCTGCTTTGTATGAACCTTTGTTTGAAGCCATTTATGCGGTGTCTCTGCAATTAGCGACTGGAATCATTAAGGATGGTGAGGGAGCGACTAAGTTTGTCACCGTGGAGGTCAGCGAAGGAAAGGATGAAGCAAGCTGTTTGGAAGTGGCTTATACGGTAGCGCATTCGCCGCTGGTGAAAACGGCGTTATTTGCCTCGGATCCTAATTGGGGGAGAATATTGGCGGCGGTGGGCCGAGCGCCGGTGGATGAGTTAGAAATTGACCGAATTAAAATTTACCTTGACGATGTATGTATTGTCAGTAACGGTGCGGTGGATGCGGATTACCGTGAAGAGTTGGGGCAGCGAGTTATGGACCAAGATGAAATAACCATTCGTATTATGCTTGGTTTGGGTACTGCTGCTGAAACGGTATGGACTTCGGATCTTTCCCACGACTATGTGAAAATTAATGCTGAATATCGTTCCTAATCTTGGGCCTAATAAATACCGCGCCTAAACGGATCGTTTCATGCTTGATAACGAGGCAGAAGGGAAGTTCCCCCTAATTCATGACTCGCTGTGAATACTTCCCTGTACGCTCAGGGTCGGCATCCATGCCTCTCATGGTCATGAATTAGGGGGAACTTCCCTTCTGCCTCTATACCGTTAGTTGTTGGTAAATTGGTTCGGGGCTGGTGGGATGTCGTTGTGCGAGAAAAATAATAATTGATCATTGAAAAATGTTTAATAAATCACTCACGTATTAAAGAATAAAATCATTGGCTAAAAATAAAATTATTAAAGTGGCGGTTGGTGTGCTTTTCGATAGAGACGATAATATTCTCATCGCTTGTCGCCCAAAAGGGTTGCACTTGGAAGGCTTTTGGGAATTTCCCGGCGGTAAAGTGGAAGCCCACGAGACTACGGCGGGGGCGTTGCAGCGGGAGTTCGAAGAGGAGCTTGGCATTCAAATAAAACCTCAACAGCCGCTTATTTCCATTGCCCATCAATACCCCGAAAAAACGGTCTTACTTGATGTATGGCGGGTCGCGCTGGAATCGGGTGAGGCCTTTGGTAAAGAAGGTCAGGAGATCAAATGGCTGCCAAAATCTCAGCTTGCAGATTATACCTTTCCTGAAGCCAATCAAAGCATCATCAAAGCATTGCAACTGCCTGAGCAATATTTAATTACGCCGCAATGCGACGCTGATCAAACGCAATTTATGGGGCATATAAAGCAGGCTTTGCAGCAAGGGATTGGCTTAATTCAATTGCGCAGTAAAAATTTATCGGCTCACGATTATCTCGCGGTTGCAGAAAAGGTCAATTGCCTTTGTCTGGAACATGGTGCGCAATTGATGCTTAATTCTGATTGTGTTTCAGAGGTTTCGATTTCTGGCGTTGGATTGCATTTGAGCAGCTCGGCATTAAGTCAGTTGAAAACCAGACCGGTCGCTAAAACGGTTTGGTGTGGTGCGTCTTGTCATAATGAGCAAGAACTTAATCAAGCCATCGCCTTGGACGTTGATTTTGTTTGTCTCTCTCCTGTGCTCCAAACCCTTTCTCATCCTGATGCTGAGCCCCTGGGGTGGCAAAGGTTTGCTGCATTGTGTGAGTTAAGCTCAGTGCCGGTGTATGCATTAGGGGGGCTGAATCTGAAACATTCGGCTCAAGTGGCGGCGGCGGGAGGGCAAGGCGTGGCAGGTATTCACGCTTTTTGGCCGGGTCAATAGTTAACGTTATGAAGATGGATTATTAATAAAATGCTATGACAAAATTATCGATACTGGATCTTTCGCCAGTCATTCAGGGCGGTACTCCCGCTGAAGCGCTTCAGAACTCTTTACGTCTGGCTCAGGCCGCAGAACAGTTTGGTTATGAGCGTTTTTGGGTGGCTGAACACCATAATATGAAGGGCATCGCCAGTGCTGCGACTTCAGTGGTGATTGGCTTTATCGCTGGCGGTACGGAAAAAATCCGCATTGGCGCGGGTGGAATTATGTTGCCCAATCATTCGCCTTTAGTGATCGCCGAGCAGTTCGGCACGCTTGCATCGCTCTATCCTAATCGAATTGATTTAGGCCTTGGTCGAGCTCCGGGTACGGATCAAGAAACCTCGCGAGCCCTACGGCGAACACTGCAAGGCAGTGCTGATGATTTTCCTGACGATGTCATGGAGCTGCAACATTTTCTTAAAAAAGCCGAACCGGGTCAGCGAGTGATTGCCGTGCCGGGAGCAGGCACCAATGTGCCGCTGTGGATTTTGGGGTCGAGTTTGTTTGGTGCGCAACTGGCGGCTTATCTGGGGCTTCCTTTTGCTTTTGCTTCTCACTTTGCGCCTGCCGATATGGAGCAAGCATTAGATTTATATAGGGAAGGTTTCAAACCTTCTGAGCAAATGAAACAACCCTACGTGATGCTTGGTTTTAACGTCTGTGCGGCTGAAAGTGATAAGGAAGCGCATTATTTGCGCAGCTCTTCGCTGCAATCATTCCTTAATTTACGTCGCGGAACCCCCAGTTTGTTGCCGCCCCCCATTAAAGATTTTGAATCAAGAATGACTCAGCAAGACCGGGCCATCCTTTCTCAATTGAGCCGATGCTCAGCGGTGGGTGATTTGGACACTGTGAAAGAAGGCATGGCTCGCTTTGTGGATAAAACCGGCGCGGACGAATTGATGTTGGTGTGTTCCATTTTCGATCATGAAAAAAGAGTGCGTTCATTTGAGTTGGTGGCGCAAGCAGGGGCGGATCTTCTTGAGCGAACCCACTGACAGCTGCGCAGCCAAAGAAAAAGGCTGGGTATAAGGCCTTTTTCTTTCATCGTTTTTAATGTAATTATTAATCTCTAGATTTCGGTAATTGTGGTTTCCGATATGGCATTTTGTATATCGCTTTACGCAAACACGCTGTGTATTTCATCGATTGAAATTAGCTCCGATACAAATTTAAATTCCCCGGCACGCATTTGTTTAGCCCCAGTCATAAACGCGTTTAACGCCAATCGTGAAAGCGCTCCTCCAATACTCACCCGTTGTACTCCAATATTGCCCAGCTGATCTAAGGTGATGGATGGATCGCCCATTCCCATGACCACGTTAACGGGGTTCTTGAGCGCTGTGGTTACCGTGTGCATTTCTTCCAAGCTGTATATACCTGGCATATACAACACATCCGCTCCGACCGCTTCATAAGCTTGTAAACGTTTGATGGTCTCGTCTAAATCAAAATGGCCGTGAAGCCGATCTTCGGCTCTTGCGGTTAATACAAATGGAATCGGGAGAGCCTTCGCCATTTCAGCCGCTGCGTGAATTCGTTCCACGGCTAAATTAAATTCGTAAATAGCGGGTTTATTCGGATCGTTGACGCCGGTCCAATCTTCAATCGAACCCCCGACAGCGCCGTATTCACAAGCCAGCCGAATCATCTTGGCGGCTTCGTTAGGGGCATCTGCATAGCCGTTTTCCAGATCAATAGTGACCGGCAAATCAGTGGCCTCACAAATTGATCGGCAGTTGTCTAGCAACGCTTGCTGAGTCGCTCGTTTTACGCCCAGCATGTTGGCCACCCCGAGACTGGTAGTGGCAAGGGCTTCAAAGCCAAGACTTTCGAGTAATCGTGCCGTGCCTGGGTCCCAAGGATTGGGGATTAAAAAAGGTTTGTTTTGAGTATGCATTGCTTGAAAGCAGGAGGCCTTAACTGTTTGATTTATCACAGGAGTAGTCCTTTAAAATAGGGGGTAATACTGTTTCAGTCGCTGAACGAACTTCGTTGAGAGGTGATTATGGGGTGACCTAGGACATAAAACTAATGCATAGTTTATTAATTAGGTATCAGTTATTATGATGAGCTGTGTTTGATAAACATTTCTTTATAGCCACCGTTTTATAGGTGTAGTTTATGGGTGTAGTTTTATAGACACAGTTTTTATAAACGCTGCTTTTACGGCCAGGGGCTTTATTGCGTGAATATCGATGAAATAGAAACGTTCCTTTGTATTGTCGAATTGGGTAGTTTTTCAAGTGCTGCAATCAAGTTACACCGCAGCCAACCCGCCATCTCTCGTAGAATTCAATTGTTAGAACAAAGCTTGGAAGCAGATCTTTTTGAGCGCGAAGGCAAAAAAGCAACGTTGACTCAGGTGGGGCAAACGTTTTTACCGTATGCGCAAGCAGTGCTCGCCTCCATTCGAGATGGTGAGCGTGCGGTGGCAGCCTATAAGCAAAATGAAAATGCTGCGTCGTCCTTGCATTTTGGTATTGTGGGCACGTTGGCCGATTCCTATTTAGTCGAAGCCATGAGGCAATTCAAACTTCTAGAGCCGAGTGTTTCGCTTTCCATAAGAACCGCTACAAGTCGAGAGGTGAGTGATCTAGTGCGGTCTGGAGAGGTCGAGTTAGGCATCCGGTATTTCTCCGGTTCGGATTCAAAACTTAGTTGTGATTATTTAGGGAGTGAAAAATTACAGGTGGTGGTAGCTGCTTCACATCCCATTACCGCAAAACGCCTGCCTAATCTTCAACCCTTAGCGGCTGAAAATTGGTTGAGTTTTTCAAAAGGCCACCGTCAGCCAGAATCCTTTGGGCAGCTGTTGGAGCGCGAGTTAATGGCTTCGGGTTTGAGTGACACTCGCATCACTGTGATTGACAGCCTGACGGCACAGAAGCGGCTGGTTCAAGCGGGCTTTGGCGTTACACTGATGCCAATGAGTAGCATTCAAGAGGAATTGCGTGCCGGTAGTTTGAGGGTGATTAATATTGATGACTTGAAGGCTGAGTTGCCAGTCTATGTTATCAAACGTAAAAGTGGTTATCAGAATAGTGTAGGGGACCGCTTTATTGCTGAACTTAAAAAGGCGATGACCTTTTTGAATTAAATTTCAAATCAAATTATTATTTGTGTTGGTGTTGGTGTTGGTGTTGGTGCTGGTATCGGTGTTGGTGTTGGTGTTGGTATCGGTGTTGGTGCTGGTGCTGGTATCGGTGTTGGCATTTAGTCCGTCCAATGCAGCATAATTTGAGAAAGCATGGGATTAGAAAAGAGCACTGCCAGTTTTAAGTTAATCGAACAACATGCTAAAAAACTCTTTTCGATACCCTGGGTTTAAGTCACGAGTCGTATCGTAGTCAACATGCTCGTTAGGTGCGTGTGGTTTCATGCGAATTCCCCACAAGGGATCGACGCTGTTAGGCAAAAATGAATAACGAATATCAATCACGTAATTGGGCTGGTCGGGCAGTACGGCAAGATAGTCGTCAGAGAAAACTCTAAACCGTTCTAGGTCGATGGCTTGTTGGTTTTCAGTGGTTTGGTGGTTTTTATTGAGTGCATCAAGCCATGGTAGATCTGTGGCTATGTCTAATTTTTTTACCGAGGTGCCGGGGATTAACTGTTGTTCTAAGCCAATTTTAACGGCGTCGACGTAATAATGGCCGTCGTATTCATAAATAGTTTTCCATAGAACAATATTGCCGAAACTCGGTTTGGCCGTCATTCGTAACGGAGTATGACCTCGTGAAAGTGCCAGTTCAGTGGCGATTTCTTCTGCTCGATCTCGTTGTACCACGCCTAATAATAAGTAGCTCAAGCCGTAGACCAGAGCTAACTTGGCAAAATTTCCATTACTCCGAAAATAGCCCAGCACCACCAACGCTAACATAGGCAAAGTGATTAATGGATCCACTACAGAAACATTATTCCAAGAAAGGCGAACGTCCGAAAAGGGCCAGAGCAATCGCGTGCCATAAGAGGTGCAGCCGTCTAAAAGGGCATGGGTCGCGTAGCCAAGGAATGCGTATAAGTAGACTCGTTTAAAGCTAAGCTTTTTCTTGAATAGAAAATAAAATACTGAGGCGCAAATCAATGCACCCAGTGGGATGAAGGCTAACGAGTGAGTGAAATGACGATGGAAATCGAGAGCGAGAAGGGGATCACTTGAGGAGCGAATGAAGACGTCGAGATCGGGTGCCATGCCGGATAAAAATCCGATTGCAAAGGCTGCTTTCTGATAGCGGCGCTGATGTTCTAGGGATTGAGGTAGGCTGGCGCCAAATACTCCCTGAGTTATGGGGTCCATCACTGCTCCAAATTGATTCTAATTGTTTCTTCTCGTGCGAAAGAGCGTTTAGCCCCCCGCTCGTTTGACTTTATAGCCCTGTTTTTTTAATTCKACTTCAATGGCATCTCGCTTATCCCCTTGGATTTCGATGACGTCGCCTTTTAATGAGCCGCCAGTACCGCAGGTTTGTTYCAATTTTTTAGCGAGTGCTTTTAGCGCTTTCTCGTCCAAAGGTAAGCCGTCCACTAGGGTGACTCCTTTTCCCTTGCGGCCTTTGGTTTCCCGTCGTAATCGCACCCAGCCTTGACTTTTTTTTGAATTGCCGCCAACACCGGTATTATTTGTGCTACTGGTGTCTGGGCAACGGCATTTCTTTAAGGGGCAGCCACATTCTGGGCAATTGCTCCCGGTTTCCGTGGAGTAGACTAATCGATCGCCGTTTTTGCTCATGATGACCTTGTGCGTAGCGCTTTGATTACTGGTGCGGTTTGCTGAGCGGTATGTTTAAACAGCGTATTTAAACCAAGCGCCGGAGCAATGAAAGGCTAGTCTAACCCAAAAGCCCCCAAAACTCAGTGTGGGGCGGTCCTAGGCACGTTTTCTCACCCGTCTCTGGTACACTGCGCAGACTCAACCTGTGGATGTCTAGATTTATGGATACTTAGGTTTATGGATACTTAGGTTTATAGGTGCTTAGGTTTATAGATGCCTAGGTTTATGAATGCTTGGGTTTTCAGGTGCTCTGCTTAAAGGCGGGCAGAATGGATCTGGCTGGGTCGACGGTGACAGGATTTTTAGGCGGATAGGATGATTTTATGTTCAGAACGTATTGGCGATTTGTGGTCAGCGTGTTTAACGCGGTGCTTGACGACGACTGTTCCAAGCATGCGGCGGCCTTAACTTACACCACCTTATTTGCCATTGTTCCGCTCCTTACGGTGACATTTAATATGTTTGCTCTAGTGCCTGCGTTTCAAGGGGTCGCAGAGCAAGTACAAAGTGCTATTTTGGAAAACGTAGTGCCCAGTACCAGCAAAGAGATCGAAACCTATTTAACGGAATTTATCAGTCAGGCACGTAAGCTGACTTTTGTCGGGTTTGTTTTTCTTGCCGTGACTTCGTTTCTATTGTTACGCAATATTGATCAGACTCTCAATCAATTTTGGAGCGCGAGCCAATCTCGGAAAGGCTTGACGGTATTTCTAACCTATTGGACTGTGTTAAGCCTCGGGCCTTTGCTTTTGGGGGTGGCCATTGGTATCAATGCCTATTTAGTGTCGTTGACGATTCTTGTGGAAAAAGTGGACGTGATCGGTTTGTTTCCCACTCTATTAGAGTATGGATCCTACGGGCTCTCTATTCTGGCGTTTACCTGTATCTATTATGTAGTGCCCAATGTGCCCATCAAAATCACTCATGCCTTGATCGGCGGTTTTTTTACCGCTTCGGTAATTGAGCTGGCGCAAAGCAGTTTTTCCATGGTGGTGGGGGGCGGCAGCTATCAAAATATCTACGGTGCGTTTGCCTTTTTGCCGTTATTCTTTTTGTGGATCTATTTAACCTGGATGATTATTTTAATCGGCGCGCAAGTAGTGCGTGGTTTGGCCGTGTTTAATTTTCGCGATGAAAGTTTATTTTCCAATGTGGTGGTAAGCTTTAAAGTGCTGGAATTATTGTGGCTTAAACATCAGCAAGGTTTGGCTTTGACTGAGGATGAGTTGTTGGATGAACATTGGATGTTTGGACGTTATTTATTGGACGGGATCCAGTGGGAAGAGTTGCGGCATCACTTGCTGGAATCGGGATTGATTGAAACTAATGGCGAGAAGCAGTACTTTCTAAAAAAAGACCTAGGGCAAGTGAGTTTGATGGAGTTGCTTGAGGTCGTGTCTAAAAACGAATTGGTTAAAAGTTCTGATTGGGAAATTGATTTCAGTGCAAGTCATCAGCTTGATCCAAATCAAGCCGGCCAGATCGATCAATTGTTAGACCAGCTGTCTAAGGCCAACGACAAGTTTTGTGAAAACTTATCAAAGTCGGTGCTGGATTATATCGTTAACGATATTGACACCAAAGAAGAAACAAAAGAAAATTCGTTATACTCGTAACCGTTTAATTGATGGCTGCCTAGTGAAGGCGATCTAGTTGAAGATTAAAAGTTAAAGGTAACTTAGTTAACGGCAGCAGGCGGGCCGATAATGCCCGCCGTTTTGAGGTTTTCAGCCGCATTAAAATAGATTTATTTTAATGCGCTGTGGCGGGTTCCTCCGAAGGTGTCGGTTGAGTTGCATTGGGTTCGCTACTTTCGTCTACATATTCATCCAAGCGTAATTCTTTTAGGTGCTTTCGGTATTGGCGACCGGACCAAGGCCAGGAAATGGGGTCACCATTTTTATCTAAATACCAACTATTACAACCCGTGGTCCAGATGGTGTTGCGTGCCGCCGCCTTCATTTCAGCGTTCAATTGATCAGTTACATCCTGTTTCGGTGACATGGCTTTAAAAGTTCCTTTAATATGTTGGTTAATAAATTGCAGAATGTAATCCACTTGGGTTTCTGCAACGGAAATGACTGAGAAATTTCCCACTGGACAATTGGGGCCGAGCAACATAAAAAAGTTGGGGAATTGAGGCACCGCTAAAGAACGATAGGCATCGACGCTGTCTTGCCAGGCTTGTTGAATGGTCATGCCATTGACGCCTTCCATTTGGGGCAGCTGTTTGTCCACGCCGGGGTAAAAGCCCGTGGCCAAAGCGATAACGTCGAGTTCAATAAGCCGGCCGGCTTCAGTGACTACCCCTTTGGGTTCGATGCGCACAATCTTGTCAGTGACCAGTTCTACATTGGGTTTTTGTATGGCCTGATAATATTCACTGGACATGATCAGGCGTTTGCACATGGGTTGGTAATCGGGGGTGAGCTTTTCCCTAAGGGCTAGATCGGTGACCTGCTCTAGATTTTTTCGACATGCTTTGGTTACCATTTTTCGTTGCCAACCGTCCTTCCTAATTGCGCCGGCGGTGAGTAATTCAAAGCCGATTCGAAACCCATGATGGTAAATTTTATTAAGCAAGGGGAAGCGTTTTAGTAGATTTTGATGCGATTCGGAATAGGCGGGATTGGATGCAGGGGCGACCCATTGAGCGGTGCGCTGAAACTGATACAACGAGGATGCTATATTGGACAGCGGCGGAATGGTTTGCATGCCGGAGGACCCAGTGCCAATTATACCGACCTATTTGTCGAGAAGTGTCCACCTTTTAAACGTATAAAAGGAAACTTTACATAAGAGGTAAGCGAAGGTGTC
>NVTH01000054.1 GCA_002401525.1 Moraxellaceae bacterium | reverse complement strand
AAGCCAGCAGTAGCAGAAACAATGGCGATTTTTTTAGCGATGTTTTTGATAGATACGTTTTTCATGTTGTGATGCTCCGAATTTATTTTCCAGCGTTGGATCTATTCTTAATGGTGCAATTTTTGATGTTGCTATAAGAGTAGCTGCCGTCGCTTCATTTTTAGTTGTTGTCGCTTTCACCGAGTTAAGAAGTCTTAGTTAGCAGGTCTTGGTTAAGAAGTGCTGAATCAGTGTTGCGTCGAATTGAGATCAATATTATCGGATTGATTTTATATTGCAAACTCGACCTCCGACGGTTTCGTATTATCGTAACTCGAATGTAATGTTGTGCTTCTTTCGAAAATTAGGCGTTTAAATCTCAGGCCAATATTTTGTTCGGTTAGTCATGGTGACTGAGGTGTAATTGATGGGGGGGTTGTATTGCGTTTGGATTATTTAAAGGTGATTTTGGATTGGCTGAGTGCTTTTTCCGTTATTCAAATAATATTAATGATTTCAATCGCTTTGTTTTATTAATGATTCTCATTAATAAGCGACAATAAATTGATCTTTTGTTTTCTAATATTTCTTAGTCGTGTTATGTATCGATTTAAAATGAAATTATTGAAAGTGTCTGGGCGCTTGCTGAAAATTTATCGTTGGCTTAATTTATTTTTGGTGATCTGTTTCACCAGAGGGATGTGGCTTTTAAATGCTAGAAAAGAGATAAATAAGTTGTAATAAAAATCTGCTAATACGTTTTTTCTCTAACAATAATCTGGCATTATTTTTCGATAAATGAGTCGAAAAAAACAATAATCAATTGATTGGCTTTTCGAGGGTTTTGTAAAGCTAGGTAATAAATCGTAATGGGGTCGAATTAGCAGGAATTTAAGAGGGCAGGGTAAGAAGACTGAGTGAAAAGACGGTGTGAAGTCGTTAGAGAGGGGCTTGTAATGTACGCGTTACACTCTAAAGCGTAACGCGTATTTGACCCGCTTATTTCCGAAGGATCTAATTTAAATCAACTACGAATATACAGTTAAAGCCGATCGGCCCTCCATTGGCGACGAAGTCGGCCATGTCAACGCCTCCAGAAAGACGTATTCTTCCGCCTTCATTGGGGCCAAATCGACCGTCAGCGTAATCAATATTGTCTTCGATTGGAAATGCACCGGTGAGATGGGTGACATTGGGATCGCCGGTAAGGTTTTGTTGAACGGTGACGTCTGCGGTAGCAACAATGGTTCCGCTATGAAACTGTAAGATGACGGTATCGGTTAAGGTCAGTTCTGGAATAGATTCATCGGTAAAATTAAAATGTGCTAGGCAGTCAATGCCGGTGCCTAATTGTCTATTATTGGTGAGGTTGTACATGGGTATTTCAAAACACGCAGCGGAATTTATAATATTGTCTTGAACTTCCATTGGCAATGCGTCAAAGATCGGCATTGTGGTAGCGTCAATAGGAACTCCCGTTCCGAGGAGTGCGACCACGATATTTCGATCATCAGCGTGAGCGTTTCCAGTCAGTAATACTGCCATGACCAAAGCAAGCAAGTTAGCGTTGAACATTGTTCTCATACTTTATTTCCTTTTAAGTGTTGGTGCGTCCATTTTGTCAGAGGATTGAATATAGACCTGCTTTTCTAATTTGAGTAGTGGTGGGGAGTGAGGTGTGACAAATTTGTGGAATTAATGTCGTCTTATCGCAGATATGGGGTCGCTTCTTGAGGGGGTGCCACAAAATAAAGGGGATATGTTAATACGTTGTTATAAAAGGATTAATTTGCTTTTTGTTGAGCATGTATGACTACGCGGAGTGTGTTTGAGTCATCGATAGTGTATCCGAGTGTAAATGTTGGCATAAAAGGCTACTTAGAAAGCCGTAAATCTGAGAAAATGCCCGCGCTCGGCGCCTATAATCTTCTATAGTCGATTCATTGGGTCAATGCTCACTGAATAAATCATTGATCTAAATCATTGAGTTAAGCAATCGAAGCACGCACTCGTATCAAACCAGTCAATTTAACCTACGGCCTTTATGAAAATCACTGCTCCAGAATTATTTTCTTACCCGAAATATTGGGCTGAATGCTACGGCACAGCCCCGTTTCTCCCTACCTCCCGTGCAGAAATGGATGAATTGGGCTGGGACAGTTGTGACATCATTATTGTCACTGGGGATGCCTATGTAGATCACCCAAGTTTTGGGATGGCAGTATTAGGCCGATTTTTAGAGTCCCAAGGCTTTCGTGTGGGTATTATCGATCAACCCAATTGGCGTAGTACTGAGGCTTTCATGGAGCTGGGGGAGCCCAACCTGTTTTTTGGGGTCACCGCAGGCAATATGGATTCAATGATCAATCGTTACACGGCGGATCTTCGTCTTCGCCATGATGATCAATACACGCCCCATGGTAAAGGCGGTAAGCGCCCGGATCGGGCAGTGATTGTCTACAGCCAGCGTTGTCGAGAAGCCTATAAAAAAACCCCCATTGTCATTGGAGGCATTGAGGCGAGTTTGCGTCGCATCGCGCAATACGATTATTGGAGCGATCAGGTGCGCCGCTCTGTACTCGTGGATTCCGGGGCAGACATATTGCTATACGGCAATGCTGAGCGAGCACTCGCGGAGTTGGCGAATGAAATCTCCATTGGCCGAGATATTAAGGAACTCACCAGTATTCGTGGCACGGTGGTGATTCGGGACTCGGCACCCGGCGGTTGGGTTGAAGTGGATTCCACTCGCATTGATTGGCCCGGTAATATTGATAAAATTTCCAATCCCTACGAAATGACGGACACCAGTGATCCGTCMAATTGTTCGAAAAAGAGTAATAATGATGGGYCTGSTACTGATGCYGAGACCGACGAGAATGCYGCACAGCCTTTACGTATCGTACCGATGCCTTTACAGGGTAAAGCGAAGCTAGACCCAGCCACCACTTATATTCGTTTACCCTCTTTTGAAAAGGTCAGTAAAAACCCTATTCTTTATGCCCACGCTTCTCGGGTATTACATCTTGAAGCCAAYCCGAATAACGCTCGGACTTTGRTACAAAAGCWCGGCACYAAGGAAATTTGGGTCAACCCGCCGCCGATCCCGTTGGAGACTAACGAGATCGACGGGGTGTTTGATTTAACCTATCAACGCCGACCGCACCCTAAATACAATGATGCAAAAATTCCCGCGTTCGACATGATTCGTTTTTCGGTGAATATCATGCGCGGTTGTTTTGGTGGCTGTACCTTTTGTTCGATCACTGAGCATGAAGGGCGGGTGATTCAAAGTCGCTCGCAGGAATCGGTACTCAAGGAAATTGAAAATATTCGCGATATGACCCCAGGGTTTACCGGCACTATCTCTGATTTAGGCGGCCCTACCGCCAACATGTATCACCTCAACTGCAAAGACGATACGATTCAATCCCATTGTCGAAAACTGTCGTGTGTTTATCCGGTAATTTGCTCCAATTTAGTCACGGACCATTCCCAGACTACGTCTCTTTATCGGCGTGCGCGGGAGATTAAAGGCGTTAAACGCATCTTAATCGCTTCCGGCCTACGTTACGATTTAGCGGTGCAAGATCATGAGTACGTCAAAGAGCTCGTGTCTCATCATGTCGGCGGTTATTTAAAGATTGCGCCTGAGCACACGGAAGACGGCCCGCTTTCAAAAATGATGAAACCGGGCATGGGAGCTTTTGACGAATTTAAGGTGTTGTTTGAGCAGTTCTCCAAAAGTGCGGGCAAGAAACAATATTTAATACCCTACTTTATCGCTGCACATCCCGGTTGCGAAGATGAAGACATGGTGAATTTAGCGCTGTGGTTAAAGCGCAATAAAATGCGCGTCGATCAGGGGCAGACGTTTTATCCTTCTCCCATGTCGTTGGCAACAGCGATGTATTATTCTGAACGCAACCCGTTAGAAAAACTAAGTTATAAATCAGAAAAAATGGTGGTTACCAAAAGCCTGAAACAACGGCAATTACACAAGGCGTTGTTACGCTATCATGACCCCGACAACGCCAATGTGATTCGAGACCTTTTGCACAGCATTAATCGCGGGGAATTAATCGGTGACGGCCCTAATCAATTGGTGGCGGCTGCGTCTAAACCGTCTCGGGAAGAAGGGCGGGGGCAGAATCATCAAGGCGGTCAGCGGGGGGATTCCAACCGTGATGGCGCTAATCGCGGCAGCTCTAAACGTGTTAGTTCTAGTCGTGACAACTCCAATCGAAATACCGTTAACAAAAATAATTCTAATAGAAGCATCGCCAAAAGCAGCAATGCCAACAGCAGCAATCGTTCCAATGGCACTAGCGCTAGCACTGACCAAGACGATTCCAATCGGAATAGCGAAAACCGAACTAATGGCAATCGTACCAATCGTACCAATCGCAATAACGCAAGCCGCAATAATGGCACGCCGGATACTCAGAAACGGCGCTCGCCACGGAAACGTCGATCCTAGTTTGGGATTTTAGTTTGGGATTTAGTTTTAGTTAGGGTTTCAGCTTGTGCCTAAGCGAAATCCAAATTTACCTCCGTCATTAAAATATCTCTTCACTTCGTGCCTAGCCTTATGGGAATAGGCGCGCCACAATCCTAAATGGCCACCTTCATTTAGAGGCCGTCTTGGGAATGGCTTGTTATTGCCGTTCGGTCACGGTAAATTGCCAAAGATTAATCAATACCAACAGTCTAAAAATTGCCGTGATTCTATTAAGGATAATATTATGATCAATTCAGGCGGGAATAATTTGTGGTTTGTGCGCTCTCCTTTGAGCCTCGGTGGGGTTCAAGTGACTTCACAAATGACCATTGTAAAAACTACTCTCAATCAGCTTATTTTAATTTCTCCCGTAAAAATAGACGAGTCATTAAAGTCAGAAATTGAAGCGCTAGGTCAAGTGGCCTGGATCGTCGCCCCTAATAATTTTCACCACCTGTTTATTAGTAGTGCGAAGCAAGCCTTTCCTGAGGCGAAAATCGTTTGTCCAGAGGGTTTGCCTAAAAAAATAAAAACTCTAGAGGAACATTCAATCATTGATGTGAATGACGGTAATGTCTGGGGAGCTGATTTAGAAGCACTTCGACTTTATAACGGCGGATTAGGAGATGAGCATGTGTTCTTTCATGGGCCTAGCCAAACGCTGATTCTCACCGATCTCTTTATGTGGTTTGACGAAAAAACAAACTTCGCTACGAAAATATTTACCGCCTTAATGGGCGTGAACAGTGAAACACCCAAAATGTCGAGAATGATGAAATGGATCTATCGGGATAAGGCTGTTCTTCGGGAATCATTTAGGAAAATTCTTGACTGGGATTTCAATCGCGTGCTTCTTGCGCATAGTCGAAATATTGAACTCGATGCGAAGCCTCAGATTCGTGAAGCAATGAGTTTTTTAATACCAGTAGATAATAAAGCAGCCAGTGAGAATCAACAAAAGACAGGTTAGAATCTATTGATTAAGGGCTTCTAGTTAAATAACAAATTCATTAACAGGAAAAAATATGAGTGGGTATGGGTTTCGAGTATTTTTTGTGCTGCTGTTGTTGCAGCCTCTCTATGTCTTCGCATCTGCAGAGTCGCAAAATCAGGCGATAGATTCCAACACTAAAACGCTTATTGAAACTGCTACTCTGCTGCGTGAACAAGGGCTTCAGTCCGATAGGGCGTGGTCTTTAGTGGAAGCGCTAACGACTCAGGTAGGCCCTCGTTTAGCCGGCACTGAAGCCAATGAGCGAGCTGTGGCCTGGGCAAAGTCGGTGTTAGAAAAGGGCGGCTTTGATCGTGTTTGGTTGGAACCCATTGCGTTTCCGATATGGTTGCGTCATCAAGAAAAAGCGCGCGTGATTGGCGATTACGCGCAACCACTTGCTATTACTGCATTAGGTTATAGCGGCAGTACTGAGGGCGAAATAAAGGGCGAGGTGGTGCGCTTTGAAAATTTGCAGCAGTTTGAAAAAGCCTCTAAAGCAGCAGTGAAAAATAAAATTGTCTTTGTGAATCAGACTACCGCGAGGGCCAAAGATGGTTCGGGTTATGGCAACAGCGTGCCGCTGCGTTATAAGGGCAGCATTGTTGCCAAGGAAAAGGGAGCCGCCGCGTTATTAATTCGTTCGTTAGGCACGAGTCATCATCGTTTTCCTCATACTGGGGCAACCACTCGCATTGAATCGCCAGTGCCGGCGGCTGCGCTTTCTAATCCTGATGCAGATCAATTAGTGCGTCTTTTGGCACTCGGCAAGCCCATTTATGTAGCGCTGGATATTTCAGTTTCAATTCAGAAACAAGGCAAATCCTTTAATGTTATTGCGCAAATTGACGGTGCATCTGAGCCTGAAAAAATTATTTTAATGGGCGCTCATTTGGATTCCTGGGATTTGGGAACTGGGGCGATTGATGATGGTGCAGGCGTGGGCATTACCGTGGCCGCCGCAGAACTGATTGCTAGCCAAGTGAAGAGGCCCAAACGCAGTATTCGTTTAGTGCTTTTTGGCAATGAAGAGCAAGGTTTGTGGGGCGCGAAACAATACGTTGAAGCGCATAAAGATGAAATGGCGAATCATGTCTACGCCTCCGAGTCTGATTTTGGTGCAGGAAAAGTGTGGCGTTTTGATGTGGAAGACACTGCAGTGCAGGTGTTAATCATGCCCTTGTTGTCGCCTTTAGGGATAGACGTTGGGGTTGAGCCGCCTACCAGTGGCGGCCCTGACATTAAGCCACTGAAAAAAGCGGGGGTTAATGTGTTTCGCTTAAAGCAAGACGGCACGGACTATTTTGATTTTCATCATACCGCGGATGATACTTTGGATAAGGTGGATCCTGAAGGGCTCAAACAGAACGTTGCCGCCTGGGCAGTAGTGATGTATATGCTGGCGAATCGATAGTCTGCTGGCCAATTGATAGGAGGCCTGTGTCCACTCAATATAGCTTGATAAAGCGATCACTGCCTGTTGTCGCCTAGCAGGCGTAGATTGACCTCTTTATCGCCGAGCAGATAATGGCAGCGCACTAACCCTTGAGTCATCAAAAATACTTCATTACAGACAATTCCTGGTTTAAAAATAACGGCTTCTTTTGGGTATTGTTTAAAGTCGGCAATACTAATCAGTTGGGTAATTTCTTGCTCGGAAATTTTAATTAATGACTGTAAAAAAGCAACTATATTGTTCATATCAAAGTAGTACCTGTACCCAGAGGCTTACGCTGAGTAATGACAGTAAGGTTGAGAAGACAATGACTTGAGAGGTGCCAGTTTCAAATGTTTGATATTTTAAGGCGACTACGTGGGCAAGAGCTCCAGTAGGCAATGCGCACAATAGAACTGCGGTTAATAACCAGCTTGAGTCCTCAATGCCTAACAAGTAAAAGCACGCCAGCGTGAGGGCCGGATGCACTATTAATTTGATTGCCACCAAACTGAATATTTGTCCGTAGCTAATATTGGAGTCGATAGATTCGGTGTTTGTGGGCGGAGTATTTGTAGTGCTAGAGTTTGTCGCACTTTCGTGGGCGATATTATTTTTTCTAAATTGTAAGCTGGCACCCAAACAAAATAATGCCACGGGAATGGCTGCCGGCGCTAACATGTCGAGTACTGTTTGAAAACTACCAGGAAGATGCAGCCCATAGTTTGAAAACAGTAACCCCAATACAGTGGACATAAAGATGGGGTTTTGAATAAAAGAACGCTGCATAATATTCACTAGCGTTTTTAGATTAATGTCATTGTGGTTAAGCGCTTCCAATAAAAGTTGCGAACCGTTGATGATGACTATATTGCCAAATAAAACGATGCTAATGGTGGCTGCATAGGACTCTTCGCCTAAGAGTCCAAAGGTAAGAGGGATGCCCATGTAGGCAAAGTTGGAAAATACACTGCTTAAACATTGTAAAATAGACGTTTTCGGATTCGCTGAAGCAAATAGAAACCGAAACAGCAAATAGGTAATTAGGCTAGTGACGATGATTGCTAGGGTGAACGCGGTGAGTGCCGGCAGGTTTAATAAGTCGCTAATGGATTGTTGGCTGGCGGCGTTAAAGAGTAGGGCGGGTACGGCGAAGTAGTAGACGAACAGGTTTAAACCGGGCAACAGTTTTATATCGAGAATTGTGCGTTTGGCGWTATAGCCTAGAGCGATCAACATAAATAGAGGCAGAATGGCCTCAAGGCTTACCAGCATTACAAACTCCACAGGGTTGAGGGTGGGCGGTCAATCGGACCAACAGAAGGGTAAGGTTAGCGCCAAAGCTTATCAAGGAATAAATTTTTCATGATTATATTTTTGTTGGGTGTTTTTGCGACGCTAAAGTAGGCGTTTGGGAGTAAGGTTAAGGGCTTTAGAGATGCTCTTTAGAGGCGTTCTTTGGAAAGGGGGTAAAGATTGTAATATTTAACTTTAAATTAATTCTTCTTTCCTATGTTAGCTTCTGAGACGTTACTCTTATCCACCACTTCCGCAATATTGCCGTGCACGTAGAGCCTTTTATTAAGACGCGGATAGTCTGCCACCTCATTGCTGAGTCGTTGACCTGCTACGATGCATCGTAGCGGTTTATCGCTGATGTTTTTCATACCGTGGGGTAAACCGTTGGCTGGGTAGCCAATAAAATCACCTTCATTTATTGGGTATTCTTGATTATCGATGATGACAATGCCTTCGCCGGATAATACGTAAACGCATTCGTCTTCGGAATAATGAACATGGTATTCGGTGGATTCATGGCCGGGTTGTATTTCGATTATGTGGAAGCCAAGATTTTTAAGGCCAGTTTCATCCCCTAAAGACTTATTATTGCGCTTGGCATTTTTATTAAGAAAATGAGTTTTACTTTCACCAGGCATGCTCTCGATGTCGTCTTTGCTAAGAATGTATTTCATCATGAATTCCTTTTTATTGCCTATTCTTTGTCGCGTGCCCAATGGCGTGTGTACTTTCCGTTGGGTAGTTTTTCGAGTTGCCTGTTGGATGATTTAATTTGCGCGGGTTTAATGGTTTTTAATGATTATAGGTTCGGCTCGGGAAGGTTTGATAAGAGTGGGTGGCTTCTAAAAGTCGGTCCAAATAATCGATGCGGTCTTGTCCCCAGACGCTTAGCTCCCCTAGGCGGAAAGTGGGAACCCCCCATATGCCTTGAGCGAGCATTTCTTGCCGGTTTGTTTCGGTTCGTTCACGCCAGGCATTTTTTGTGAGGAAAGATTGCGCTTTTTGCCAGTTTAGTCCGCTGCGTTCAACCACTTTACGCAAGCCTTTTTGTGTGGAAACGTCGATGCCTTCGGCCCAAATTCCTTTGGCCGCTTCCAGTGAGAATGCTTGTTCTTTGCCTTCTTCTGCTGCGTATTCATAAATGGCAAGGCATTGCTCAACGCCTTTACCGACAGGGTCGACAATTTTTCCAAAAGGAATGTCATAAAGTAATGCTTCACGGGCGGCGTCGCGCATGATGTAAAGTTGTTTGCTTCTCGGTACGGGCAAACCGCGCATGGCCATGGGCAGTACGGGTTTTAGATTAAGCTGCAAGTTGTACAGTTTGCAGAGGTTAAAGGTACGTTTGATGGCTAAGTAAGAATAGGGGCTGCGAAACGAAAAATAGAAATCCAGTGCTTGTGGCGTTGGAGCAGTTTGCTTAGTGAGGTTGGGGTGAGAATTCGCAACGGGATCGAGCCGGCCTAGCTGAGTCATACTTGAGTAAAATTTAATGTTCACCGGAGCTCGATTGACTTTCAAATTGATCAGGCGGCTAACGAGGTAGTGAAGTCGATCTAATCCCCAGTACCATTCTCCTTCGTAGTGAAGGGTGCCGCTCATGTAATGCCCTTTTTTGATTAATGCCTTTTGATTGGTTTTCAATAAACCTTGGCAAGCAGTTTTGTCTAAGCCTCCTAACGATTGTCGAGCATTTTTGAGTCCCTGAAAATCGTTGGACCAATAGCAGCGACCCGCCTCAAGCGCGGCATCAATAAAATCATCGGTATTGGCTTGCGCAGTTAAAATTTGGTTTAAGGTAAACAAGGCGACTTTGGAGGGAATATTTTTAATCGCAGGAAAATTCAGTCGCCACAGTTCGGCAACGAGTCGGGCGTCTTTTAATGCGTATCTTTCTAATAGTTCGGGTTCTGGATTGGTGGTTGCCAATAGGTCTTGAACTGCGAGGCATTTAAGTTCGATATTGAAATCTTTTTTGAGCTGTTTCATTTTTTGCAGCAGCAAAAAGGAATAGGGATCGTTGGCGCGATAATAAAAGGTCACTTGGTGAGGGCGTTTTTGGCGTTTTCGTCGAGCTTCCAAAAAACTGCGTGTGGTGTTGAGTGTGCCTTCGCTGGTGAGTAGCTTGGATGCAAAGGGAGAAATTAGGTTGGTGATTTTCATTGATAAGTCCCTTTTCATGGTCTCTATAGAATTGTTCCTATAGGGAATTTTTTCTATGTAGAATTATTGCCAGGTAAAATGTTGCTGTGTAAAGTTGTTGCTATGTCAATTGGTCGCTATGTCAATTGGTCGCCAACTAAAATTAGATCAATGGCTTAATGCAGCTCATCGGTTCGCCGTGTTGTCTATTTCAGTCGGACTCGTAGGTCATTTGCGCTGAAACCAAATGGATAGATTTCAACGCTATGGATCATTTAGTTTAGTTTCTTCTTAAAGCTTTTCGAGTTTCGTTGCCAGTTATACAGGGTTTTTCGGCTTTCGGGTAATTCATCCAGCGACGCGGCTTCAAAGCCTTTTTCCAAAAACCAATGAGCGGTTCGAGTGGTGAGTACAAACAAGTACTTAAGCCCCATTTGGACGGCTTTTTGTTCCAGGTGATTGAGCAGGCGTTCGCCTCGTTTACCGTGGCGATAATCTGCATGCACCGCCACGCAAGCCACTTCACCGGCGACCTTGCCTGTAAGTTGGTTGTCAAACGGATAAAGTGCTGCACACGCCACGATCATGCCGTCTCTTTCGATGATGGTGAATTGTTCTATCTCCGTTTCCAGAAGTTCTCTTGAACGTCGAACCAGTACCCCTGCTTCTTCGAGGGGGCGTATTAATTCCAAGATACCGCCCACGTCCTCGACGCTGGCTTGGCGAATCTGTTCATAACGCTTTTGAGACACCAAGGTGCCATTGCCATCACGGGTAAAGAGCTCTTTAATTAACGCGCCGTCTTCTTGAAAACTCACCAAATGAGCTCGCTTAACATTGTTTTGACAGACTTGCTGGGCGGCGTTGAGGGCATTGATTGTTGCGGTTGCATTGGTGGTGGCGTAATCGTCGTTTTGACTAATTTCTAACGGCGAGATCTCACGGATAAGTTTGTTCTCTGAATCGAGTAATCCGGACGGGGAAATAAACAGCACCAATTTGTCTGCACCGATTTGCATGGCGGTTTGAGTGGCCACTTCTTCATAGCATAAATTAAAGATTTCCCCGGTGGGGGAATAACCTAAGCAGGGCAATGCAACGATATCCCCTTGATTGAGGGATTTATGGATGGCGTCCACATCAAGTCGTCGTACTTCACCCGTGTGTTGAAAATCTTCACCATTAATAATGCCAATGGGCTTTGCGGTGACAAAATTACCTGAGCTGACGCGAATGCGTGCGCCATGCATCGGCGAGTTCGCTAACCCCATGGACAGCAATGCTTCAATTTGGATCCGTAAGGTGCCCACCGCATCCAACACGTGAGGCAGTATTGCGCTATTGGTAATGCGTTTTTGGTCAACGAAAGTGCTGCTGATTGAGGCTTGTTCTAGGCGTTGATTAATTTGCGGACGCGCACCGTAGACCAAGACTAGACGTACCCCTAAGCTGGAGAGCAGGGCAATGTCATGAATGATGTTGTGAAAATTGGCGTGGGCTTGAGCTTCACCGCTTAATGCCAGGACAAATGTTTTTTGTCGGTGGGCGTTAATGTAGGGTGATGAATTCCTAAACCATTTTAGGTATTGGTCGGGTTGGTGTTCCAAAACTTTTCCTTGCTCTTCAATGTGTTTCGGTTTTAAAGCTGCAAACTGCCTTAGAAGGCATGAGCTATTTTGTATTGTACTGAGGGTGGCATGAAAGGCAATCCGTATTCCTAGCACTCGCTCTAGAGCTAGGCCGCCACGGCATTTTCGAGGCAGATACGGCGGATAAAGTTCTTTAGGATTTCGACGCAGGGTTGGATGCTATCCAAGGCCAGGTACTCGTTGGGTTGATGGGCAAGGTCAATGTCACCGGGGCCTAATATAATGGTGTCGGTGCCCAGCTCCTGTAGGAAGGGCGCTTCGGTTCCAAAAGCAACACTGCTAGCGCCGTATCCCGTGAGCTGTTCTGCCATTTGCACAAGGGCATTGGACGCTGGGGTTTCAAAAGCGGGGATGCCTTCAAATAAGGCTTCACACTCTACTTTGATGGGTTGGGTTTGTTTTTGGCTCTCCACTAGGGCGACTCGATTGACTCGCTGCCTTAGTTCTTGGCGCAACTGGTCTAATTGCATCCCTGGAATCAGGCGTAGATCGATGTCTAATTCACAATGGCCACAAATTCGATTGGCGCTGTCGCCGCCGTGAATGCAGCCCAGATTTAAGGTGGGATGTTGAATGCTGAAACCCGGGTGTTGGTATTTTTGCTGCAATTCTGTGCGCCATAGCATTAGCTCACTGATGATGGCGTGCATTACTTCCATGGCATTGGCGCCGAGTGAAGGATCGCTGGAATGCCCGGATTGTCCATGGACTCGAATGCGTTCCATGGTAATGCCTTTGTGTARGCGAATCGGGCGTARCCCGGTGGGTTCGCCAATGATGGCGTAGCGCGCTTGGGGTTTTTTCATGGCCACTAACGCGCGRGCWCCACTCATGCTGGTTTCTTCGTCAGCGGTGGCGAGAATCATYAGCGGCTGTTTTAAGTTTTGTCCTACAAAGGCTTTGGCSGCTTCAATGGCGAGTGGGAAAAAGCCTTTCATGTCGGTGGTGCCTAAACCGTAAAAGCGATTTTGATTTTCGGTTAATGTGAATGGATCTTGATTCCAGCCACTGTCGTCGAAGGGCACGGTGTCGGTATGACCTGCCAAAACTAAGCCTCCAGGCCCGCTGCCTAAACTGGCGAGTAGGTTGGTTTTGCCGGGGTGGCCGGGCACGGGCAACTGTTCCACTCGGAACCCTAGGTCTTCGAGCCAGCCGGCTAATTTGGTAACCACGGCCTGATTGCTTTGATCGATGCTGGGGTCGTTGCAACTTATCGAGGGGGTTTGGATTAATTCAATTAATTGTTGTTTAAGTGGAGGGACAATTAAATTCATAAGGAGGTAAATAAAGGCAGTGGGAAGAGTGGAATCTCTCACGTTAGCACAGCGAGAAGTGGGTTTGATAGAATTATGGGTGGTTTTGGCGGGATTTGCGAAATTTTGATTTAGATTGGTTGGTAAGGTTTCTCAAACGTTAAGGCCCCTAATTTTTCTAAGGCTTCTCAAAATCAGAGTTACTGCTATTCAGCAAAAAGGGGTTTCCCCCAACGGCGGCGATATTCGTAGAGCAGGTTTTTTCACACGCAAAGCGTTGCAGGTAATGCGGTCCCCCCGCCTTGGGTCCGGTACCGGAGAGCCCCATGCCCCCGAATGGCTGCACGCCGACGGTGGCTCCCACCATGTTGCGGTTGATATACACATTGCCGACATTGACGCGATCGCTGATGTAGCGAGCCTTAGCATTGATACGAGTGTGAATGCCAAGGGTTAATCCATAGCCGCTGCTGTTAATGCTTTCAATGACGGCGTCTAATTCTGAGGAATGGTAGCGAATCACATGCAGCACTGGCCCGAACATTTCTTCCTCTAATTGATCGATATGCTCCAGTTCGATCAAGGTGGGGGCGACGAAAAAACCTGCTTGTTCGATGTTGTCAGTTAATGGCGATTGGGCGAGGACTTTGTCTTTCGATTGCCAATATTCGATGTGGTCCAATAGTGTTTGTTGTGCTTTGGCGTCGATAATGGGACCGATGTCGGTGCTGGGGTCTTGAGGATCGCCTACTTTTAGCTCGGCCATCGTGCCGATTAACAACTCGATTAAGGCGGTTGCGGTTTCTTGTTGTAAAAATAAAACGCGCAATGCGGAACAACGTTGACCTGCGCTATCAAAGGCGGATAGCACAACGTCTTTGACCACTTGCTCGGGCAGCGCGGAGCTGTCCACAATCATTGCGTTTTGGCCGCCAGTTTCAGCAATAAGCGTTGCCAGTGAGGCATTTTCACGATTTGCGAGGGTGCGGTTGATTTGTTGAGCGGCTGCGTTTGAGCCGGTAAAAGCGACGCCCGCGAGGTGAGGGCGAGTTAAAACTGATTCACTGATGACCTTGCCGCTGCAAGGCAGAAAATGCAGCGTCGATTGTGGAATGCCGGCTTCAAAAAAAAGCTCGATAACACGAAATGAAATTAAAGTGGTGTTGCTAGCGGGTTTTGCGAGCACAGTATTGCCGGCGGCTAAAGCAGCGGCCACTTGTCCAATGAATATGGCCAACGGGAAATTCCAGGGGCTAATACACAGGAATACTCCACGCCCTTGCCAGCGAAGGGTRTTTTCCTCGCCTGTGGGGCCTGGCAGTAATATCGATTGATGGAACAGTTGYCGACATTGAGCSGCATARTARCGRCAGAAATCCACGGCTTCGCGAAGTTCTCCCATGACGTTGGGATAGGTTTTCCCTCCTTCCAAAACGCACAGTGCCATTAATTCGGGCCCCTGGGATTCCAGTAATTCCGCCATATTGTCCAGGCATTGGGCTCTTTCGTGAGCGGGAGTCATGCGCCAGCTGGGGAATGCTTGGTGCGCCTCGGTCAGTGCTGCGGCGCAATGAGCGCTGCTGGCAGTACTCACACTGCCTAGTAATTGGTATTTTATCGCTGGATTCATCACCGGCTGAACGGTTTTGGCCAATGCTTTTTGGTCTGAGTGCGTTAACGCAGCGCTTAATGGGTTGGCTTGCCAATGACGCTGATACCAAAGCAGCATTTGGTTCAGTAAGCTTGAAAATTCGATTTCGCCATTTAAATTCCAGGCGCGAGAGTTTTTTCTGTGGGGGGCAAAAAGATCATAGGGCAGAGGAATGTCCGGATTATAAATTTGGCTGTGTTGGCTCACTTTGGCATGGGGGGCCAGGCTGAGGTATTCGACGCTGTGTTGGGTGTCATTAACTTCGTGAACAAAGGAAGTATTGGCACCATTTTCCAGTAATCGCCGCACTAGGTAGGCTAATAATTCGGTGTGGCTGCCCACGGGGGTATAGATACGGATGGGAATATTTCGATCGATAATTTGAGGTAAATGAATCAGGTGTTGATAAAGCGCTTCGCCCATGCCGTATAAGCGCTGGAATTCGAATCTAATCAGCGGTTTGGTTTCTGAATACTGCAATACGCTGGCCACCGTCTGTGCGTTGTGGGTGGCAAACTGAGGGTAAAGTCGGCCCTCGCAGCTAAATAATAGTTTGGCGCAGGCCAGGTAGCTGACGTCGGTATTTTCTTTGCGAGTCCATACCGGGTAGTTGCTTAAGCCCATTTGTTGGGCGTATTTTATTTCACTGTCCCAGTAGGCGCCTTTAACCAAGCGTACCGGAATCACGGTTTTAGTTTGGCTCGCCAATTGGTCTAACCATTGAAGCACGGCATAGGCTCGTTTTTGATACGCTTGCACTGCGATCCCCAGATACGGCCATTTTCGAATGGAAGTATCTTTTAATAGCTCTGCGAATATTTGCAGTGACAACTCTAAACGGTCGCTTTCTTCTGCGTCCAGAGTGATGGGGACCTGGTGTTGTTGGGCGCTGCGAATTAATGTTTTAAGCCGAGGCAATAACTCTTTGAATACCCGTTCCTGCTGATGAATTTCATAACGAGGATGCAGCGCAGATAGCTTAATCGACAAGCTGTCGCATTGCCTATGAGCGGCTGCTACTTGGTCTAGTCCGGTTTCCAATGGCGGTAGATCATGGAAGGACTCGATGGCTTCTAGGTAGCTGTGAAAGTATTGCTCTACGTCGCGCTCACAAAGGGCCGCTTCGCCTAGCATGTCATAAGAATGGAGGTAACCTAATGCTTTGTCCTGGGTGCTGTGTTGTTTGGCTAGGGCGATAGTTTCACCGCAAATAAATTGGTCGCCCATTAATACCATCGCGCGCCGAACGGCTTTTTCGGCAAGTGGAGCGCCTGCTTTTTGCATCACCTTTTTGAAAATAGAAGGCGGGCTGCCGAGTTGATGGCCGTTAAAATATTTTCCCGTGAGTAAAAGCCCCCACGTCGAGGCGTTGACCCAAAATGATTGGCTGTGACCAAGGTGCGTTTCCCATTGATGGTCACTGAGCTTGTCTTCGATCAGCGCTTGAGCCGTGGTGCGGTCTGGAATTCGGAGTAATGCCTCTGCCAGGCACATGAGCGCGATGCCTTCTTCGGTGGCGAGATTGTACTCCCCCAGGAAATCTTCAAAGGGAATATCTGGGCTGAGATTAAAGCCCGTAGATGCTTTTTTGGATTCTGGACTTCGTATGGCACAGACCAGTTCGTGAGTAAGTTGTTGAATGGCCTTGGATTCGATTTCGGACGGGGTGGCGAAGGGCAATAATTGACGCAGTGCAGCCGATTCGTCTGCCAAGAAGTTTTCTTTGATAGCGCTGGGCAAATCGCTTGGATGAAGGTGTACGTGCTGGTTGTCGTCGGTTTGCTGATGTCCCATGGTTCCGTCCTCTTTATTAACCGCGCGCAGTAAACACTTCCCTCTAGGGTCAGCGTCGGCATCCCTGCCACCGATGGTCCTAATTAAAGGCTATCCTTTGCTCCCGCCYCACCCGTATAAAGCGCYGTCAGAAAGTCGCTTKAGTGTTTAGGTTACCAATAAATCCAACTTTATTATGTGAGCTCGAGCAGTGAAGCGGGTGATGATTCGAGTTCAATTTAATTTTATAAAGCGTTATGAATCCGGTGTTTTGTGGTCTCTCAGAACGGGCTCTTCGAATCGAAAATTGTTCGGCGAGGCATTACTTAGCCTAACCGAAATTACTGAATTTGCGAGCTAAGCTTAGCGGGCTATTTCGGAAGAATTRACCGTCTATGAGCATGCTGCAGAGCGAGGGATACCTGGAATGGGGGTAATAGAGGCGAAAATAAGGCTTTATTAAGCGGCGTGGCGATTCGCTTTGAATGGCACCCCAACCGCTTGTATTTAGAGGCTAATTCTTGAGTAAATGTTTGGTTTTTATTTAACACGCAATAAAAATTAAATGTTTAGAACAAAATTGTCTAAGGGGGGAATGCGGGATTAAGGGGCTGGTTTGTAACCGATTGTAAATCCGCAAGTGATTCATCCTTGATGCTTTTTCGTTTTCGGTCTAAGAGAAATGGTTTTTATGAACACGGGAATTGCTACTAGGGTAAGTTTCCGCGGATTGCACTACTCCCAGGATAGACTGTAGTATAGGTTAAAAAATAAGCAAGGTTTTACGCTGAAAATTTAATGATAACTATTTCCCAGCGACAAAATGAAGCCTTGAGACGAACTTACCGTTTAGGTCGTTTGTTTTTGATCCGCTTGTTTATGACTCGATTGTTTAATAAGTAGGTTAGTGGTGATTACTAGCCAGTTGTAAAATTCTCCGCGATAAGGAGAAGAAAATAAAATTAAGAGGTATCGCAGTATGTCAGTTGAGACTCCTGAATTTGATCAGTTACTCCTTATGATGCAGTCCGATCCTGTGGGCTTCGAAACATATCGGAAGCAGCTGTGTGAAGATCTTATTAGTGCAGCGCCTGAAGATTATCAGCGCCGTTTACGAGGCATTCAGTTTCAAATTGATATGGAGCGAGAGAAAGCCCCTACTCCAATGGCGTCTTGTGTGAAAATATCTCAGATGATGCACGAATCCTTCCATAAGCTTTCTGGCGCGCTTAACGAGCTCTTAGAGACGGAAGGTGACGCTCAATTGATTTCTCGAGATATCATTGAAGATGTGAATAAAGTGGATGGCAAATCAGCTAAGATTGTGCCTTTTCAATTGACCACTTCTGAGTCTTAACGATTCCTCGAGCCAGACTCTAGCAAAGCCGACCCCGCGAGGCTTTCTGTTCTCGCTTTTCTTTTTCCCTTTCATTTTTATTAACTTAAGATTTTTAATGGCTTGAATTCTGGGATTTTGTTCTATATTCCTTTGAGTTATGTTTATACTGTTTCTTTAACCTAATTCGCCCGTCATTGAAGAACAGAGAACTCATGAAATATTGCAGCGGCTGCGGCTCTACCGTTTCACAACGAATCCCCGAAGACGATGATCGTCTTCGATACGTTTGTGATCAGTGCGA
>NVTH01000053.1 GCA_002401525.1 Moraxellaceae bacterium | reverse complement strand
TTGCAATGCTTGTTCCAGGGAGTCCGCCGCCATTAATAATAATACCGGCCCAAAAATTTCTTCTTTATAAATACTCATCTCAACGTCGACGGCGCTAAAAAGAGTCGGCCCAACCCAATTACCGTTAGGATAACCCTCCACTTCAATTTCGGAACCGTCCAGCTCAAGCGTGGCGTTTTCTTTGACGCCTTGCTGGATCAATCCCAACACTCGTTGTTTCGCCTGCTCACTAATCATCGGCCCATAGTCAGAACTCTCATTTTGCCACGGTCCTGGCTTAAGTTTTGTCATCGCCAACTTAATATCGTCCACCCAGGTTTTTGCTTCCCCCACCAATATCGCCACACTAATGGCCATGCAACGCTGACCTGCCGCACCGCAAGAAGCACCAATTAAATTATTAATTACCTGGGTTTTATTGGCGTCTGGCATCACCACCATATGATTTTTTGCCCCAGCAAACGCTTGCACACGTTTTAACGCTTGCGTGCCAGTGCGATAAATATGTTGCGCGGCATTCACAGAGCCAACAAATGAGATGGCTTTAACATCTGGGTGAGTAATCAATTGATTCACTTGATCAGCGCCGCCATGCACTACCTGCAATACTGAGGTAGGAAGCCCTTCATCAATCAAACACTGATGAAATATTTTTGCCATTTCAATCGGCGTTAAGGGCACCTTTTCTGAAGGCTTTAAAATAAAGGTATTGCCGCAAGCGATTGAGAGAGGAAACATCCACAGCGGAATCATCGCTGGAAAATTAAACGGTGTGATCCCTACGCAAACGCCAAGCGGGTAGCTGTATGAATAGCTATCAATGCCGTCGGCCACATTGCCCAGGGTCTCCCCCATTAATGAGGATCCGATGTTACAGGCCTGCTCGACTACTTCGATGCCGCGCCAAATATCCCCTTTTGCATCCGCCACAGTCTTTCCGGTTTCTTGGCTTAATATTTCCGCCAATCGATCGTGCTCCTGCTTTAAACGATCTTGAAAACGCAACATCAAACGAGCACGTTTGGGCGCAGGCACGTGCCGCCACTGCGCATAGGTTTCCTTGGCCACCGCCACTGCGTGATCTACTTCATCCTCAGTACAAAATGGCACTTCGGCGATTATTTCTTGATCCGCTGGGTTTCTCACAGGCAAATAGGTTTCAGTCTGGCTCTGACTAAATTGCCCTTGGATATAAACCGGAAGTTGATGGCTCATAAAAGTTTTCCTTAACAATGAATCGATTACTTATATTTATTGGACGATGTTAATGCTGGCATATAACACGGCCAACAATACTACTAAAAATTAAGCGCTCACTCGCACGCAAACCATTGACTCACAAGTTCTCTAGCTGCCAATCAATGGCGTCTATTCCTCGAGACTGCAAATACTTGTTTGATTGAGAAAAGTGTTTACAGCCCATAAAACCTCGATGCGCTGAAAGTGGCGACGGGTGAGGCGCCTTCAATACACAATGCCTCTCGGCGTCGATAAAGGCCCCTTTCTTCTGAGCATAAGCACCCCACAGTAAAAACACCACGCCTTCTCGATGCTCATTTAAATTCCAAATAATTTGATCCGTAAATTGCTCCCAACCCTTTCCTTGGTGAGAGGCCGCCTTACCGCGCTCAACGGTCAACACGCTGTTTAAAAGCAATACACCCTGTCGAGACCACGACTCTAAACAGCCGTGATTCGGGGCATCAAACCCTAAATCGCTTTTTATTTCTTTAAATATATTCTTCAATGAAGGCGGCGGCCTTATTCCTGCGGGCACAGAGAAACTCAGGCCATGAGCCTGATCATCGCCGTGATAAGGGTCTTGCCCCAGCACCACCACTTTCACTTCATCAAACGGCGTCGCATCCAAGGCCTTAAAATAATGTTTACCCTCTGGAAAGACGCTTTTTCCCTGGCGCTTTTCCGATAATAAAAAGCTGCGCAACTGCTGCATATAGGATTTTTCAAACTCGCCTTTTAATCGTTCTTTCCAAAGCGGTTCCAACTTTATATCAGTATCCATGGTCAAATTCCGCCTCTTAATAGCGATCAGTTATAACGCAGCATGCTACTCGGATTCCAAGCCTATTGCCAGAAAATAGGCGGGCATTTGGGCGCTAATCGGAAGCCAATAAGAAGGTCGCAGGAAGGTCATAGAAAGGCCATAAACAAGCAAAATTGACCTATGCTTAAGGATAGAATACTCACTAGAAGTTGGATCTATCATTTTGCCCGATAAACAACAGGCACCTCCCAACGCCCCTGATGTCCCACCCTTACCCGAGGAAGGTGCGACAGCAATCGAGCCAATTTCGAGCCCACTGCAGGCCTATCACATTGCTCACAAAGAAGTCGCCTCCTGGGGGCTGGCATTAACAATCTTATGTGCATTTCCTCTGTTACTTATAGCGTTTGGCATCGACTTTTCCACCCATTCAGCAGCCTTTAACAATACAACGTTAGACTCCAATTCGACCCAATCGCTCAACCTGCTCGCACTGCAATCTCTTCAAGGAACACTCTCACATACCTTACTCGAATGGACCGCGGTGTGTGCAGCCCTGTTCCTGAGCATGTTATGTTTTACTCGCTATCAAATTAGCGGCGATACGTCCTTCGCCATCATCGGCACTGCCTTATTTTGCGGAGGCATGATGGACGCCTTCCATTCATTAGCAGCAGACAGGTTCATTCAAAGTGCCTCCGCCCAAGCCAATTTCGTGCATTACTCTTGGGCTCTGTCACGGCTGTCCCAAGGCGTATTTATGCTTATAGCCGTCGGAATATATGCACTTCTGCCATCGAGCTCTAAACTCCTATGCGCCCCTCGATCCACCTGGATCCTGGTGCCTGCCTTTGCTGCCATGACCTATTTAATCATCAGCAACGCATCCAGCACAGAAAACCTACCGGTCGTGCTCCATCCAAACGCCTTAATCCTAAGACCCTTTGATCTTTACTCTCTTGCACCTTTTTTAATCTGTGGCTTTATCTTATTCCCACTGTATGCCAAAAAATACCCCAGCTATTTTGCCTACTCCCTATGGCTTTCTGCTATCCCTCAAATAGCAGTCGGACTGTACATGGCCTATGGCTCGACTCAATTACATGACAATGCATTCAACATCGCCCATACGCTCAAAATAGTCGCCTACTTAATTCCAATTGCAGGTTTAACGATTGAAAGAATTTTTGAGCACGACCAACAAATCGTGCTCAAAGAAAACTTGCTCATTAAAACTAAAACACTTCTGGAAAAACAACGCGAATTTGAGTCTGCCCAGTATCAAATGGCCGCCACCGCGGACTTTGCCGAATCATTAAATAAAATTGATGCCCAAGACACTTACCAAACCGCCATTGAAACCCTTAGCAAAAATTTGCAATTACCCTTTGCRGCACTGTATCTAGAAAGCCCCCAACAGGGGTTTCATTGTCAATTCGTCACTAACCTGGACTCCGAACATATTGCCGCCGATGAAATCGAAAACTCYGGMTTTCCATTAAAAGTATTTCGTGAGGCAAAACCACTGACTCTGGCGGGCCCATTCGATGACGAACAATTAGTGATTCGCTTTGGCATTGGTAAAATCAAACTTTGCACGATTACCGGCTGGCCCATTATGTTTCAAGGCAGCGCCATTGGCGTGCTAGTGGTGGGGCATATTTCTCAARCYACRGAACAGCAATTAATTTACATTAATGCAAGTTTGGATCAACTCGGGGTTCGTATTTATAGCTTTAGTCTCGATGAACAGCGCAAAGAGCTTTTCAGTAATCTTAAGAAAAAATCCATCGAATCCGAAAAAGCCACGCTCGAAGCCATGCGCGCCAATCAGGTTAAAAGCGAATTTCTCGCCAATATGTCGCATGAATTAAGAACCCCCATGAATTCAATTATTGGCTTTAATAAAAGGCTTATTAAAAATCTAAAAGATGACATTTCACCCCGAAATTAYGAAGCCTTAACTACAGTAGATCGCAACGCTCGAATATTACTTGGATTGATTGATGACATATTGGATCTTGCTAAAATAGAAGCAGGGAAAATGGAGCTTTCCTTATCCGAAGTAGACCTAAGCAATCTTATCAAGCAAGTCGTCAGTAATATGGGCAGTCTTTTGGACAAAAAAGATATCACCATCAAACTCGACACCCCAGACTCACACATTAGAATCCAAGCGGATTCGATGAAAGTTCAACAAATTCTTAACAATTTAATTTCTAACGCCGCCAAATACACYGMRKRRKGWWAYAKCAMTANCANCGTMTNCGRKRAKWRACRMMMCWRAWKWRSMSSYWRWGTWRMARTYTSYMTYGCNCGAYACMGGAATAGGCATTAGCAAAGAAAATCAGAAAAAATTATTCCAAAAATTCACTCAATTTGATGACTCGCCTTCCAATACATTTAAAGGGACCGGGCTCGGGCTTAATATTACCGCTGACTTTATACGCATGCATAAAGGCACTGTTGAAATTACCAGCCAACCCGGTATCGGCAGTGAATTTGTGGTTTTCTTACCGATAGGTGATATTCAAACGCCTGYTGAGGAATYAACCACCAACGATACAGACACCAGCAATACAAATACCAACAATACAAAATCCAACAACACAGAATCCAACAACACAGAGACAAAAGAGACCACAGTAACACCAACGCAAATGCCACTTAATCGTCCTCACAAACAGGGAATCACAGTGCTTTGCGTCGATGACGATGATAACACTGCGGAGTTTTTACAAGATATTATTCAGATTACAGACATCCAAGTAGCGGTCGTAAGAAACCAAAAGGATCTATTAGATCTGCCGTCCGAAAAATTACCCGATCTGATCTGCATTGATCTTGAGTCCTGCAATATCAAATCTCTTTTGCGAGTGGAGCGAATTAAATCTGAAGCTAATATTTCTCGTATTCCAATGATCGTTATAGCAAAAAAAGACAACGCCAGTCGCTATATTAAAAAAGGCGCCATGCAACTTATTCCGCAACATTTAATCGCCGTACAACTCGCAAAAGCGGTCTCAATGCGAACCGAAGAACCGCCAAAAAATATTTTAATCGTCGAAAAAAATAGCGCTGCAACATCTAATCTAAATAACTTAAGCAATTCTATCGACGTTAATTATCATCGCACAGAAAACCAAGCAGCRGCCATAGACATCATCGAGAAAACTCCGCAAGACCTTATCATAGTGGATTTCACCTCACCTTCTCGGGACCATTACGAGCTATTAGAAAAACTACTTACCCATGAAGATTGGTCCATGATTCCTATTCTATTGCTGACGCCACAATCGCTTAGCGATGCACAAATTGAATTTTTTGATCGATACGCTAAAGGCATCGTCACGTCAGGAAAATACAGCGCGCAGTTATTTACTCGCTCGTTCTTGCAGTATAAAAAAACCCATCCCTCCGACAAACAGTCGAACGATGGGTTAAATGACAAGACCTCCAATAGCAGCGCTTCAAACGACGCCTCAAACAGCTCATCCAGTGCTGCCTAAACGTAGGTCCAGATTAAATCAATCTCGCCCGAATAAACTAGCGGCTAATACGCTAGGCCTAAAAAATTAGGCTTGCCGACGCATATGAGGAAATAAAATCACGTCACGAATGGTCGGAGAATCGGTGAATAACATCACTAGACGATCGATACCAATCCCCTCTCCCGCTGTAGGGGGTAAACCATACTCGAGCGCAGTAATGTAATCTTCGTCGTAATGCATCGCTTCGTCGTCACCGGCATCCTTTTCCAACACTTGATCGCGAAAGCGTTGCGCTTGATCTTCCGCATCATTTAACTCTGAGAAGCCGTTGGCAATCTCTCGGCCGCCCACAAAAAATTCGAATCGATCGGTGACCATGGGGTTGTCATCGTTACGTCTTGCAAGCGGCGACACTTCGGTGGGGTATTCGGTAATAAAGGTGGGCGCCATCAAACGCTGCTCAACAATTTTTTCAAAAATTTCAATTTGAACTTTGCCTATGCCCCAGCTGTCTTTGAGGGGAATGCCCAAATTTTCGGCCACAGATCTTGCGCTGTCAACGTCAAGCAGTTGAGCCTCTGTCAAGCGGTCATCATGACTCAAAATAGATTCGATCACCGTCATGCGTTTAAAGGGTTGACCAAAATCATAAGTATCCCCTTGGTAGCTCACCTCTGTAGTCCCCAATACCTTCTCGGCGATGGAGCGCAACATGCCTTCGGTTAAATCCATCAAATCCTTATAGTCGGCATAGGACTGATAAAACTCCACCATGGTAAATTCTGGGTTATGTCGGGTGGACAAGCCTTCATTACGGAAATTGCGATTAATCTCAAACACCCGTTCAAAGCCTCCCACCACCAAGCGCTTCAAATACAATTCGGGGGCCACTCTCAAAAATAATTCCATGTCGAGGGCATTGTGATGGGTAATAAACGGCCGCGCCGTAGCGCCACCAGGAATCACATGCATCATTGGTGTTTCAACCTCTAAGAAATCTCGCTCCACCAAATAACTGCGAATCCCATCAATAATTTTGGTGCGCATCAAAAAGGTTTTACGGCTTTCTTCATTGACCATCAAATCAAGGTATCGCTGACGATAGCGCGACTCCTGATCCGAAAGCCCTTTGTGTTTTTCAGGCAACGGACGCAAAGACTTGGTCAACAAATCGATGGCATCCACTTCCACGGTGAGCTCGCCCGTCTTAGTAAAAAACAAAGTGCCTTCGGCGCCAATAATGTCACCGATATCCCACTTTTTAAACCCGGTGTTGTATTCCCCTTCCGCCAATTTATCTCGAGTCACGTAGATCTGCACTCTTCCAGACACGTCTTGAACCGTAGCAAAACTTGCCTTGCCCATAATACGGCGCAACATCATTCGACCGGCAATCTTTACTCGAACCCCCAGTTTCAGCAGCGCCTCGGGCTCCATTGCGCCGTATTCTTTATGAATATCGGCAGCCAACGCATCACGCCGAAAGGAATTAGGAAAAGCGTTGCCCTTCTCTCGCATGGCGGTCAGTTTCTGACGACGCTGGGCGATTAAGGAATTTTCATCCACTTCCTTCTCGGCACCATTTTTGCCTTTACTGCTCTTGCTTGTATTGGTGTTACTTGTATTAGTTTTGTCTGTGGGTTGCTTGTTTGTCATTGCCTAACCTAAATAAAACTGTCGTTAATAATCTTTAATTAATATTGCAGTGAAATCTTTATGCCGAAGTTGCTGTAAAAAAACCGAGCCCTATAATCCCGATTTTAAACTGGCTTCAATGAACTGATCAATCTCACCGTCGAGCACCGCGTTTGGATTACTGCTTTCTACGCCGGTGCGTAAATCTTTCACTCGGGATTGATCCAACACGTAGGAGCGGATCTGACTGCCCCAGCCGATGTCCGCTTTACTGTCTTCCAACGCCTGCTTTTCCGAATTTCGTTTCTGTAACTCRAACTCATAAAGCTTGGCTTTAAGCTGYTTCATCGCCTGGGCTTTATTCTTGTGTTGGGAACGATCATTTTGRCATTGCACCACTAAATTGGTGGGCAAATGGGTAATACGAATCGCTGAATCAGTTCGATTAACGTGTTGCCCTCCCGCTCCACTGGCGCGGTAAGTATCAATCCGTAGGTCCGCAGGGTTAATCTCGATATCAATATCATCGTCGACTTCAGGGGAAACAAACACGGACGCAAAGGAAGTATGGCGACGGCTGCCCGAATCAAACGGGGATTTACGCACTAAGCGATGCACCCCCGTTTCGGTACGCAACAAACCATAGGCGTATTCGCCTTGATAGTGAATGGTGGCGCTTTTAATCCCCGCGACTTCACCGTCTGACACTTCAATCAGCTCAGTTTTAAAGCCCTTACGTTCCCCCCAACGAAGAAACAAGCGCAGTAACATGTCCGCCCAATCTTGCGCTTCCGTCCCGCCTGAGCCCGACTGAATATCCAAATAGGCATTACAGCTGTCCATTTCATTGCAAAACATGCGTCTAAATTCAAGCTTAGCGACTTGCTCTTCCATCTCAGCGAGGTCTGCCACAATGCTGTCGACCGCGTCTTGATCCTCTTCTTCTGCCGCCATAGCGAGCAAGTCTCGCGCGTCATTGAGCCCTTCATCCAGTGTTTTAAGACCAATCACCACCGATTCAAGCAAAGCACGTTCTTTACCCAACGCTTGGGCTTTTTCCGGGTTGTCCCAGATATCAGGACTTTCTAATTCTCGAACCACTTCTTCCAAGCGATCTTGCTTAATATCGTAGTCAAAGATACCCCCGTAGACCTTGAGTGCGCTCAAGGAGGTCTTTGACTTGCAACACAATGGGGTTAATTTCCATTCTTAGGGCTCTATATCGAAGAATCATTTAAACGGCCCGCCATACGCAATAAAATCACCGTTCTCAGCGAGGGGATTCTACCTCAAGCCGCAGGCAATGGTACAGACCATAGGCTTCGATCTAGGCCTTCAGCTGGGGGATTGGATTAGGGTATGAAGCAGCGCTATTGGCGCTTGGGGGCCCTGGTTTATCCTTATTAGTTAACGGGGCCTGTTCTATACACATGGTAGGCATCGGGCAAATATTGGTCCACCGCCGATCCAACATGAATCGCTTCTTCCGGAATGCCGTCCCCGGTCTTATAGGCTCGAAAATGGTGTTTGCTTTTATCGTCGCACAACACCGCGTTGGCTTCGACCTCAATCCACATAAAAATAGTATGCACCGAAACAACATACTCCACTTTTCGAACCGTGTTTTCCTGGGGAAGCTCAATATCCACGCCCTCGGAACCTAGAGGGACTTCAAATTTATGGAGGGTTTTCATAGCAATCATCCTTGTTCCCTGACACACCAAGTTTAGTACACAGAGCAGCCATCACCCACCACCCAACTTAAACGAATCCAAGCCATTAAAGTGAGCTAATCACCGGTAATGATGCTATAAAAATCATGCTTTTTACCGAGCGCGAAGGAGCCCGCATACGACAAATGCCCCTCATCACGAAAGACATAAGTGGAATCAAAATGAGCATTGCATAACGAATCATCGCAAATAAGTTGGTCTAAACGAACCACCTTGTGATTCTTTTCAATCTGCGCTAAAAATTGATAGACCTCAACTCGCTCCTCAGTCATCTCATCCACCCTAAAATTACAGGTATTCAGCTCCACACCTCTCATTTCTGCACGGGCTAAACATCGCCCCAAATTCACACCATTTGCAGGCGGCGGTGAAAAAACAATGGGCTTGATCGCCATGCTCTCTAATTCATTGAGTGTTTTTTCAAACGCCTCGACTGCTATTGAGATGCTTGCAGAGGATTCGTTGCCATTTCGGAATAATAATCCCTCATTGCTCCCGGTAAATCGGTTGAACGGCGAGGACAACACGGCGTACTTTATGGAGGGGTTCTGTTTCAGCCAATCTCGCACTGTGGCGTTATATTCTAAGCAACCTTTTGACCAACTAATGGGGTATTTCGGCCCATCCACTGGCGCCACATCAAACAATGGGCCACAGACGCTTTTGGTCATTTGCACAATTTTGGCATCAGGGTTTGATGCCAAAATACCTTCCACTAAATGCATCGCGTACGAGTCACCCCAGACCAATATTTCGGGCTGCTCACTGGTCCGGCATTCCGGCGATGAGGGAGAAGCCCCTTCACACTTTTTATGTAAGCCATGATTAACCTTCCATTTTTGTTCGATTGCATCGAGGGTTAAATGGCTCTGGGTAGTTCTTCCTGAAAAACCATCCGTTAAAACCCCGGCCACGCCAATTGCAATAAAAAAGCCAGACCCTATTGCCGAATAGACAAAAATTTCTTTGCGGCTAAATTTAGCTTTTGTTCTAAAAGGACCTTCCACAAACTTCCAGCTGAGGTACGCCAGCGGAAATGAAGCAGCGGCCATCACTGCCAATACAGTCTCGCTAGGTTCGGTAAAACTTGCGTGACGACTAAAAGCAAGAAGGGGCTGATGCCATAGATAGGCGCTGTAACTAATCAGCCCAATGCTGACCAACAGCTTATTTCCCAGTAAGCGACCAACCCAAGTTTGCGCAGACGAAAACAAAATAATCAGCCCGGTGCCAACCGTTGGCACCAAAGCGAAGAAACCAGGGAAAGGCGTATTCTCATCAAACACAAATACGGCGTAGCCAATCATTAGCAAACCGATCAGGCCTAGCGCTTCATCAATCCATTGATGCGATAAGAGCGCGCTAATACTTTGTTTGCGATAGATAAAATAGAACGCAATGCACGCCCCAATGGCAAGTTCCCAACCTCGAGTTGGCAATATAAAGAAGTTAGCCACTGGTGCGTGGGTAGTGGCCCATTGAGAAAACAACAGACTGACCACGGTAATTGCCACAAAAGACCCAAGCAACCAGCGCTGACCAAATCGCATCATGACCATCAAGAATAAAGGAAAAAGAATGTAATACTGCTCTTCAACCGCCAAGCTCCAAGTATGCAACAAGGGCTTCAATTCATTGGCCGCACCCCAATAGCCGGTCTCCCGCCAAAACAAAATATTTGAAGTAAATAAAGGAACGGCAACCAGGCTTTGAGCAAAATCCTTCATGTCGGAGGGCAATAACCACAGCCAGGCAAAGGGCAGACAAACCAGCATCATAAAAAACAATGCAGGCAAGATTCGCCGAGCTCGTCGTTCGTAGAAATTCGCGAGAGAAAAGCTTCCTTTCTCTTTTTCAGAAAGAATGATCGTTGTAATGAGGTATCCGCTGATGACGAAGAATATATCAACGCCTACGAAACCACCGCTGAAATAATCAAAACCCGCATGAAAGAATATTACCGGGACTACCGCAATGGCTCTCAAGCCATCGATTTCAGAACGATATTTCATTTAATCTAGTTATCCTACGGACGACGTCCACAACAATTTAGCGATTTATGAAAGCAATATTAATCTAAATCGTAACCAGCGGAAAGAAGATCGTTAGCAATCAGCATTTACAATCGGGAAAGCGCAATGGCTCGCCTTAGGGACTGCACCGCCGCTTCCGTCGACGCCACATCAACATTGGTAAAACTGAGCAACAGCGTTGTCGGCTGCGTTGCGCTGACTTGAAAGCTAGAAAGAAAATGCAGCCCTAACCCCAACTGCCGCCCACGGCGCTGTAATTCACCTTCATCCACCTCATTGAATAATCTCCCAAGCAAATGCATTCCTCCAGCTTGCAACCTCACATCAAGCTCCTTAGCAAGTTTTCTCTCTAACTCAGCGGCCAGCGCATCCCTTCGCTCGCCGTATAATTTACGCATTTTTTGAATGTGGCGGCTAAAATGCCTGCGGGTCATTAACTCAGTCACCGCCTTCTGCTCCAACAATGAGCCCACCGACCACAGGGATGAAAACGCAGTTTCAAAGCGGACTTGAAGCGACTTAGGCACCACAACATAACCCAGCTTTAGAGACGGAATTAACACCTTACTAAAGGAACCCGTATAGATCACTCGCTCATGAGTATCCAAACGTTTCAATGCAGGCAACGGTGCTTCGCCGTAACGAAATTCGCCGTCGTAATCATCCTCGATTATCCAGCTTCCTTGGTTTTCCGCCCAATCCAAAAGCGCCAATCGTCGTGCAAGCGAAAGCATTACGCCCATTGGGGCCTGATGAGTGGGGGTCACTAACGCAAATTTTGCGTCGAGAGCATTTTTAATCCCCTCATCGACCCGTAATCCCTCTTCGTCAACGGGCACGGCGATCACGCTCATTCCTAATTGATGCAAGCAATCACGCGCACGGAAATACCCGGGGTCTTCGCACCAAACCTTATCCCCAACCTTAGCAAGACACTGAATGATCATGCTCAGCGCGCCTTGAAAACCTGCAGTAATAAAAATTTGCTCCGGCTCCGCATTAACCCCCCTCGATATGGCTAGGTAATTGGCGAGCGCTTGGCGTAAAGGAAAATAGCCAAACGAATCACCTCGAGAAAACTGCTCGATAGCAGTACTACGGCCATGCCTATTGATCAATCGATTCCAAAGTGTCCGCGGAAACGCGTCCAAAGCAGGCAGCCCCAACTGAAATGGCAGCACGCTAGACACGGCTGCGCTCGCCTGTTCCTGTTCGTGCGTTGGCTTCATCGCCACCCTAGGTACATTCGCTAACTGACGTAAATCCAAATTAGGGTTCACTCGCGTCCCCGCCGCGCCCGCACTACAAATATATCCTTCAGCTAAAAGTAATTCATAAGCACGCTCAACGGTGCCACGCGAACACCCCAACTCAGCGGCGAGACTTCGACTGGAGGGTAAACGAGAACCCGGAGTTAAGTGCCCGGAACTGATTTGATTAACAATCTGTCGGTAAAGCGAAAGATACAACGTCGGCCCAGTCACTTTATGTTCGAAATGTATTGGCGCTAACTCGCTCATATGGCCCATCGATTTATTTACTTTTTGGCGCTTTCTTATAGGCCATTTCAAACGTAAAGTCTATCGAGCTAATCATTCAAACCTAATCTTTCAAACCCATCAATCAAATCACCACTAGCTGACCGAAACTATTGGAACTAAATTAAATCAGGAAGCATTCATGAACTCTTTAAAATCACCGCTTGCCCTATTGGCTTTAACCACCGCACTACTCGTGAGTAACGTCACTTACGCAGCACAATCCACCATTGGCATTTTAGTCTTCGATGGATTTTTAACCAGCGACGTCACCGCGCCCATCGAAGTTTTTGGCGCCGCYACCAAAAAATCATGGTTCGCCGACTATAACGTGGTCACCGTCTCAGCAACCCAAAATAAAACCGTCACTTCAGAAGAAGGGCTAACGATTGTTGCGGATACAACGCTTTACGACACAGTGAAATTAGACGTGTTATTGGTACCCAGCACTTATGACATGAAACCCCTTATCAACAATCAACCGCTAATCGATTTTATTAAAACTCAAAGTCAATCGGCATCATGGGTCGCGAGCAACTGTTCCGGTGCTGAATTATTAGCAGAGGCTGGCATTCTGAATGGAAAAAAAGCCACCACCTGGGTGGGCGGTGAAAATGAGCTACAAAAATCCTATCCTAAGGTCGACGTCCAATTCAACAAAAATGTAGTCATCGATGGCAATGTAATTACCTCTAACGGAGGCCCGGTTAGTTACCAAGCGGCATTTGTTTTACTGGAACAATTAAGTTCAAAAAAGTTCGCCAATGAAATATCACAGAGCATTCAATTTGATCGAATATCCCATTAAATTAAAGGCATCAGTAACTCATCCCCAATTTATACTGGCATTGCTCAACAATAGAGTAATGCCTTTTTCTACTTTTCGGTTTAATAAAAATCGCTGGTTAAGTAATACACCATTTCAGCAGCAAATCGCCTACCGACTTCGAGCTGTGCAGCGGTATCCAAGTGAAGTCCATCGCTATTAAGCGTTAAATCATCGGTTCGAATCATGGTCACATTTTGATTCATCAATTCGCCTGACAGCAATTCTTGCTCCGCTTTCATCTCATCCCAAAATACAAAGGTATCGTCCCAAGCGTCGTGGTTTATCTCCGCTATCTGCGCATAACTTACGGGCAAATTAGTCATATTAAGGTCAGACCTTAATGAATCAATTATAAACTTAAATTTTCCAGACCATGACTCCATCAGCTCCGAGGTAAAGGTATCGGATTCTCCTTGATACCACAGCACGCCCAATAATTCAGCAGACTCCATCGCCACCTTGATCTGCTGCATACAAAATCCATATAAAGAATCAACTGCTTGATCCGGGTACCATTGATCGATGAATGTACCCGACGCAGCACAAGAGACTATCCCCACATCAAGGTAAGGGTATTCACTGTAAATTGCATCAGCGAAGGCTATCCCTGGACCAACACGAGCCCCTTGAATAGGTGCCTCGGCGACGTCCAGATCACCTGCCTCATTGACTACGAATAAATGCGAACCATTGACGGGGAAATCTTCGGGCAAATCGGCTAAATCACCAAATCCAACCATGTTGGACTGTCCCATTAAAAGATAAACGCCTTTTCGTTGACCTGATGTGAAAACGGTATTTAATAAATCAGTATTATCCACATTACTAGCCGTCACCTGATGATCCAATTCAACGGCGTCACTCTCCGAAGTAGGCGCATCATTTGAGGAATCGTCACACGCACTTAAATTCAACACAACTAACAGGGCAACTAACGGTCTTAGGCGACGCAATATAAACATTTTTTATTATTTCCCATTGATAGTATTTTTTGTTTTTAAAATAAAAATAATCGCAAAAAAGGTTTCATTACTTGAAACCCAATAATATCGGAGGGGATTATTTTTAAAGTACATAAGGACATCGACAGAACCTGACGAAGCCCGAAAACGTGGTCATACTACTAAAAGAAGGGCGCGTTAATCGTATAAGTTATGCAACGTTTGTTATATTAATCGTCTTGTTCAGTTGATTGTCGAATGAGGTGCAACTTGAGAATGACAAACCCTCAGGCCCCATTATCCCTTGAATACCCTCGATATATGATGTTTTACTTAAACACCAAGTATCCTATAAACACGGAGTAGTAGAGTTAACGCGACGTATACAAATAACCTTGGGTCGCCTTATGCAATCCTATCGCCTAGTACTAATTAGAATAAGATTTCCCAATCTTTCCGTTTTTCGCTTATATCCCCGCGTGATACCGATACATAAATTCACCGATAATTACATTAGGCCTTATAATTTCACGTGCCACTACGATGCTTATGCGTCGATAAAACGAAAAAGAGCGTCGCATCGACATCGCTCTGCTTCCAGAATCATTGAAAATTTTTTGCAAATGAGTGCATTATCCTCAAGCAATTATTCAATCATCTCTCGGCGTAGGAAAGGCAATAGGAAAGGCAAGAGGAAAAGCAATATCTGCGATCACAGGTCGATGATCACCCCCGAGGTCAGGTCCAACCCATGCTTGATGTACTGTGATATTCGGACTTGTTAATATATGATCGATTCGAACCCCGTGCCAGCGAGTGTATTTAGTCGATCCAAATCCAACACCTGCTTCGGAGTAGGTATTTTTAAATCCCCGCCAATACTTACTATACAAAGGATCATTGGTCACCAAATTAAAATCCCCCGCAATTAATGAATATCGCTGAGCTTTCGCTAATTCACTTATTTGTTTCGATTCGCGACGACGATCACCAAAGTTCTCTTCAATCATCACACCCGTTTGCTCATTCAATTCAATGACTGACTCCAGGGCTTTTCTCGGGGTATCAAAATGAACGTTATACAGATTCAATACTATATCTTTGCCACCCTCCTCTTGAGAGTCCTTTGGCTGAACTCCCTGTGAATCTATTCGTAATTTAAATTTATACGAGATCCCCGCATAATCTCCAGAATTTTTACGCGGCCTTTTGATTCGTTCTTCGATCCTAAAAGGATATCGAGAAACCACGCAAAGACGAAGCTGACAACTTCGCTGCCAACCAGCCTCCGACATTTTCGGTACCTTTCTGCGATGAGATTCTTGAAACAACATCACATCGACTTGCATTTTTTCGGCGTATTGGCGCAATAAATCGGATTTCGGCGTCCCGCCCTGATTAAACGTCAGTACGCGTAATTGACCAGGCAGTTTGGTTTTATCTTCTGCGGAGGCATTCCAGGCATATAAATCGAAAATTTGAAGCGCATTAAGAATAGCAACAAGCGCCAATAGCAAGGACAACGGTTTGGACACCCAAATACTCAAAGGTACCGCAACCAATAAGGGCAGGTACATTAGCCAATAAGGTAAATACAGCAACAAGCTTTGCACTGAAGCCAGCTGAGAAGGCACGTCGCCCGACATCATAAGCGACATCAATAACAAAATAAGAATATAGCCCGCAATAGAAATAAATAACAAAGATCGTACAAAACGCATCATTGAAAAACTCAAAAGATCCTCCCAATCGACGTCTTGAACTATTGATAGAAGTCAGCTCATGGCTACACATCGAGATAATGAATAGGGCCTATTTTAACCTACTTTAACATTCAATATCACTTAAGGTTAGAAGCCATAAATTCAGGACCGATACTCCAATTAAAATTTTTCAATTATTTTTTATTCCGTCCAAAATATTCCAAAATAGACGGCGAATTCAATCCCCCAACGCGGCATCTTGAACATTAAATCTTGTGAATAAAAAGCTTAGATCTACATATCCTAATTCATATATAAACTTCTATAGAAAGGAGCTTTTTGTAAATTTTTGATCACTTGTATAAAAAAACTCTGCAATTTAAATCCAAACAAATAAACCGTGGCGTAGCACTAAACCTGGCTCACTAGAACTTATCATTCATGAGCAATAGGCTCATCGCGAATCACATAGTATGAACTGTATTACAGTTATGATTAAAATCACAATTCAGTGAGTTAACTTTCATAAATGAATCACACATCAATAAAGCCGAGCCCCCTACTATAACAACTTATTGCCGCAGCCATTACTGCAACTCAATGCATGAAAAAATAAACAGGGAACTAGCAAGTCAGAGTTGAATTCGAAATTATAGGGGTAGCTCATGAAAAATTTAATAACCGCATCAATCTTTGTGACCAGCATTCTCAGCAGCTTTTCGTCCTTGGCTTATGAAAAAGGCGATGTACTGCTAAGAATGGGGATGTCATTAATTGAGCCTCACGAAGAAAGTGACTCGCTCTCCATCACTAACCCTCCAATCGGGGCATTAGACAATGTACTGGGATCAAAAACAGGCTTAGAGGTCGGTAACGCCTCGGCGCTGGCAGGCACTCTAAGCTACGTTTTCGATAAAAATTGGGGTATTGAAACTCTGATTGGTTTGCCCGTGGAGCTGGACGTGACTATAACAGGGCTAACGGCGCTAGGCCTGGATGACCTGGCCTCCCTCAATATCTTGCCACTCACCGTCAGTCTTCAGTATTACCCCACTATGAATCACTCCCCTTTTCAGGTTTACGCCGGAATCGGTTTAAATTATGCTCATATGAGCAACGTTGAATTAGATGATTCGGTGCAAGCTAATTTGATGGCTGAGGATGTGGATTTTAGTTTTGACGATTCCTTTGGGCTGGTCATGGACGTCGGTGTTGACTGGCAAGTCAACGACAAATGGTTTGTCAACGCCTCAGTCTGTTACTTCACTTTAGAAACGGACGTTGAAGCAGAGATTACCCAAAGTGCGGCTCTCGGGGGAATCGCACTCGCCGGCCCTATCGACGCGCAACTTGAAACGTCAATAAAAGCCAACGTCTTTATTTATTTTTTAACTGCGGGGTATCGCTTCTAAAAACGGCTTATATCAGGCCCTTCTTAACAGGCACTTTTTCTACTGGAGGGGTGCCTGACTCCCAACGTGATCCATCCGATTGATTATGGCAGCACAGTAAATTGGCCACGAAAGAATTTATCCATTCTCTCTTCTTCAGTCATGCCTCACCTGCCGTGTCTCATAGGCATGGGGAAATAGTCCCCTTCAATGGTGCGGTAGTGAAGCAAGCATTCGGACGCTTTTCTTTTGGACAAGTAATCGGGCTTTTGCGCCCGGCAACGCTTCCCATACTAGGCACCGCCGCCCCGTTTGCCGGTTGGGTTTACGACTACACCGGCAACTATCTTTTAGCCTATGAAGTTTTTTTCGCAGCCTGGTTATTGGTGGCGGTGAGCATTTCGTTGGTAAAATTGCCGGACTTAAGGCGCTGATTGGAATAGTTGGATGTGGGAGTTTCGCTTGTATTGCGAGCGCACCCTTGAATATCAAGGCTCCTTCTCAAACACAAAGCGATAAACAATCGTCATAACCGCAGAACTAATCAACACAATAACAATGACAGCTACTGCCATTCTCGCCGTAGTGAAGCCAAAAAAAACAAGCCCGCTCATAAATAAAGTAAGAAATACAAAAGGAGCTAAATTCTGAATAATTTTACCAGGAGTAATCAAATGCGACCTCCGCGCCAAAAGCGGCCGCAGCCCCTATTGCAAAGGTCCAAGCAGAGGCACAAAAAAAGGCACCAGGCCCACAAGCGAGACTAGCCACATATCCTCCAGCGGCCATGCCTCCTAATCCTGCCCCAATGACAACTCCCTCTTTAGTGGTTGCTCTAACCTTATCCTCAGCACTTATTATGTTATAAAGCGCTAATGCCACAGTGACAACAACCAAACCTCGACCAGCTAACCCTACCGCTTTTGCTGCAGAATTTGCGCTGGGGCGCTGCCTACCTGATGCCGCTACTATTTCTTTCCAGACTCGGTTTTTATTATTTTCAGGTAATGAATCAAATTTACGCCCAAACAAACTTTTCGCGTATTCGGCTTCGAGCTGAGGCAAGGACTTCCCTGAGTTTTTTAGGTTATGTGACCAAGCTTTGCCAATATTGGACAATTTACCTCTTGTAGCATCAAGTATGGTATTACGTACGCTTGAGGCCCTTTTTGCTCCTTCTTGGGCAGTAATCCCGGCAAATCTCGCCAACGTGCCCCGGAGCGAGCCATCCAGAACAAAGCATTGATAAACCGGCGGTTATCACTCCTCGGGC
>NVTH01000052.1 GCA_002401525.1 Moraxellaceae bacterium | reverse complement strand
CGAAATAGCCTAATTGTCCAATAGGTTTTTGTTGTGAATCTGACAAATTTCGATTAATTAATGCGGCGATTCGGCCCACTGGAGTTTCGCCTAGATAACATAGAAATAAACGTTTTTCACCGTAGCTATCGAAATGGCTGCCCTGCAGGAATGTGTGTTGCATGGACTGTTTCATTGGTTTGATCCAGCGCTTTTCAGACTTCCTTATTTCCAAATGAAGATTAATGAAAATATCAATATTGCTTTCGGTGACAGGGACAATGATGAGTGGCTTTGAATACTCGTTCATTAAAAAACTCCGATTTATTTTAAGCGGCCTCCTACAAAAGGTGGACCGTGCCTTTTTCGCCATCGAGGGTGATTTCTTGACCGTCTTGAATAAGGGTGGTGGCGCCTTCGACGGCAATAACGGTGGGTATGCCGAGTTCTCTGCCTATGATTGCGGTATGGGAAAGAATGTTTCCTTTTTCTATCACGATTCCTTTTGCTGCGACCATTAGAAATACCCACCCTGGGTCGGTAATTTCAGCCACTAGAATGCAGTTTTCGAAATCTTTAGCTTCAAACGGATTGGTAATCACCTTTGCTTTCGCGGTGACTGTGCCAGAACTACAGCCTACGCCTTGCAATGTGTGGATGTCTTTATCATGGGCAGCGGTTTGCACGCAAGGGAACTGATTGTTGTACACCGAACCAAAAGTAGTCAGCCGCCCTTCGGGTTGTTTGGTTTGGAAGTGGTCTTGTTCATTTTTTCGAATGGCAATGAGCTCCTTGAGTCCCTGAGTCGTTGCACTGCCTCTCACATAGCCCTCGATTTCTTCTTTGCTTAAAAAGAAAATGTCTTCGGGGCATTCAATTAAATTTTGTTTGAAAAATTGCACGCCCACTTGTTTGTATATTCTTTTAATCATACCAAAGGCTCTGGTTCGAGCGAAACGCATATTTTCCCTTTCCGTGACGGCTTTACGACACTGCTTAAGAAGTAGCAGGAAAATTGGGTAGGCGAGTGGATTTTTTAAATTATTTCTGGTGTAGAGTTCGGCTTGTTCTCGAACATTGCTCATGTGGTTATTTAGATCGGCTGCGCTGCGCTCAGTAATAAGGTAACTTTGTAGTAGACCAATTAATAGCTCCGGCCTTTCGTTCATGTTGGGTACTTCGAGCTTAAGTTCTTCGACAGAGCGATCGCCGTAGGCGTCGAGGTGGGTTTGCATTAGGAGGGAAAAAATTGAGTGTTGGTTGTCTGTCTGCAGTGTGCGCCAGATAGCCAGTTTATGTTTCTTCGATTGAAACAGCTTAAGCAGGGTTGGATTTGAGCGGATGTAATCGCTCAGGCGCAATATGGATTCAATCGGCGCGACGCTCTCCATGCCCGGCTGGTTGGCTAAAAGATCGTTGCGCAAATTATTGCGAGACCCGAGGCCGGTTGTGTTGATGAAGTTTTCCAGCATTTCGAAATATTTAAATACAAATAAATCATTGAGCGTTGTGCATTCCCAGCGATAAATAACCCGATCTACTAATTGATCAAATGCATCCAGAAGTGCATCTGCTTGCATAGTGTTTAATGCTAGGTTTGAGAACCAGTGTTGCGTCTGTTTGAATATTCGATGGAAGTTGGCAATTCTACGGTTTAGCGTGATCGCATGATAAAGCAACGTCAGATTAAGCTTGAGTGAGCCGAAAAAACCTTGCATGCCTTGGGTGAGGTATTTTGATGGATCAGTCGCCTGGAGTCCCAAAGATTTCTCCCAATTGGGAATATTTTTGGCCATTCCAGGAATGACTTGGTAAAGGAAGTACCAATTGGAAATTTGATAGTAAATACGACCCTCGATAAACCCCACCATGTTTGCAAATCTTGATTGGTTTGAACGCACGTCCCTTTGGCTTGCGCCCAGCGCGAAGGCGGTGTTACGGAAAACGATTTCGTAGGCGAAGCGTACTACGGAAAAAGTAAGCGGCGTGGTGATTCCAGGGTAGCCTTCAACGATATTGCTATTATCAAATATTCGTTTTTGTCCACAAGGAAACGTGGTGATAGGGCGAGTTTGCAATATCGAAATATCGCCGTGGGCATCGATGGCCCATTCTATGTCCTGGGGCGCGCCGTAATGTGTTTCGATTTCAATGGCTAATTCTACCAGGCTGTTAATTTCGCCAGGACTTAACACTGGAGCGTTGGATTGAGAGCCTTTAATCGTGTTGACGATGGTGTCGTGACCTTGTAATCGATTAAAGTTAATTTGTTTTGTTTTGATAGCAATGGTTTGTTCGCTGATCAATTGGCTGTGTTTTTCGATGCAAAACATGTCGGATTCGACTTTATCCGCCACGACGCCTTCACCCAGCCCATAGGCTGCCGTAATTACGATTACATTCGTGTCGCCAGAAACGGGATGGGCTGTAAATAAAACCCCACTTTTAACGCTGGACACCATTTCTTGAATGACAACGGCGCCGAGAATATTATTAAGCGGAAAATTCCTTTCTCTTCGGTAGGCGAGTAAGCTGAAAGAAAAGTTTGATCGAAAGCAGTCAAGCACTCGGTTTAATAGTTGTTCCCTAGAAACATAGAGGTAAGTGCTTAATTGTCCCGCGAATGAATCTGTCGCGGAGTCCTCATCTATAGCGGATGAGCGAACGGAAACGAAACAGTTGGGGGCAAAGGTTTGATCAAATTTATCAAGAATTGTTTGCTCTAGATCAGCTGGTAATGTGCTCTGCTTCAATAGGGTTGATAGAGAGTTGTTTCTGTTCTTTGGAATGGGCGTTTCGCTGTTTTGGAGTGCATTAAGCTCTGATATAATCCCCTTTGGCATCCATGCTAAAAATGCGTCAGTTGTAACAATAAAAAAATCGCTGACAGGGAGCTGAAGCTGTTTAAGGACGATTAAATTTGCAGCTTTTCCACCGATTATTTTTGTAGGTGTGTTGCTGCTATTAATGCGACTTATAACGTCCGTAATAATATAGTTGTTAGCGCTAAAGTTTGGATTGATCATGGCGTTAACTAAAGCATTTGTTAGTGATGGTTTTGTTAGTGATTAAATCAGATARCTGCTTTGGGCAATAGTTTTAGATAAAGTTGTTGGTTCGCTATATAGCTTAATTAGGCTGGCTCGTAAGGCCGATTAACTCGATTATTATTATTTTATTTCCCGAACAAATAGATTACCCAACCGAACACTATCGAGCAAGCGTTGGTTGCTAACCACTGGATGGGGGGATCATTGAAGTTTTACCCTGGCGATTGATTATTAGGTTGACCTATTTTGAATAACTAGGTGAAAGTATTAGTGAAACAGGCGCTGAATTAATTCGCTAAAGAAATAATTAAAAGAATAATCAGCAGGATTAGTATGTCTTTCTATACCTTTGAAGAAATTGTTTCTAGCGTGAGCGCCGATCAAATCGGCGCCAAAGCACAGTCTTTGGCGGAAATGACCGCCATGGGGGCACGAGTGCCGGAAGGTTTTGTTATCGGGCAGGATGAACTGAAAAGGTTTGTGTCCTTCAACGATCTGGCGGGCATTGTGAGCGATGTCACCGCGATTACTGATTTTGGTGGCTCTAGTGCTCAGCTTGCCGTGGATGTTTTTCAAAAGGCTGTTCAAGGCGGTGTTTTTGACCCAGAGTTTCTTTCTGAATTAAACGACAAGTTGCAGCACTTGCCGTACAGCCATTATGCAGTCAGATCCAGTGCCAATTGTGAAGATCTTAAGGAYGCGAGTTTTGCCGGGCTTTATGAGACCCAATTAAATATCAGTGGGGTGAGTTATCTCTGTGAGGCGATCAAGCAATGCTGGAGTTCGCTCTTCAGCGAGCGAGTGATTCGTTACAGTTTAAATAAGGGCATTGAGCTGCCTCGGATGTGCATGTCCGTTATTGTTCAACGTATGATTCCAGCTGAAAAAAGTGGCGTACTGTTTTCTGTCAATCCCCTCACTGGCAATGACAAAGAGATGTTTGTCGAAGCTTGTTTTGGCTTGGGTGAGGCGCTTGTTAGCGGGGCGGTGACTCCCGACCAATACGTTTATCATTGGTATGATGAGTTTGAGGCCTCAAGGGTTGTTAATTCTAAAGCCATTGCATTGTTGGCCATCGATGCCTCGCCTTTTGTGACCGAGGTGGCGCTCTCAGGCGATGACGCGACTAATGCAGTGCTTGAGTCCTGTTTGTTGAGAGATCTTGTTGACGCGGCACTGACTATTCAAACCTATTACGGTCATCCCGTGGATATAGAATGGGCTTATTACAGTGAACAGTTTTACATTGTTCAAAGTCGCCCCATTACACACATTAATTATTCCGCCATTGACGGTGAATGGACCACCGCTGACTTTAAAGATGGCGGTGTGTCTTCCTCTGTGTGTAGCCCCTTTATGTGGTCGTTGTATGATTTTGTATGGGAATCTGAATTGCCGAAATACCTTTCTGAAGTGCATCTTATTGGGGATAAGCCGGTTTCTTTGTGGGGCGAGATGTTTTACGGTCGCCCCTATTGGAATGTCGGAGCGGTAAAGGACGGCCTAAAAAAACTCCCCGGCTTTAATGAACGGAGTTTTGATGAGGACCTAGGCATCGCAGTGGCTTATGAAGGGGATGGGCATGTCACTAAAACCTCATTACGATCAATTGTGGCTGGAATACGAGTGCTTCACGGCCTGAAGCAACGCTTTAAATCCAGTGAATCGAACTGGCAGACATTTCGGAGGTCGCAAAAAGCGCGGTTGCTAGAACTTAAAGCGCTTGACGTTGATCAGTTATCTCGGCCGAAATATTTTGCGTTTTATGCCCAGTTTATTAATCAAGAGTATTTCCAATCCGAAGCCGGGTATTTTAATCAGATTTACGATAATTCAAACCTGGTTACTTTGTTTAAGGAAAGTTTTAATAAGTTAAATAGCCCCGTTGAATTTATCGATCTTATTGSGGGGTTGGAAGAGGTGTCTCATTTAGGGTTAAATTTTCAAATTTGGAGTTTAAGTCGAGAGATTCGTGSCGATGCTGCCGCACTTCAATACTGGAGCAAGGCGAGCGCTGTCGAGATCATTGAATTATTGGCCGCGGGTTGCCAACAGTACTGTTTGCCCAGTTTACAGCGCCTCATCAATGAAAATTATTTTCATTCGACGCGTGAACTGGATATTACGGTGGCGCGCTATGGAGAGGATCCACGTTTTATTGTTGAGAGTGTTCAAGCAAACTTAGCGCTCGATGATAGCGTTGATCCGGTTAAAATTGCGCAAGGTCAGCGCAGCAAGTTCAAAACTAATTGCGCCTTATTTGAAAAGTCGATTCCGTTTTACAAGCGTTCTGCGATGATGGAAWCGCTGCGACGGCTGCGGCAGTTTTTGTGGTGGCGGGAAGAGTTTCGAGATCTTTCAACGCACTTTTATTATTACGTGCGTATTTATACCCTCAAATTAGCGMCTATTTTTAAGCAGTGGGGCATCATTGATGACCCAAAAGAGATATTTTTCCTGACCAAGGATCAAGTGATTGACGTGTTGCAGTCGCGACTTGATCGTTATGAAGCGGCTTCGATTGTTCGAAAAAATGTATCCTATTACCAATCCTTTAGACATTTTAACAATCCCAATGAGATGGGGGGGCAGTATCCTCTTCAGAGCGGAATCTCGCCACTGTCTAAAGCTCGTATTGTGGGTATTCCTTGTAGCTCTGGAGTAGTCACGGGCCGAGTTAAAATCATTAAGGACATCTCGGATGCGGGAAGGCTGGAGCAAGGCGATATCTTGATTACCCCATTTACTGATCCAGGTTGGACTCCGACATTCAGTCTGATTAGCGCGGTCGCAACGGAGACTGGCGGGGTCCTGTCTCATGCTGCAGTTATTTCAAGGGAGTATGGTATTCCTGCGGTGCTTGCTATTCCTGGAATAACGGAGACCTTGCGCGATGGACAATGGATTACTATCAATGGTGGCACTGGTGTGATTGACTTGGTCGATGAAACAGAGGAGGCAATCTTATGAGTAGTGTCGGAGAATTAATTTATTTGGTGTTGCCGGTGATTATTGGCGGCGTGCTCAATATGGTATTTGTGAAGGCTTCGTTTCTCGATAATCTAAAAACTCCAATGGACCATGGGCGGCTGTTAAAGGATGGCAAACGTTTATTTGGAGAGAATAAAACATGGAAGGGATTTTGGGGCATGATTGTATTGACTTCGTTGTCCATGTTATTGCTTCAAGCGATGGCCATGGTTTTTGATTGGGCCAATGAGCTGTCGTTGTTTCCTTTTCGTAGCTGGTCATTTCCTGTCGACGGTCTGCTTTACGGTGCGGTATGGGGGTTCGCTTATGTGCTCGCCGAGCTTCCCAATAGTTATATTAAACGACGAATTGATATTGCCCCAGGGACTAATAGTTCAGGATTTAAAGGCAAAGTATTTATCTTGGTGGATCAAGCGGATTCCGTTATAGGCTGTGTTTTGTTTATGCCGTTATTTTTTACGCCGACTTTAATTGATGCCATCGCAGTCCTGTTTTTGGCGACCGCTTTGCATTTAATGATTAACTTCTTACTCTATTTGGTCGGTTTAAAGAGTCAGCCTGCGTAAATCTATTATGTTTTTAGGCCTTATAAATATTCCCTCTTTAATCACCTTTTTAGGATTGATTCTCGCTGTATTTGCTTGTCTGACTGCGCTGGAGGGTGACTTTGCACTGGCGATGGTCTGTCTGATGTATTCAGGTCTGTGTGACTTGTTTGACGGCTTGGTGGCGCGCAAAATGCAATTGTCCGAACAAGAGCAGGCGTTTGGGATGCATCTCGACAGTGTTGTGGACATGGCTAGTTTTGGGATGGCTCCGGTGATTGTTGCGGTGGGTTTCGGACTTGGGGACGGTTTTTTTGATAGTGTCTTGCTGATAAGTTTTGTCTGTTGCGCAGCGATGCGCTTAGCCTATTTTAATCTGCATGGCCTCGAGGAGAGTGGTCGAGTGGCCTACTACAGTGGTTTGCCGGTTACGTTTGCCGCCCTAATTATTCCTGTGGTAGCCACCAGCTATTATTTTTTAGCGCTTGAATATTTCCATAATTTAATGCGAGTTTGTTATGTCTGCATTGCTTTATTATTTGTCTTAAAGGTCCCTGTGCCCAAACCGCAAGGGGTGTTTTATATATTATTTCCTTTAATCTCTGTTTTATTTACCTTCTTTTATCTGAGCCAATAAATGAGTCCGAGAATTCCGCTGTATAACCGTCGCAGTCAAGCCATTGAATATGAGCAAGTCTTCGAGGATAAAGTCATGGATTTTCTCTATGGTACTAGGCTTGGTTTGTTTCTTGAAAAAACTATTTTGTCTAAGTCTGTGTGTTCTATGATTTATGGGTTATTGCAGGACCGAGCTTCTTCAACGGAAAAGATCCCTGCCTTTATTGAGGCCTATGGGGTGGATGTCACTGAATTAGAAGATGGGCTGGAATCATTTAATAGTTTTAATGATTTTTTTAAGCGCCGATTAAAAYCCACKGCTCGTCCTATTAATCAGGAGCCAGAGGTATTGATTTCTCCCTGCGATGGTCGAATGCTAAGTTATGAGGTTGACGAAGAGTTAGTGATTCCCGTTAAGGGTAAGTCGTTTRCTCTGTTTGATTTGCTACAGGATAAACTGTTGGCGCAACAATATCGGGGCGGGACTTGTTTGGTGTTTCGTTTGGCCCCAGTGGATTATCACCGCTTTTGCTATTTAGACAGCGGTAGCCAATCAAAGATCAAATCAATTAACGGCGTGCTGCACTCCGTAAGCCCGCTTAGTTTGCATAAGCTTATCCCTGTCTTTACTGAAAACTATCGCGAGTACACGACGCTCGCTACCGATCATTTTGGAGAGGTACTGCACATAGACGTAGGGGCCTTAGTCGTGGGTAAAATTAACCAACATGAGGTGAATGGCGCTGCCATTGTGCGGGGGCAAGAAAAAGGCTATTTCGAATTTGGAGGCTCTACGATTATTTCGCTATTTAAGCAGGGCCGAGTGGTTTTAGATGAAGATTTGATTGAGCAGAGTCTGGCCGGGGTGGAGTCTTTGGTGCGCATGGGGGAACGTATTGGCGAGGCGATTGAGTCATTACCCAATACACCAAAAGGGTTTTATCCCTTCTGATGTATTGGTTTCACGCATCCACTTGGCTTTCGTGGATGAGGGATACTTAGCCAGCAAAGTTAGCTGAAGCAAATTCCCAATTCACTAAATTCCAGAATGCTTCGAGGTATTTAGGACGCGCATTTCTGTAGTCAATGTAATAAGCGTGTTCCCAAACGTCGCACGTCAGCAGAGGAGTTTGGTCGCCTGTAATGGGGCATCCAGCGTTGCTGGTGCTGACCAATTCTAAGGATCCGTCTGCATTCTTAACGAGCCATCCCCATCCAGCGCCAAACGTAGTGATGGCTGTTTTGCTGAATTCTTCTTTGAAGCTAGCAAATGAACCAAATTTTGCGTTGATGGCATCTGCCAGTGCGCCAGTCGGTTCGCCGCCGCCATTAGGGCTTAAGCAATTCCAGTAGAAAGTGTGGTTCCAAATTTGAGCGGCATTGTTAAATAGGCCACCCGAGGAAGATTTAACAATTTCTTCTAATGATTTGTTTTCGTTGTCAGTGCCTTTCACCAAATTATTTAAATTGGTGACGTAGGTTTGGTGATGTTTTCCGTAATGGAACTCCAGCGTTTCAGCTGAAATATGAGGCTCAAGCGCATTTTGCTCGTAAGGTAGTGCGGGCAGTTCGTAACTCATGGTGTTATTCCTCGTGGTTAGTAAAAGTTTTGGGTGTTAAAACTCACTGGGGTGAAAAATAGTGATTAAAAACTAGCGTAAAAAATGAATAGCTTGGAAACGCGTTACGCAAAAAAAGAACAGGAATTCTAACCAGCGCCAAAGAAAAACGCGAGGCCTAAGCGTATTTCTTTAGTGGCAAATTTTGTGTGGGATTAGTGCTGCCTCTATATTATGAAATGACTAGAGGGCTGTGAATTAACTAGCGGGCTTTGAATTCACTAAAGGATGGCAGTTTTGAGTTGCAGGGCTTCGGGTAGGAGTTGGATTTGAGAGCAGCCGGGTAAGGTGGAGATATATCCGGGCCCCACTAATTGGGTGGGTGTGTAATATCCTCCTTCTATATGCTTGTGATTGTTGAGAACGTACTCCACGATGCCCAATGCGCCATGGATCGTCAGTTTATAGGCATTGCAGGTGGTCAGTATGGCCTGTACCGATTCGCCGTCCTTGTTTCTCACTTCTCCCCATATTTGCGAGGAGAATTTATCGCGTTGTGCTTTGTTGGGGCCTTTAAGGCTAGACGCTGCTTTGTTTTTTAAGCGCGATTGAACCGCCGTCATTTTCAGCACTGCGCGGACGTAATTCGAGGCTTTAAGCTGAATATGCGCTTGGGTAGGCATGGGCAGCCAAGTGTCGATATTGGGAATGCCGGTGCTGTAATAGGCGGTGGCTACGTCAGCCAGGCCTATAAGCGACGCTTTTCTGCGCTTATCAGCAAAGGGGATTTCTCTGCGCCTTTTGGCGGCGGGGACAGAAATCAATTGGCCGTTTTTCCTGATTTTGGTTTTTTCTTTCAAGCCTTCAATGCCTGTTTTAGCGGTGCCGGGACTGATGCTGCCGGGGGCTGAAAAAGACAGTGATAGATGGGTTGCGTCAGGCAGTTCGTTTTTAAGAACGGTGGCGACGGCGTCGGTGGGGATGACGTCGAAACCTACTCCTGGGCAGATGACGATGTCTTCTTGGTAAGCTTGTTGGTGACGTTGATGAAGCGCTTCGAAAACGTTAATTTCGCCAGTGATGTCGAGATAGTTGCACTTGGCTTCCAGGCAGGCCTCTATTAACGGTTGGCTGGTTTGGGAGAAGGGCCCCGCGCAATTCAATAGCAGTTGTATGTCTTGCAGTTGATGATGAATCTCTTCGACTTCCGATTCCAAGTCGAAGACTCGGAAAGGCAGGTTTAGTTTGTTGGAGATGACTCTCAACTTCTCGCCGTCTCGGCCCGCTAGGAGTGGCTTGTAGCCTCGCTTTCTCGCTTCGAGGGCTATCAGTCGACCACTGTATCCGCTTGCGCCGTATATCATCCAGCGATTGTTTTTGATGTTCATTTAGCTCTTTCAGTCAATAAGGGTAGGAGAACGAACGTTTCATACTACCCTATAGTCGCCTTCAGGCCTAAGTTTGTCAGGCACTGAATTGTAACCCTACTGAAATATCCGAATTGAAGTGGAGGATTGTTTTTGTTTGCCGTTTTGTCCTGTTTGGATAGGTAATATGCAGATTGAGGGATAGGGGATCTTAATCAGGCCCCTTGGAGGCCCTATTATTTGCTTGAACAAAGCTATTCCCCCACGTAGTATCAAGCACCCGCACCAGGGGGGGTATTTTTTGCTCCGTTGAGGGGCAAGAAGTGGTGCATATAGGAAATTTAGGAAAGATACTTACTCGATTGTGGTTAGATTAATAGTCTTCATTATGCCTGTTCCGCTAATTAGTTAGTATCGGCCGATTGCTAAATATACCCAACCTTTTTAATAAACCTAACAATTAGGAGTACATCATGCGTGATGTCGTAATCGTAGACAGTGTACGTACGGGACTCGCCAAGTCTCATCGTGGAAGCTTCAACCAAACTCGTCCAGACGATATGGTAGCCCACCTTATTAAGGCGCTTTTAGCTCGTAACCCAAAATTAGATCCTGCCGAAATTGGTGATTGTATTGTGGGTACTGGACTTCCTGAAGGTCCTCAAGGCATGAACATCGGCCGTACTACTACAATCCTGGCTGATCTTCCTGTTAGCGTTTCTGGCCAAACAGTAAGTCGTTATTGCTCCTCTGGATTGCAAGCGATTTCTACTGCTGCCAACCAAATTGCATCAGGTTTTGATGACATCATCATTGCTGGTGGTGCAGAAACTATTTCTTTGTTGAAAACTCCAAACATGATGGGCGCTATGAACCCAGGTGTTGGTTCACGTAAGCCTGGTATTTATTTGCCAATGGGTCAAACAGCTGAGACTGTTGCGACTCGCTATAAAGTAACTCGTGAGTCTCAAGACGAAATGGCGCTAACCAGCCAGCAACGTACTGCTCGCGCTCAAGAGGAAGGCTTGTTTAAAGACGAGATCATTCCTATGGACGTTACTTGGGTTAAGAAAGACAAGCTTACTGGCGATACTGAGCAAATCGAAGGCACTGTAGATAGCGATGAGTGTAATCGTCCTACGACTACTATCGAAGCGCTAAGCTCGTTACCTGCTTCCTTTAGTCCTACAGGWACAGTRACMGCGGGTAACTCTTCTCAGTTGGCTGATGGCGCATCCATGACTTTGGTGATGAGCGCTGAGCGTGCTGAGCAATTAGGATTCACTCCTCTTGCCTACTTCCGTGGTTTTGTTGTTGCGGGTTGTGAGCCTGATGAAATGGGTATCGGTCCTGTGTTCGCAGTGCCCAAGTTGTTGAAAGCGGCTAACTTGACTCTTGATGATATTGATATCATCGAGTTGAACGAAGCGTTCGCATCTCAAGCAGTATACTGCCGTGACACGCTAGGCATTGATCCTGCTAAATTGAATCCAAATGGTGGCGCTATTGCGGTAGGCCATCCTTATGGAATGACTGGTTCACGTTTGATTGGTCACGCTGCGCGTGAACTTCAGCGTAACAAGAAAAAATACGCGATCATCACTATGTGTGTTGGTGGTGGTATGGGAGCTGCTGGACTTATCGAAGTCGCATAATTTAGCGTTCTCAAAAAAACAGCTTGGGGCGTTATGCTTCAAGCTGTTTTTTTTTGTCTGCACTTTTCTGGGGNTGTTTAGGGTCATTTCTTCCTCGCCTCCCTTTACCTTCCTAGGTGTGAAATCCTGCGGTTTATGCGCCGTAAGGTAGATTCTGTGGTGCTCTCCACGTTAATCAGCCCGAATTAATGCTAACAATGTTCTTCGCTGGCTATCGCCTGCGGCTAATATTAAAGATGAGCGCATTGTTGGCGTTGAGTTCGCGCAAGTTTTCGTGAGGAGATTTGTTATGGGCTGGACATAGGCTTGCTTTTTCAATAGTTTGTTTGTCCTCGACGTAGTGCTCATGAGTATTTGAAATAGGTTAGAGTAATTTGTATGACCAAAAGAAAATCGGATAATTTGGAGTTTGTGCCCAGTCTCTCGCCATCGAAAGATGAGGTGGTCCATCGGCGACAAAGTCGTGCAAGGCCGACAGTGCAAGATGTGGTGGATTCTGGCAGTACTCATGTCATAGCGGATGACGATGAAGGTGGATCCGCTTTTGTGGTAGTCGCCACTGTCATGGGTTTTGTAACGCTCTTTTTGGGTTTGGGTTATCTCTATTATCAAATGCAGGACTTGCAGGCCGAACTATTGTCTGCAAGGCAAGCGGCGGCCGAGCAAGTTGAAGTGCTCAATGGCAAACTGAGTCAAACTGGCGAGATCATGTCCAAAGAGGGCGGTGATATAGGCGCCAAGTTGAAGTTTCATGACTTGGAGATTCGGAAGTTGTGGGATGTCGCCAATAAGCGCAACAAAAAAGCCATCGATGGCAATAAAAGAAATTTTAACGACGCAATAAAGCAAGTAAACGGAAAAGCGAAGCAAAATTTTGCAGCGCTGTCTTCAGTTCAGGCCGAGCTGGACTTGGTCAAAGTGAAGCAGGCGGCGGCAGATAAAAGCGTGGCGAGATTGTTGATTCGTGCGACACAGATTGATCTGCTGCAATCTAATTTAGGGGATCGCCTAGAAAATGAAATGACGGCCTTAAAAGCCCTGAAAAGCCAAGTTTCCACATTATCGAGTGCGAAAGGCGGCGCGAACCCTGTCGAAGTAAAAGCCTTGCAGGAAAAGCTTGCCTCGAGTGCTTTGATGCTCGAAAAGAGAGTGGTGGTGAATGAGCAAGCGATCAAGGCAATCGATTCTCACCGGGCACAGTTGAACCGAAATATTGAAAGAATCCAGCAGGAAAATGAGCGCGTGTATAGACTGGTGGATAGCACGCTAAAAACTCCGTAGTAATGGCCATTGCTGCGCTTGTTATTGGCTGAGGATAGTCTCGATAGGCTCTAAATGTGTGAGTGATAGGGGGCGAGTGGTGAAGCAATCATAGCGCTAAAAATGACTTGCATAAGCCTCATTTCTTGATAGAATGCCGCTCTCTTGTTGGGACGCCCAATAAGTAGCCCTTAAAATCCGGGTATGTCAGTTATTCGTTGGCACTCACCGGTTGCTGCAGAAGGGAAGGCTTTAAAACGATTTGTGCGCCAGTGGTGGAACTGGTAGACACGCTGGATTTAGGTTCCAGTGCCGCGAGGCGTGGGGGTTCAACTCCCTCCTGGCGCACCATGTTTTAAAGCGTTAATCTCCTTTCTTGCCTATCTTTTTTATTTTCTGCTTRAATTTTTACCTATTTGGCTGTCTTGTTTTACGCTAAGGTGATGCCTTGGGTGTGTAAAATAGTATTGCACCAAATGCCGTAATATTGGGCATCTTCATTGAGCTCGAAAGCACCTTCTGTTACCCTACGTTTCCGTCAGGGATTGGAATGTCTGCGCCTTTTATTAGGCTATTGTTAATTTAAATTACTCGTGATGGAATCTGAATGACCCGTTATATTTTTGTCACTGGCGGAGTTGTATCCTCTTTAGGCAAGGGGATATGTGCRGCATCGTTGGCCTCTCTTCTTGAAACCCGTGGACTTAAAGTCACCCTCCAAAAGCTCGACCCCTATATTAATGTAGACCCCGGCACCATGAGCCCGTATCAACACGGCGAAGTCTTTGTGACTGAAGATGGCGCAGAGACGGATCTTGATTTGGGGCATTACGAACGATTCGTTCGTACTAAAATGACTCGCGATAATAGTTGCACCACCGGGCGAATCTATGAAGAAGTGATTCGTAAGGAGCGGCGCGGTGATTATAACGGCGCCACTGTGCAGGTGATTCCCCACATCACTGATGCAATTAAAGAAAATATTTTAAAAGGGACCCGTGATGTCGATGTTGCCATTGTAGAAATTGGTGGCACCGTGGGCGATATCGAGTCGCTGCCTTTTATGGAAGCAGTGCGGCAGTTGCAAATCGAGTTAGGGCAAAGGCGATCATTATTGATTCATTTAACCTTGGTGCCTTATATCGCCACTGCAGGTGAAACCAAAACCAAACCTACGCAGCACTCGGTGAAAGAATTACGTTCAATTGGTCTGCAGCCAGATGTGCTTATTTGTCGCTCTGATCATGAAATTCCCGTTGCTGCTCGAAATAAAATAGCCTTGTTCACTAATGTTGAAGAACGAGCCGTGATTTCAGCGTTGGACTGCGAAACCATTTACATGGTGCCGCGCATGTTGCACGAGCAAAATTTGGACGCTTTTGTGGTTGAGCGATTAGAGCTGGATTGCGGTGAGGCGGATTTGAGCGAATGGGATCACGTGGTTGAAGCCAAGTTAAACCCCAAAGGTGAAGTYAATGTGGCGATGGTGGGTAAATACACTGAGCTAGTCGATGCCTACAAATCGTTGAATGAAGCGCTGGTTCACGCGGGTCTGCATACCAGTACTAAAGTGAATATCGATTACATCGATTCGGAAGAGATTGAGCAAAAAGGCGCAGAGGAGCTGTTAGCGAAGTTCGATGGCATACTTGTGCCCGGTGGATTTGGCACCCGAGGCACGGAAGGTAAAATTGCCGCGGTTCGCTTTGCACGCGAACAAGGCGTGCCCTATTTMGGAATATGTCTCGGCCTGCAGGTGGCTGTGATTGAATTTGCTCGTCACAAGGCCAATTTGCCGGATGCTCACAGCACTGAATTTGACGCCAATACTCCCACCCCAGTGATCGGTTTGATCACCGAGTGGACTGATTCAGATGGGCGTAAAGAAACCCGTTCTGAGGATACGGATCGAGGCGCCTCGATGCGCTTAGGTGGGCAGCCTTGCATCTTAAAAGAAGGCTCCATTGTACGCACCTTATACGCCGAAGAGTGCATCACCGAACGTCACCGTCATCGCTATGAAGTCAATAATCAGTACATTGCCCAATTGGTTGATGCAGGGTTGAGTGTGGCTGGGAAATCTACCGATGGTGAGTTAGTGGAAATTATTGAAGTGCCAGACCATCCTTGGTTCGTGGCTTGCCAATTCCACCCTGAATTCACCTCTGACCCTCGAGATGGGCACCCTTTATTTAGGGGCTATATTGATGCTGCAATTCAATTCAATTCAAATAAAAGTTAGCCAGCCGGTGGATGGGTGAGGGTGAGTTTTTGGAGCTGCCCTTACGCCATGATTTAACCGTTCACTTGATGGCAGGAATCTAGACATGACATCACCGATTCGAATTAAAGTGGCCGATATTGAGATTGCCAATGATCTGCCGTTTGTGTTGCTGGGCGGGATGAATGTATTGGAGTCAAGGGATATGGCACTGCAAGTCGCGGAAGCCTACGTAGAGGTGACTCAAAAGCTTAATATTCCTTATGTTTTTAAAGCGTCTTTTGACAAAGCCAATCGCAGTTCCATTCATTCGTTCCGAGGGCCAGGTCTGGATGAAGGCTTAAAAATATTTGAAGAAATTAAGAAGCAATTTAATGTGCCTATCCTAACGGATGTACACGAGCCCGATCAGGCCGAAGCCGCAGCGCAAGTGGTGGACATTATTCAGCTGCCAGCGTTTCTTTCGCGGCAGACTGATTTAGTCGCCGCAATGGCAAAGACTGATGCCGTCATTAATATCAAGAAGGCACAGTTTTTAGCCCCCCAAGAAATGCGTCATATTTTGAAAAAGTTTGAAGAGGCAGGAAATCGCAAGCTGCTTCTTTGCGAGCGTGGCAGCAGTTTTGGCTATAATAATTTGGTGGTCGACATGCTCGGCTTTGGGGTGATGAAAGAGTTTTCCTACCCCGTGGTGTTTGATGTCACTCACGCGCTTCAAATGCCAGGTGGAAGAACTGACAGTGCCGGAGGGCGCAGAGGGCAAGTGACCGAACTTGCCAAAGCGGGTATCTCCCAAGGTTTAGGGGGGCTATTCTTGGAGTCGCATCCTGACCCCGATAATGCAAAATGTGACGGTCCCTGTGCATTGCCACTGAACAAATTAGAACCTTTTTTAAGCCAAATAAAAATACTGGATGATGTGATTAAACAGTTTGAGCCTGTGCACACCAGTTAAAATTGTAATTGAATGAGTGGTTAAATTTTTATATTTCGCTAACGACAGATCGGAGTGAGTAATTGATGAGTGCGATTGTGGATGTATACGCTCGAGAAATATTGGATTCAAGAGGCAATCCAACAGTTGAAGCTGAAGTGAAACTGGCGTCCGGTGCGTTAGGGCGAGCATGCGCTCCATCGGGAGCATCCACAGGTTCTCGGGAAGCGTTGGAGCTTCGGGATGGTGATGGCGAGCGCTATCTGGGGAAAGGCGTATTGCAAGCAGTGAGCACTATTAACGGCGCACTTCGAGAAGCGATTTTAGGCTTAGATGCCAATGAGCAGCGGAAAGTCGATCAGGTGATGATTGATTTAGACAATACTGAAAACAAATCAAATTTAGGCGCCAATACTATTCTGGCTGTTTCTTTGGCCGTGGCCAAAGCGGCCGCCATTGGCAAAGGCATTGATTTATACGAACATATCGCTGTGATCAATGGCACGGAAGGCAACTATTCCATGCCCGTGCCGATGATGAACATTATCAATGGCGGTGAACACGCTGATAATAATGTCGATATCCAAGAGTTTATGGTGCAGCCAGTGGGCGCGAAAAGCTTTGCTGAAGCACTGCGTTGTGGTGCAGAAATTTTTCACGCGCTGAAAAAGGTCTTACAAAAACGCTCACTGAATACTGCGGTAGGGGATGAAGGGGGCTTTGCACCTGATTTACCGTCGAACGAAGCGGCGCTTGAAATCATTATGGAAGCCATTGCAGATGCGGGTTATAAAGCCGGTTCTGAAGTGACCTTGGCGCTCGATTGTGCGGCTTCTGAATTCTACAAAGACGGCAAATATCACCTTGCTTCGGAAGGCAAAGTGTTAAGTTCAAAACAGTTCGCTGAATACCTCAAAGACCTTGCCAATCGTTATCCTATTGTGTCCATTGAAGACGGTTTGGATGAAAGTGATTGGGAAGGTTGGTCTTACCTCACTGAATTAATCGGCGACAAAGTACAGTTGGTAGGGGATGATCTTTTTGTCACCAACACTAAAATACTGCAACGCGGCATCGATAATAACGTGGCCAATTCTATTTTGATTAAGTTTAATCAAATAGGCTCCTTGAGTGAAACCTTGGATGCCATYCAAATGGCTCAAAAAGCAGGTTACAGCGTGGTGATTTCTCACCGTTCAGGAGAGACTGAAGATACCACCATTGCCGATTTAGCAGTGGCCACTGCCGCTGGGCAAATTAAAACCGGTTCTTTATGTCGCTCTGATCGAGTCGCAAAATACAATCAGCTACTCCGTATCGAGGGTAAATTGAACGCTAACATTGAGTACAAAGGGCGCGCTGAATTTAAATATCTAAATAATTAGTGCGGGCGTAATTCGGCCTGGCGCAACTCGCTTCAATAGCGCTCTAATACAGAGCGCTATTGCCGAATTATTAATCCGAATTGAAGTTTCGGTGATGCGATCAAGCTAAGGTTTTGGTTAAGGTTTGGGTTTAGGAGCGAACCGAGGGGGAATCCAATGACAGCAAGCTATCGAATTCTTGTTGCGCTTCTAGCATTTGCTGCGGTGTATTTCCAAGCCACTTTTTGGGTGGGCGATCGAGGCATTGCCAATGTGTTTGCGCTAGAAAAAGAACAACAAAATTTTATCGAAAAAAACCGCCTTTTAAAAGAAAGAAATTTAGCCCTTAACGCTGAAGTGGAAAGTTTAAAGTCCGGTTTAGATGCGATCGAGGAAATGGCGCGAAAAGAACTGGGGATGGTCAAGGAAGGCGAAACTTTTTTCTTTCTTATCGGAGATGAGGAGTAAGCTTGAACGCCTGGGTAAGAATATCTACAAAGTAATGGGTGGTCTAGATCGTTGGCGGTCGGTGCTGCTCGTTGGCGTCGCTAAATCAATTCTTTGAAACCCATCTGATGTCGTTAATTTGAAATCAGTAAATGATTAAATTGCTTCTATTGTTGGCGCTATCACTTTTACTATTTCCTGCATTAACTTTGGTCCGGTTATGAAAACTTCTCCTAAATTTTGGTGTGTTGTTCCTGCTGCGGGAGTGGGTGCTCGTATGAAGGCGAGCGTTCCTAAGCAATATTTAAACTTAGCCGGAAAAACCATTCTGGATCGAACTCTTGAGCGTTTGGTGAGTTATTCAAAACTCGAGCAAGTGGTGGTGGCGGTGAGTTCAAATGATCTGCATTGGCCTAAGCTTGAGATGAGCCGTCATACTAAGGTGACCTCGGTTGTGGGAGGAGAACAGCGTTCTCAATCGGTGCTCAATGGTTTGCGGAGTATCGAGTCCATCGCAGATGAGCAGGACTGGGTTTTGGTTCACGATGCGGCAAGGCCTTGTGTTCGACTGAGTGATATTGAAAAACTGGTTGCTAGCGTTGCAGATTCATCCGTCGGAGGATTGCTGGGTTGTCCTGTGCAAGACACGATTAAGCGTGCTGATGGGCCGTATGTCGTTGAGACCGTGGATCGCTCGACGCTTTG
>NVTH01000051.1 GCA_002401525.1 Moraxellaceae bacterium | reverse complement strand
AGTCAGACAGCACTAGCACCTTGACCCCGGCCAACAGCGCCTCGACCTCAGCCAGGATCGCCGCCGGATCGGTATCGAACGGCTCCTCGAAATCCATGCGCAGCAATTGCTGATGGCGGCTCATCACGCGCAGCTTGACGATGGTCGGCTGGTGCTCAATGCATTGGAAATGCGCTTCAACGCCGGCGGCTGCGAGGCTGTCGACCAGGCTCTGACGCGCCTCGTCCTCGCCGGTCACGCCGACCAACCGGGCAGGCGCGCCCAGTGCAGCGATGTTCAGCGCAACGTTGGCTGCGCCACCGGGGCGATCCTCGATCTGCTCGACCTTGACCACCGGCACCGGCGCCTCCGGCGAAATCCGCGACGTGCCGCCATGCCAATAGCGATCGAGCATGACGTCACCCACCACCAGGACGGGGGCTTGGTCGAAACGGGGCATGGACAGCTTCATTGAGAGGGCTCCGGGGCGCTGGAAAACGCCGCGGATCATAGCATGCCGGCGCGCCGCGGCTCGCGCGCCCCAGCGGACACGCGGATCACGCCGGCTCGTCCACAACTTCAGACATCAACATTTCCGAGACGCCAGCGCCTGAAGCGCTGCCTAAGGACTTATTGATTAACTTAAACGATAAAATTCCAGCGTCATTTGAACAGTACCAACGGGTCATTGAAATTGTTTCGCAGCAAGCTGAACAGAAACAACGAGCCAGGGAACACTTTAAATTCTATAAAGAACGCGGTTTCACTCCCCGCTCTCACGACATCAAAAACACGGTAGCGACATGACATCACCTCCCCCATCGCAACACCCCGAGTCACCGCCGAGCCGTTCCACCAAACAAGCCTTACTCAAAGAATTAGATTCCATTAAATCTTATTTAGAGACCAAATCCTCTCAGCCTGGCAAGGCAGTCATTTCCGCAGCGAATAACAGCGCCAACAAGAATAGCCGCGCCACCAAGAATAGCAGCGCCAACAATGAAGACCACTTTCAGGCGGATTCGCCCGATGAGAATGTTCAGGAACTCGAATTACCCTTTAGCGAAGACCAAATTCAGCAACTACTCGCTAGCCCAGTGCTGATGGCCACACTGCAAGAACAAGCTAATGTATTGATTCAGGAAATTGTCGATGATTACATCGCCGAAGTTGAAACTGAATTTAGAAATCGTCTGGAAAAAAGCTTGGAACAAATTTTACGTAGTAACGCTCACTAGCGAACACTATTAGAAGTGCGGCCTACCCAACTTCAGCGCAATGGGCCATATCAATACAGTCATTTCAATATCGCAACAAGAATAAAGACAAGACAACAAACTGCGCAGCAAATTATTACCTCTGAGATTGAACAATGTATAATCTCTCGCCTTTAGCCCAAGCGATCGACGCACCACCCAGCTAAACCGTTTTTATAACACGCTGTACCACTCTAGATCTTTATACGCTCTCACCCGCAGCGTAACTTGCGCATCACTTAGCCGACCTAAACCAAGCAGCAATAGACCCGTATTATGGAAAAAACCTACAAGCCCCAAGAAATCGAACAGCATTGGTATCAAACCTGGGAACAAAATAATTACTTTGCCCCCAGCGGCACCGGCACCCCTTACAGCATCATGATTCCACCGCCCAACGTCACCGGCAGTTTGCACATGGGGCACGCCTTTTCCGACACCATTCAAGATACCTTGATTCGTTATCACCGCATGAAGGGCGATAACACCTTATGGCAGGTAGGCACCGACCACGCCGGCATTGCGACCCAAATGGTAGTGGAACGCCAATTGTTACAACAAGGCAGCTCACGACTGGAGCTAGGGCGCGAGAAGTTCCTCGATAAAGTCTGGGATTGGAAGGAAGAGTCCGGCGGCACCATCACCCAACAATTACGTCGCATGGGCGCCTCGGTGGATTGGAATCGCGAGCGATTCACCATGGACGAAGGCATGTCCAAGGCCGTGTCGGAAGTGTTTGTAAAGCTCTATGAAGAAGACTTAATTTATCGTGGCCAACGTCTCGTAAACTGGGACCCGAAACTGCACACGGCAATTTCCGATCTGGAGGTAATCTCCACCGAGGAGAACGGTCACTTTTGGTATATGCGCTATGACTTAGCGGACGGCAGCGGGCATTTGGTGGTGGCTACTACGCGCCCCGAAACCATGCTCGGTGATACCGCTGTCGCGGTTCATCCCGAAGACCCTCGCTTTAAAGACTACATCGGCAAAGAAATTAAACTGCCACTCTGTGACCGCACCATTCCTATTATCGCGGACGATTATGTAGACCCTGAATTTGGCACAGGCTGCGTAAAAATTACCCCCGCTCACGATTTCAACGATTACGAGATGGGCAAACGGCATAATTTGCCGATGATTAATATCCTCACCGTCGATGCCGCGATTAACGACAATGCGCCAAAAGCCTATCAAGGTTTGGACCGTTTCGCGGCTCGCAAAAAAGTCGTCGCTGACCTCGAAGCCCTGGGGTTACTGGTAAAAGTCGAACCCCATCGCTTAAAAGTGCCTCGGGGTGATCGTTCTGGAGAAGTCATCGAACCCTACCTCACGGATCAATGGTACGTCGCCGTGGATAGCCTTGCCAAACCCGCCATCGAAGCGGTTGAAAATGGTGACATCGAATTTGTGCCCAAAAATTGGGAGAACACCTATTTCGCGTGGATGCGCGACTTGCAAGACTGGTGCATCAGCCGCCAACTCTGGTGGGGGCATCGAATCCCCGCCTGGTACGACGAGCAAGGTAAAATCTACGTCGGCCGCGATGAGCAGGAAGTTAGAGACAAGTACAAGCTCGGCGCAGAAGTTAACTTACGCCAAGATGAAGACGTCTTAGACACCTGGTTTTCCTCAGCACTGTGGACCTTCTCCACCCTAGGCTGGCCCGAAAATACCGACGCACTCAAAACCTTTCATTCCACCGACGTATTAGTCACTGGTTTTGACATCATCTTTTTTTGGGTCGCCCGAATGATCATGATGACCCTCAAATTTACCGGCGAAGTGCCTTTTAAAACAGTCTATATCCACGGCTTAGTGCGAGATTCAGACGGCCAAAAAATGTCTAAATCGAAAGGCAACGTGCTCGACCCGTTAGATTTAATCGATGGCATCGAGCTGGACGCCCTACTGGAAAAAAGAACCGCAGGGCTGATGCAGCCGAAGATGAAAGACAAAATCATCAAAGCCACTCGAAAACATTACCCCGATGGCATCGAAGCCTACGGCACCGATGCGCTGCGTTTTACTTTCTGTTCCCTCGCCAGCACTGGACGCGACGTGCAATTCGATCTCAACCGCGCCGAGGGTTATCGTAATTTCTGCAACAAAATATGGAATGCAGCGCGTTACGTATTAATGAACACCGAAGAGGAAGATTGCGGCCAAGATCCATCCTTAACCTTTGAATTAAGTACTGCTGATGAATGGATTGTGTCTCGATTGCAGCATACCGAAAAAGAATTCATCGACGCTCTGGACCAATTCCGTCTCGATCACGCCTCACAAACGCTCTACGATTTTGTCTGGAACGAATACTGTGATTGGTATTTGGAACTTTCTAAACCGTTGCTCAATAGTGATGCTAGCGTGGAACAAAAAAGAGGCACGCGCCGCACACTAGTGCGAGTGTTAGAAACCATATTACGCTTAAGTCATCCAATGATGCCTTTTATTAGCGAAGAAATATGGCAGCGCATCGCGCCCCTTGCAGGCATTGATCTGGCTCAGAACCCAAGCCTAATGCTGCAAAGTTTTCCGGTTCCAGCCGCAGAAAAAATCAASYWASMAAKSGMMGMKRATATTCAGTGGATTAAGGGCGTGATTATTGGCATCCGAAATATACGCGGTGAAATGAATATTTCTCCAGCCAAATTATTGCCGGTGTTTTTTAATAATGGCAGTGACAGCGACCAAATCCGCCTTACAAAACATCAGGGCTTTTTGCAAAGCTTAGCAAAAATTGAATCCATCACTTGGCTGACTTCTGAGGACACCCCTCCCCCGGCGGCGACACAATTGGTGGAGCAACTGGAAATATTGGTGCCCTTGGCTGGCTTCATTGACAAAGATGCAGAGATTGCACGACTCTCAAAAGAGATCGCCAAACTGGAAAAAGACCTGCAAAGAATCGAAGGCAAACTCAACAATCAAAAATTTATCGATAAAGCACCTGCCGATATAATTGAAAAAGAGCGCCACAAAGCCGCTCAGGTCAGTGGCGCGAAGGAAAAGCTCGAGCACCAAAAAGAAAAGATCGCCTGCCTGTAATGCCGGCATAAGCTCGGACTCACCCACGCAAAATAGCGCTGTTGTTATTTCTCAGCGCTATTTAAAACACCTCTTCTATATCATTTCTAAACACTCATTTAAAAATCCTTTCCCAATCAAACAAACACCCCCCCCNTGCGAGCATTAATTACTATTCTTAACCCTTGTCAAACCCAACTACAAATGTTTGAATCAGCTGACTAAAAACGAGAAAACAGAATAGGATTTAAAACACCACTGGCCTCTATTCACTGATGCATTTTCTTACTTTTGGGAACCCTTGCTTTTTTCCAGGTGAGCTCCCAAATTTTGAATACGAAACGGAATTCGTTGGTCAAAGCAAAGGAGTTGCAATGGTTAGTTACACAATTGACTCGGCCGTCGACGCCCCCATCGAAACCCTTCAACAATCCATTGTTATCATTAGTGACAACCCGTCCACTGAAATCGCCCTGAATGAAAAATTAGCCAGCGAAGGGTATTCAGCTTATTGCAGTGGTGAATACCAAAACTCGTTAGCGAAAATTCGGCGCGAAGAAATCAACATTGTCATTCTCGACTGGGAACTTCCCACCACCAGCAATACGCAAGTGCTCGCTATGCTCAAAAGAGATTGCCAACATCTCTTGCATATCATTATTTACTCCGCTCAAAGCACCTACGAAGCCACCATGTCGGCACTCAATTTAGGCGCATTTGCCTACGCGGAAAAAAGCAAACCCTTTGACGATTTATTGCATCATATTAATCGCGCCAGCTACGACATTTTATTACGCCAAAAAAAGATCCTCGAGCAAACAGTCCAAGAACGCACTCGACAACTTTACATCAGCGAACGACGCGCGCAGATAATTCTTGATTCGATTGGCGATGGAGTCATCGCCATCGACTCCCAAAATAGAATTGATTACATGAACCCCATCGCCGAACAAATGACCGGCGTACCCCTAACCGACGCTTACAAACTGCCTTTGGAACGAATATTCGATTTGCGGGGTACCGAAAGACTTAATCCCATCGCGGATAAGGTGGTGGAAAGTATTCGTCAGGAAGAATCCAGCACCCCAGTTCGTTCCATTCTCAGCCATTACGGAATCTTGCTGACTCGACATGGGTTCGAATATAAAGTCGCCATTCGTGGTGCAACCATTCGAGAAGATGATGAACAAACCCATTCTGGTGCGGTGCTTGTACTTCGAGACGTCACCCATAAACACCGAATCGAACAAGAATTAAGGGAAAGCAAAATAAGACTGCAAACCATCTTAGACAACTCGCCTGCCATTATTTATTTAAAGGACCGTAACGGCAAATTCCTCCTCATTAACAGAAAATGCGCGCAAATTTTGGATAAAAGCTACCCGGAATTAGTAGGCACTTTAAGTTACGATCATTACCCCGCTGCCGCTGCCGCTAAACACATGGAGGCAGATTCCTTAACGCTCAAGTCACAGCATCCCATCGAAACTGAAGAACGCATTGTCATTAACAATCAAGAACATATATTCCTCACCAACCGCAGCCGGATATGCGATGACCAAGGCAGGCCTTATGCGATCTGCGGCATTGCCACCGACATTACGGAACGCAAGCGCGGTGAAAAAACCTTACGCGACCGAGAAAAAAAATACCGCGCCTTAATTGATACCACGGATACGGGCTATTGTATTATCAACGCCAAAGCAGTCATCATCGACGCCAACGCTGAATTTGCGCGCATGGCGGGTTGCCAACACATTAACGATACAATAGGGCAACGCATCAATAAATGGATCGCTCCTTATGACGCCGCAAGGTTACGGAAAGCAGGCATTGAATTCCGGAAAACTGGAAAAATAACCGCCCAAGAAGTGGATTACATCGATCATAAAGGCCATATCACCCCGATTGAATTTTCCGCCACCGCGATTAAAGACAACAACGAATACCAAATATTAGTCATTGGGCGTGACATTAGTGATCGACGCAAAGCAGAAAAAGACAAGGAAGAAATTCAACGCCAGCTAAAACACGCACACAAAATGGAAGCCATCGGCCAATTAACCGGCGGCATCGCCCACGACTTTAACAACATTCTTGCGTCCATTATGGGTTATACCGAACTGGCTCAACAGTTAACCAGCCTTGCACCGTCTCAAAACACGGGGGAAGGCGAGCATTTCTCCAAAAAAATGGAACACTACCTCAGCGCAGTGTATAGCTCAGGAGAACGAGCCCGAGATTTAGTCCAACAAATGGTAGCCTTCAGTCGAGGTGGAGATATTTCTGCTCGAGTCATGCAAATTGAACCGGCCATTGACGAAATCGTTTCCCTGCTTTCTTCCACCCTTCCCACGACCATTACAGTGCAAACAGAGTATCAGGAAAATTTGCCCTCCATCCTCCTCGACCCAGTCCAACTCCACCAAATTGTAATGAATATGTGCATTAACGCGCGCGACGCAATGGACGGCAAAGGCCTCATCAAAATTTCGGTCGGACACAATCAATATCGGCACACCAGCTGCTCGTCCTGTCACGGGCATATTAATGGTGATTTTGTAGACGTAGTCATCAAAGACAATGGTCCAGGCATTGACGCTAAAGTCTGTGACCGTATCTTTGAGCCCTACTTCACCACCAAAAAAATTGGTCAGGGTTCAGGGATGGGGCTTTCCATCGTCCATGGCATCGTGCATGAACACGGCGGCCATATCATTTTGAATTCGTCAAGCGTACAAGGAACAGAAATAAAAATGTTGTTCCCAATAACAGAAGAAGCGCCCTACATCGACTCAGATAATGTGAAGAAAGATATTCACAAAGAAAATCACTACGGCCACATACTGGTGGTAGAAGATGAGGAAATGCTCGCTAATTTTATGAAAGATTTATTCGAAAACCAGGGATATCAAGTCACAGTGTACATTGACAGCAAGCAAGCCAAACAAGACTTCGAACAATTAAGCTCTTCAATTGACTTGGTGGTCACCGACCAAACCATGCCCGAAGTCACCGGCAGCGAATTAGCCCAACATATTTTATCCATCACACCTCAAACACCGATTATTTTATGCACCGGCTTTAGCTTTTCGATCAGTGAAAAAGAAGCCTACGAAATGGGCATCAGCCGATTTCTGTCGAAGCCTATCAATAGCCAGACATTACTGGAACAGGTCGCTACGTTGATTAATAAACCCAGCCTAGAATGGGGTCAACATTGTTAAAGGATAGCGCTAAGGTTTGGGCTGCCTAGTCGATTAGGAGGGATTGGGGAGATGGGGACGGGTAAAAAACCTTAAGCCTGATAAACCACTTGATCGCGACCACTATCTTTCGCTAAATAAAGTGCCTCATCCACACGTCCCAAAAGCGCTTCTGAACTTTCACCTTCGAGATAATGGCTTGCACCTAATGAAACAGTAATACGCAAGCCATCGCAGATATTATCAAAACTCAAAGAGCCAACATAACAACGAACCCTTTCAGCACATTCTAACAAATCCGCTTTTTCCGTATTCGGCAATAGAATCACAAATTCTTCACCGCCAAACCGCGCAATAAAATCTGTTTTCCTTAGACACTTCATTGCGATGTGCGAAAACGAGCGCAGAATATCATCCCCCGATAAATGGCCGTAGGTATCATTCACCGCTTTAAAATGATCGATATCCACTAACAAAATACCAAATGGCGCGCCTGTAGTTTGAGCCACTGCAATTTGAGTGTTCAGCGTTTCGCTGAATTGACGCCGGTTAAATAACCCCGTTAGATCATCGCGTACCGCCAGCTCGCCGAGTTGCCGTAAAGCATTCTGCAATTCTTTATGCGCCGACTGTAACTCGTCTCTCTGCCGAGTAATTTCCTTATGACTGGAAACCAAACCCACTCGACTTTCCTTCAAGCCTTCCCGAATCGAACGGATATAACTTCCAATGGAAGTAAAGGAAAGACAAATCACGCTGATTACGATCCACTGAAAGGTTTCTATTTTTAAACTAAAATTATCCGGGGGATCCATCGCTTGAAATAAAATCAAGCCTGCATAGCTGGCAATACACCCAAACGCAGCCAATAGATATTGGGATTTGTTTAACTGAAAAATACCGAATAATAAAATCAGCACGTAGCCGTTTAAGACGGCTCCTCTTGACTCGGGTAACACAATGGAAAGTATGTAGGTGACCATGGCCACCCCGAACATCATTTGAAACAGGGTTAAACTCGGATCTTCAAAGCGCGTACTGTAGCCCGAGCGAATTGCGCCATAAATCCCGCCCTGCACCACCGCGACGACGAAACTTAACCAAGCGAACGCAACGCCATCAATGGAGACCAGATTAGTACGGATTACTACCCCCCCCATCAATAAACACACCCCGTAAAGAGTCAGTGCCATCGACAAGCGCTTTAAACGCGTCGATTGATCCTTGTCAGATGTGGCAAATAATTTCATTCAAAACCCAAATCCAAAACCCCAATAACCAGACCCCAGAAACAAGCCCCCAATACCAAAATACCAATACCAACACCAACACCAACACCAAAATACCAATACCAACACCAAAACACCAATACCAAAACACCAACAACAAAATACCAACAAACTCCAAATCCACCGCCTAAAACTGAACTCCAAAAATCATCGTTCACCCATCTAGCCACTTTTTTGTCCAGTATTTCAATTCGTTTACCGATCAATCGCATCAATAATCTACATCAATGAAATGTATCGTTATGATATCAGCTCGKAATTCTGTTTGCTGAAAACGGCTCTTCTATAGAGTTTAGACGGAAATCCAAATAACCACATAAGCCATTGATATAAATATACTTTAATCAATAACTGGGTTTCACTTTAAAACACGTGTGATCGCCTACCTGCTACCGTCGATCGCCTACCCGTCCCCAATAGAGTGACTCCCACTCCAACCTTTAGTTTCTTCAACCCCCNNTAAAAACGCCTACAGCCACCCCAAGATTGCTCATGTAAATCACCTTTTACAGCACACTTTATGGTTAATCAGGCATTCCTTTCGCTATTCGCCCTCGAAAACGTCGCTAATATATAAGTTCATTCAGCTCTCCATTGCAGGTAATATCAGCTTCCTTTTATAGCTTCATCTACAGCTTCATCAACTCGGTATCGCTCCATGGTCGACTTACTCCCCTCAATCGAAATTAACCCAGAAAAGCTCGCAGTAGGCAGCGTAATCTGGCTGCACGGTCTCGGAGCCGATGGCAACGATTTCAAACCCATCGTTCCCACTCTGAACCTACCTAAAGACATGCCGCTGCGTTTTATTTTTCCTCACGCGCCGATTCGGCCGGTGTCTATTAATGGCGGAGCACCTACACGAGCGTGGTTTGATATTGATTTACCCAGTCTTGTCAATAAATCTCATCTCAATGAATCTGTGGCACAACTTAACAAATTTATCCAAAGAGAAATCGATTTAGGAATCCCCAGTTATCAAATTGTCCTCGCCGGCTTTTCTCAAGGCGGCGTGATCGCATTGCAGGCTGGACTGCTCCATGATCAGCCGCTTGCAGGCATTATGGCGTTATCTACCTTTCTGCCCACCGTAGAGGATCTCAAAACCAAGCGTCACAACAGCAACCGGTCCATTAAAATTTTTATGGCGCACGGCACTAATGACCCAATGATTCCCATAACCATCGCCAAAACCGCCAAATCTTCTCTCGAAGAACTTCAATACGCCGTTGAATGGAATGAATACCCCATGGGACACGAAGTATGCCCCGGCGAAATTAAAGCGATTAGTCAATGGTTGCAAAGTCGATTTTCTCTATAAAAGCCCACAGTTTCTCGAATGAATAAAAACACCTTATTAATCGAATCCCTACGCTATGACGCAACTCAGAAGAAATTGCACCGGTTAGATCAACACATGAAGCGCCTCCGCGCTTCAGCACAAATATTATTTGAGATAAGGTTACACGAAAATAAATTAAGGCAGGCGATCCAGCAGACACTGCATAAGTTGCTGCGCGATATAGAACACCACAATATAGAACATCACAATATAGAACATCACAATATAGAACACAGCGAATTACAGCCGCAATCACGCGCAACCCAAACCGGGCTTTATAAAATTCGCATTACCCTGGATTTTAAGGGTGCTTTTCAAATCACATCATCGCCACTTCCCTCACGCCAAGAAGCAATTCACATTTGCATAAGCGACCAAGAAATCGACAGTGAGAATATATTCCAACGCCACAAAACAACGCAGCGTAATTTATACAACTCAGAAAGACAAAGAGTACAACCACAAGGGTTTCACGACGTTGTCTTTTTTAATCAAAAAGGGGAGTTGGCAGAAGCGAGTATTCACAATGTATTTATTTTGCAAAACGGAATTTATTACACCCCACCACTTGCCTGCGGCGCTTTACCCGGAGTAATGAGGCACTGCCTGTTGAAAAACCATCCCAACTTATACAAAGAACGAATTATCACCCAAGCAGAATTCTTACACGCTGAAAATATACGACTCACAAATTCTGTAGTGGAAATATTGCAAGCAAACATTCTAATTGCTTAAATCGCCATCGATTAATCCTCAATAATTAAATCATTCACTAGACTGTGAATAATTTGGGCATTAGACTGAACCCAGTTTTTCTACACAAACTAACGATATCATTGTGATACCTCGACACTAAGGACCAGTGCTTCCTAAATAAAATGATGGACAGTTTTTTAACTCGAAATCTAACCAATAATAACAAAGGCATACCCTATGAATACTGCAGTTCGCATGACTACTTCCTTTTTAAGCAGACTTTTTGGCCGACTCGGCGTTTCCAAACATGGGCGAGCAACCCACACCTGGGGAGTGGCCTCACGCGGACATATAGTAATCAATGACTCTCCCGACTTTCCTGACCATGATTTCTTCCAGCCGGGTAAAAAATTTCCAGTACAAATTCGACACGCCACCATTTCCTTTGAAGACGACGCGGTGAAGGATGTTCGCAGCGGGTCAGTAAAATTCTCCCATCACCACCTGGAAAGCCCGCTTGATCTCATTATGAACACCGGCGAGGAAAATGCTTTCTGGAATTTAAAAACCTTTCTAGCATTTACTTGGGCTGGGGTCCGAGGCGAAAAAGGCCTGCAGAATTATTGCGAAAAGTACCCAGAAGGATACCGTGTCGCAAGAGGTTCCGTACGACGTGCACCCGATTCGTTCCTTCAACTACGCTATTATTCCAAATTACCTTTTCACTTCCGCACCCAAGACGGCCAAACACTCTTGGTTAAATTTAAACTCGGCCCCTTTGAAGATTTACCTGATTCAGGCATTGCTACCGGCCAAGACAGCATCGATATGTGGAAACAAGGACGCCTCGAAGGCGAAACCAGACCCTTTGACTACCTACGTAAAGATCATCTTGCCCGCCTCAAACAGCAAGCAATTCAATATCGATTATCCATGCAACTCCATACACCGGTCGCCGGAGAATCAAAGGAGATCTATAACGCGGCTAAAGCATGGGATGAAGCAAGTCATCCGTGGATTGAAGTGGGCGTCGCAACCATGACCGAGGCACTGAGTTTCGAAGAAACCGAAATGCTTATGTATCGCATTAACCATATGCCGCCCGCCATTTCAATTATTCCTGCCACATCATTATCCGATTACAACTCGCTCGGATATGCGCGATCAAAAATATATAAATACGCTCAGGGCCTGCGTCTTAGATATTATCAATCCAGAAAACAGGTGGGTCCAACGCCGTCCTCTCCCCCACCCTATGTTGCGCCTACGGTGGACTCAGAACAATCAACTGCGGCAAATACAGCCGCAGGAAGCCAAGGACGCTAAACTGAGCAACGGGCAGATAAAAACAACACCCTTGATTTCTGCTCCGACAACAAAGTCCGCAAAGAGCGCATAAAAAACCCCTAGTGAAGTAAAAGTTCACTAGGGGTTTTTACTTTACGATTGCCGATTCAATTAAACCCAGCCCTGCAACTAAACCCAGCCTTGCAGCTAAACCCAGCCCTGTAACTAAACCCAGCCTTGCAATTCCGCCGCCCGTTGCCGCACAGTCTCGGGGCCGCCCAACAACTGGCGATTTAAACCAATGCGTTTAAACCAATAATGCAGCCCCACCAAATCGGTAAACCCCATGCCTCCAAACACTTGAGTCGCAGTCACCGAAACGAATTGTCCTACGTCCGCCACGTGAGCTTTGGCATGACAAGCCATCAACGGCGCCTCATCAGGCAGTTCATCATAGGCATGAGCCGCGTACCACACCAAGGCGCGACAGGGTTCAATTTGAGCGGCCATTTCGGCACACATATGCTTCACGGCCTGAAACGAACCAATCACGCGCTTAAATTGTTTACGCTCTAAACTGTAAGCCACGGCCTTATCCAACATCACATGGCATGCCCCCAGTGAATCTGCCGCCAGGGCAACACGGGCACAATCAATGACTTGACTAATCGCTTGCTCAGCCTGACCTTCTTTGCCCAGCAATTCAGCTTCGACACCGTCTAAAACAACCTCCACCACGCCGCGGGTTTTATCCACCGTAGTCAGCTCATTAATGCTCACCCCAGCGGCCTTTTTGTCAACGATGGCAAGGTTATTCCCACCCACTGCCAACAGCAACAAATCAGCATTTTGCCCATCAATCACGAACACAGATTTTCCAGAAAGCTTTTTATCCTTTAAGGTAATTCCCGACGACTCGCGACGCTCCACCACGTCACTCACTCCCACGGCCACTCGTACTTCCCCTGCAGCAATTTTTGGCAACCAGGTGTCTTTTTGTTCTTCGCTACCGCCTTTCAGCAACGCCACTGGCGCAAGAATCGCGGTACTCAAAAAAGGCGCCGGCACCACTTGACGCCCAAGGTGCTCTTGCACCACGATGGCATCCAAAAGCCTTAGCCCCGCGCCGCCGTACTCTTCAGGAATCATAATTCCAAACAATCCCAATTCGTTGAGGCCATTCCAAATAGTGGCATCAAAAGACTGGCGATCTGCGGCCAATTCACGAACCCGTTCCAGGGGCACTTCCTTTTCAACAAATTTTTTAATGGTTTGATCTAATAATTTTTGCTCGTCCGATAGTCCAAATTCCATACCATCACTCCTTAATTTGAGTCTCTAATATCTGCGATCAATCAATAAACAGATCAGCAAATAACTGTAATCAATCTGTGCCTGTACTTAATCCATGCCTAGGTTGAATAAAAGTGGGTTTAATAAAAATGAGCTGAATAAAATCCTGCCCTCAATAAATTCCTAGGAATTGGCGGCACTGGGTTGTGGTTTAGGCTCCCGAGGCATTCCAAGGCCTCGTTCACTAATGATATTTTTTTGGATTTGAGAGGTACCGCCCCCGATAATTAACCCAATTGAAAACATATAACGGAACTGCCACGTCCCTTTCGATCTTAAATAAGGACTGTCTTCATAAAGAACACCCAACTCCCCTAACATATCAATGCCCATGGCATTAATGTCGTGCGATAGGTGAGTCCCATTGAGCTTAATAATGAGTAGCGGCAGCATTTCGAAGCTTTGTTGCAAGGAATTACTTAGAATTCTTAAGCTATGAAGCTTGGCCGACTCCACCCGAGCTTGCAATTTGAGCAAGCGATCACGATGGATTGGATTATCCATAAGCCGCGCACCATTAACAGTTTCATCCTTCATTAGCTCAATCAATTTAACCAACAAGGCATCTAACTGTGCAGGATCGCCAATCATTCCGCGCTCGTGCTTGAGGGTGGCATTCGCGACCATCCAACCTTCGCCGCGTTTGCCCACAATTTGGTCAGTCTTTACTTTTACGTCAGTGAAAAATGTTTCGTTAAATTCCGCTTTGCCCGTCATGGTCACCAAAGGCCGCACTTCAATGCCTGGAGTATCCATAGAAAGTAATAAATAGCTAATGCCACGATGTTTTGGCGCATCAGGTTCAGTCCGCACCAAGACAAACATCATGTCTGAAAAATGCGCTGAGCTAGTCCATATTTTCTGACCATTTATAACAAAATAATCGCCCTCGACATGAGCCTTGGTTTGTAAACTGGCCAAATCACTGCCTGCATTGGGTTCTGAATATCCCTGACACCAGACAATCTCGCCAGTAATGGTGGGTTTAATCAATTTTTGCTTTTGTTCTTCAGTCCCTAGCTCTAACAAAGTAGGCACTAACATAGAGATGCCCTGGCCTGAAATGCCTCGCCGAATTTGTGTGCGATTAAATTCTTCCGTAATAATCACGTTGTGCAAAATGTCCGGCTTCGCCCCATACCCTCCGTATTCTTTAGGAATGGTTCGGCATGCGTACCCGCGTTCTATCAAAAGGTTTTGCCAGTCTTTAAGTTTCTGAGTAGGGCGTCCCATCTCTTCGCCTACATTACGACTTTTATCGCCGTGCTCTTTTAAGAACTGGCGCACTTCCAGGCGAAAATCTTCATACTCTTTCGGATAACTCAAGTCCATTACTTTTTCCTTATATTGACTTATAAATTAACAACTTAATCTAAAATAATTCAAACTATTTGATTATGAATAAGTTGACTACAAACCAAAAAAGGGCTGTTTCAAAGCGCATCACAAAACCACCTTACAATGAATTTGTTGAGCGGCTGCAAGCCACATCAAGGCGACTTCTGCAATTAGACGACGTTTGCGCTTCGAAAACCCTTTCCAAAAACAACAAACAACAAACTTCCAATAAAGCTATTTTTTAATAGCGCCACTTTTTGACACCGTGCCACTTTTTGACAGGGCCATTTTACTCCATCAACACCACAACAAAATGGCATTTTAAAAAAACCCATGGAATGGAAGTACGCAGTGTAACCTAGCTTTATTTCAAATACACCTTCGAGGGAAAGGAGAAATATTGTGCAAAAGCACCGCCCACCAAGCCACTAATTAGGCCAAAACAATCATTACTATTGATTATTATTATTTTGCTACAAGTTACAACTCACGGATTCAGGCAGCCTAACGCCCAACAACGCTTACACCATAAGCCAGGTCAAACAGTTTTTGCAGACCCCAACCTTGATAATAAGATTGCATCAGGGATACACGTACTTTGGATTATGTAGCGGATAAGCGAGGAGGAAATATTCTTGAAGAAGAGATCTTAGCAATGCAATTAAAATGCTTCAAAGAAAATCCATTACAAATGGATGGGCCGCCATTTTCATAGGATTACCCGTGTACAATAATTTATAAAAACATTTTCTATAAAAAAATAACCTATAACCTATAACCTATAACCTATAACCAAATAACTTATCAAAATAAATTCACCAAAAGGTAGCCATAAAAAAGAAGTGTTTTTCAAGCCACGAAGCTCTGTAGATCCGATATCGTAATAGGTTTTGCCACGCAGCGGTCAAATCCTACCTCGGCGGGCCGGCCCGAATCAAATTCTGAAATCAACAACGTCATCAAAACCATTTTACAATCACTGTCGGGATATCGCTTTGAAAATATTTCACCGAAAGTAATTCCATTGACCTCCGGCATTTCAAAATCAATTAACAAAATCGAGAAAGGGATTAGCACATTTTTTTGAATTGTCTCTAATCCACTTGAGGCACTCGAAGCCAAAGTCACCTTCGCGCCCCAAATTGTCAATTGTTTGGCCAGCAACTCAGAACAGGTTTGATTATCATCCACCACCAAAATCCTGGCGCCGTTAAGACAAGGATCACTGCACTCCGATGTTGACTCAGACTTCAGCCGTCTCTTAACTTCAACCTCAAAATTAAAACGACTCCCCCCTCCTTTCCGTGAAATAACAGAGATCTCTCCATGCATTGCCCGACAAATTTTTTGACAGATAGTCAAACCTAATCCCGTTCCTCCATGCGTTCTTGTAATCGAATTATCCCCTTGAACAAAGGGTTCAAAAAGAGATTCCTGAGCAGCGAGAGGCACTCCAACCCCTGAATCCTCTATTGATCCTTTTAGCCAATAGAGCGCATGTCCCTGGCGATGTCCCTCTTCCCCATCACTGGCCTCACTATTATTCGCATTATGCTCAAGACTAGCACCAACAATAATTTCACCTTGCTGAGTAAATTTAATGGCATTGCCTATTAAATTAGTAAAAATTTGCTTTATCCGAACCGGGTCTCCCACCACCATAGAATCGGAAACGGCGGTTAAATCAAGCATTAATTCCAGGCCTTTCTCCTGTGCTCCCACAGCCATCGCTTCAACCAGCTCTCCCAACATACACTGCAAATCAAATTCGACCGTTTCCAGACTCAGTTTTCCAGCGTCAATTTTGGATAGGTCGAGAATATCATTGAGCAAGCCGAGTAAGGATTGAGCATTACTGTGAGCAATCTCGGCTCGCTCTGCTTGCGAGTCATTCAGGTCACTGCGTTTTAATAGACGCAACATCCCTATAAGCGCATTCAGCGGGTTGCGTATTTCGTGACTCATATTGGCAAGAAAATCGGATTTAAGGCGCGCTAGTTGCTGTGCCTTTTCAGAGGCAACTAAAATATGGCCTTCAGCTTCTTGCCTTGCACCTTCATAAGCTTGGGATACGGCGGATACAAAAAACATTGAGGCGATTCCAGCCATCATTCTTCCAAACAAGGGGTCCTCCGGAAGCGGATTATCAATCATGCCAAATGTTTGCGCGGCGAACACCAATACCAATCCAAAAATCGCTATCAAACAGGTTTGAACACTTCGAAGTCGAACGCCTATGAAATTTGCCATCAAAGGCAACGCTGACAACCAGGTCATTACACGGGAATGCAAACCTCCGTCAGAATAAGCCATGAATAATATTAGAAACAAAACAACTAAAATAGACAGATCCGCGGCAGGTCGATGTCTACCGGTAACAACAAAAAAGATTAATAAGGAGAATAGTAAAACTGATCCCATGCCTGACACCACAGCACCTGTGACCACAGTCCCTGGCACCAAAATACCAGACATCGATGCTTCAGACGCACCTACATCGCCACGCATGCGAACTAAAGTCATTAGTAAACAAAAAAAACTGCCGTAAACTAATATCTTCACCAGCAATGTTATTCGTCTCAGCTCCTCGGACATTTGGGAGTTTGAGCGTGTCACCAGCATTTCAATAAAGCGATTATGAAAATATACTAGATTACTAAATCCTTCTTTCAACATATCCAATCGATACTATTCCAAACGACGAAACCCCTAACAACTCAATCCCTAACCACCCAACGACTAACCACCCAATTCCCAGCAACAAGGTGTCTAACCACACACTGCTCGATTACTTCGTCACCACCGAGCACTACTCTCTAACCCAAGAATACACAATTGAAGAACAAGTATAGAGTAACCAGGTACTCATGCGATTACCTATATCCCTGGTTGGAATTAAACCAAGGCTGTTTATTCATTTTTCTTCTAACCTGAATCTATCAACAATTCCATTTCGAAGTCATCCATCACAAAGGATGCACCGATATCTTTCACCACGTCACCCACTTTAACGAAGCCTAATTTTTGGTAGGCTTTAATGGCACCATCGTTGTATTTATTAACCGTCAGCCATAACCTCTTCGCCCCTTGCTGACGCATTATTTCCCGAACCAGCACTAACACAGACTTAGCAACGCCTTGTCTTCGAGAATTTTTTAATAGATAAAGTTTACTTAATTGAATCGACGAATTTTCAGTGTGAGAAACACCCTCTTGAAACAGTAATGAAAGGTAACCCACCACCTCTTGGTGACATTCAATTAGGTAATAGAGCTGCCCGGCTTTAATCTGCCCACTGATCGCATCCACACTCTGAAATTTATCCAGCATGTAGTCTACTTGCGATTGACCAATAATATTGGGGAAATGTTCATTCCATATTTCATGCGCTAAAATAGCAGTTTCATCGACCTCCTGAGGAGATTCAACTTCAATCAGTCTGGCCATAAAATATTATACCCTCCAAAATACTGTTTATTTAAACCGACTAGACTGGCCAGCCGACCCCTTGAAAATATTCAGAACAATCTTCGTCACCAGAAGCTCATAAAAAAGGCTTTCAAAGCATATCTTGTGCAGCAGAGCGACACCTTTTCTAGGCGTGAAAAAGCACATTTAATTTTATAATTACCTTTTCGTGCCAAAAGAATACCCCTTGTCAAATTGGCCACAATTGCAATACCCCAAGCCTTCATCCGAAATTCTTATATGCTACTATTTATCTGAAATATGCAGTCAAATTTGGCAAGCATCGTGAATTTTAAACCCAGTAATAACAATAATTAATAAGAAACAATCCATACAATATTAACGATTTAATGCGCTAGGACGTTTATTCTTGAGAAACAAAATCTCATTGAATAAGCACTTAAATTTCGATCCGGATATTTAACGATATTATATTTAATAATGTTTTGTGCCTGTATCTCACAGAACTAATGTCCTAAAAATCCAATTGGAAGGCGACTATCCTTCTTTCGATTATCGATTATTAAAGGTGTCTGGATGCCACACCACTCAAATCGAAATCGCGTGTAATAATAATATTTTAGCCTAACCATAATTAATGTTGTAAACCGCAAAATAAAGAAACGCTAAACACAGATACAAAACGATACTGAAAACCGTTAAACCCCACGATAAGGTTTAACCAGAAGCTGGACTCAATAATAAATTCCAAGACCTGCGGTATGCCGCATTAATATCATTAACAACAGAATCATCAACAGCAGGATCATTAACAGCAATATCATCACCACTAATACCATCCAATAGGAGAACTACAGATGGCCAGCGTAATCCAAGAAAAACCAATAGACCTAACGCAACCGGACGATAGTCCAATGGTTGAAGTAAAATTCCCGTGGGCGGTCCTACTCGTCATGTCA
>NVTH01000050.1 GCA_002401525.1 Moraxellaceae bacterium | reverse complement strand
AGTGGAGTCGTGCACTGATATTGAGAAGGAATATTATTTGGGCGCTGTAGTGGATCGCGCTACTCGCCGAGTGACCTTTATGGCGTCTACTGAAGGTGGGGTAGAAATTGAAAAGGTGGCAGAAGAGACGCCTGAAAAAATACTGAAGGCGTCCATTGACCCCATCGTTGGGGCGCAGCCTTATCAAGGTCGAGAGTTAGGGTATGCGTTGGGTTTAAACAATGCCCAAGTGAAACAATTCACCAAGATATTTTTACTGTTGGCTAAATTGTTTGAAGAGAAAGATTTAGCGTTGTTGGAAATTAATCCTTTGGTTGTGACTAAAGAAGGCGACCTTCATTGCCTGGATGCCAAAGTAGCCATTGATGGCAATGCATTATTTCGCCATCCAGATTTGGTGGAAATGGAAGATCCAAGCCAGGAGGACGAACGAGAACGCCTTGCTGCAGAATGGGAATTAAATTACGTGGCGTTAGACGGCAATATTGGTTGCATGGTAAATGGTGCTGGACTCGCCATGGGCACCATGGATTTAGTGAAATTGCACGGCGGTGCGCCCGCTAACTTTCTTGATGTTGGAGGAGGGGCGACTAAAGAACGGGTTACTGAGGCATTCAAAATAATTTTGTCCGATACCAATGTGAAAGCCGTATTAGTCAATATTTTTGGCGGCATTGTGCGCTGTGATTTAATTGCTGAAGGGGTCATAGGCGCGGTAGAAGAAGTTGGGGTTAAAGTCCCTGTGATTGTCAGATTAGAGGGTAATAACGCCGAGTTAGGCCGTGAAAAACTCGCGCAAAGTGGACTTAATATTATTGCAGCCAGTGGTTTTAATGACGCCGCGATGAAAGCTGTTGAAGCGGTGGAGGGGTAAGCATGAGCGTATTAATAAACAAAGACACTAAAGTAATTTGCCAGGGTTTTACCGGCGCTCAAGGAACGCTTCATTCAGAGCAATCCATTGCTTACGGTACAAGAATGGTCGGCGGGGTGACTCCGGGAAAAGGCGGTCAGCGACATTTAGATTTGCCTGTGTTTGATACCGTTAAAGAGGCTGTGGCAGAAACTTCGGCGGATGCTAGCGTTATTTACGTGCCAGCCGCGTTTTGTAAAGATTCTATTATCGAAGCGGTGGATGCGGGGATTCCATTGGTGGTCTGCATTACCGAAGGTATTCCCACGATCGACATGCTTTATGTCAAAGCCTACGTGGAAAATTCGGGGGCTCGTCTGATCGGCCCTAATTGTCCCGGCATTATCACTCCGGGTGAATGTAAAATTGGCATTATGCCAGGTTCAATTCATTTGCCTGGTAAAGTCGGTATTGTGTCTCGTTCAGGAACCTTAACCTACGAAGCGGTCAATCAAACCACCGAGCTAGGGTTTGGACAAAGCACTTGTATTGGTATTGGTGGAGACCCGATTCCTGGCACTACTTTTATTGACGCATTGGAAATGTTCCAAGCCGATGATCAAACTGAAGCGATTATAATGGTGGGCGAAATTGGCGGTACAGCTGAAGAAGAAGCCGCTGAATTCATCCAGTCAAATGTGACTAAGCCGGTAGTGTCTTACATTGCGGGAGTGACTGCGCCTGCCGGTAAGCGCATGGGCCATGCGGGTGCAATCATTGCCGGTGGTAAGGGCACTGCGGCTGAAAAGTTTGCTGCACTTGAAGCCGCGGGTGCGAGCACGGTTCGTAATCCTGCTGAACTGGGTAAAGCCCTCGCAGAAGCGACCGGTTGGAAGTAGCTATTAAGGAAATAGTTAGTAAACAATCGTTAGTTAGAAACAAAAAACCCCAGTAATTAACTGGGGTTTTTTGTATGCGCTATAAAGTTAGCGCATTATTTGGAAAGTTGACTTAAGCTGCTTCACTGTCTGTAATTAAGCCCGCTTCTTTAAGTTCCTGACGTTGTTGTTTGGCGTGTTCAATGAGTTCTGGGATGCCACTTTTTTCATTGGCAGCCATGGCTAAAAGCTTTTCCTCTGGCGTGGCGTAATTGTTATCCCACTCAATCAGTTTAGGCACCATTAATTTATCCCAACTTTTCTTTCTTCTCGCGATTGCCATGGTTTTGAAATAACCGTATTCGTACTGAGGCCCTTCACGATAAGGCTCTAGATTCCAAAACTCTCGTTGTGGTACCAAGTGGTGGTCAGCGTGGCGGCCAATACCGTCCACAAACCAATTGGTCACTTTGTTGGTGCAGCCCCAAGAGTGATGAACTTCTAAGGGTGTCTCTGGAACGCGAACGATGCCGTAATGTTGTCCGTAAACGCCTACTTTATAACCCCAGTGAGCGTTCAAAATGGCTGCGCTGAAAAATAATAGGCCTACAAATCCGGTTAATGCCGCGACGGTTAGGATTAACAAAAATTCTGCTGCATAACCTCGTAATAAGCGATTATGGTGAGACCACAAAGGAAGGTTTAATTTCTCTAGTCGAATCTTTTCTATTTCCCAGACAATTTCGTAGTCTTGCTTGAAGGTACGAAAAAAGAATGTGGTGACGCTTTCTCCTCGAAGTGCAGTGCTTGAGTCGTGAGGGGTTCCTGCTGTGAGGTGGTGGCCGTATGGGTGTTCAACGGCGTAATAGCTAAATAAAGCTAAGGTTCCCATGGCCCGAGCGAAAAAGACTGAGAGTGTTTCGTGGGTTCGGTGACAGAGTTCGTGTCCGATGGAAACGGTGCCGATGGTGGCGGTTATACTGAACATTAAGGTTGCTATGGCGTATTCAAACAGTCCGTCGTTGGCATGAACCGCTATCATATCAAAGCCTGTGATGGCTTGAGTCATCGCGGCAATACTTAATAAATCGCCGCCATTGTGGGCGTGCCCCATGACCCAGAGAAAACCAAGAAAGGTGGCGAAAGTGCCCATCGCATAGAGGTACATCATGCCTAAAAATACGTTTGGAAATTGCCATTCATAAGTTTCGTTATCCTCGCCCAAAAGAGGTTCCAGTATGGCGACTGTAGCGAGTAGCGCGATAAACCCGTAGCCGATCGAGGACGAGTTAGTGAAAACCAATTGCGCGCCGAACAAGGCGACCGCCATGGGTACGCAATACGGTAGATACATCCAAAGACTTGCTTTCTTCATTACTTGCTCCACTGCTTGTATTTATAGTCTGATTTATAGGGCGTTTTTGGTACCGGTGGACTCAGGCCTAGCGTTTAAGCCTTCCGTATGTACCTGTAACGGATTGTTATTACAGAGATGAAAAAGTAGAAACGGTATTATTGTTAGTTTGATTAGCGTTTCTTATCGCTGTCTATAACTACTCAGTGGGAAAAAATCTTCTGAGTAAATCCATTTGCTGTGCGATTTCTGCGTCAATACTAATATGCTTGGGTATTTAAGGCCAGTATGAAACAGTGGATATTTGAGCTTGGAGGGGCGGAAAATCGATGGTTAGAGAGGTAAGGTGAAATTTGTCGTCAAATAACTGCTTATACGCTTGGGTTTGGATTCGGGTTTGGATGAATAGAGGGGAAGGCGGGATAAGTGCGTGCCATTCCCCTGTCACAGAGAACCATTAATTAAGCGAAGTGACGTTCAATTTTAATCGCTTGAATGGTTGGCTAAATCAACATTCCGGTCCGAGGTATTTAGAAAGCCAATGACTTCTTCCCCGTACAAGAACTCGATTCGATAAGTGTCTGGGTTATAACGCATGGCGACTTGCCCTGTGGCCTCGAATTCAATTTTTGATTGGGCGTTCATGCGCAGATTGTTTTGCCCTAAGTCGATGCCCGCCTCGAAGTCTCCTTGAAGCCAAATGCCGCGATCCCCATAAGTATTAGGTCCGAATTCGATGCCTGTGCCAATATGGCTTTCTGTGCCGTTTCCACTTTGGAAGCGAATGCCTGTCTCCCAACTTCCGTTCATACCCGGTTGCCAAAGGGGATCATTTTGGCCGATGGGCGCGGTTTGTATATTGATAGCACTCTTGGCTTCATAGGCTTTACTTTGGATGTTTAAACCAAATACTGAATCGTTGTCTTGATTTAGATTGAGCATTTCAATGTTACTGCCGATGGTGGTGCCGGTGCCATAAGCAAGGCCATCCATATGGGTGCTGGCACTCCAGCCCTGATCTCGATTGTGAAGTCTAAATAAACCGCTTACGCCATCGCCGCTACCGTGGTCAGTGTCGAGGTTAACAAAGAGTGGCCAAGGAAAGGATTCTCCCCCTGCAACTTCATTATTAAATTGTAAACTCATAATAGAATGTGTTGCACCAGGGGAGTTTACGTTGGATTGATCATTGAATCGATTGAATTGAATAGGCGCGTCCACCGGTGCCCATTCAGTAAAGATATGTTCAATGGAATCGTAATTAGAAAAAACAGACTTGATGGGGGGAACTGAAACATGTTGCCAGGCGGGAAAACTACTCATCGCGAAGGCTGTGGTGGATAGCATTAGAATTGTAGCGGTGATGAATGCAGGGCGTCTGCTTAACTTCGACCTGGATGTGTGCTGGTGTTTGTTGATGTATTTTTTAAGGTCTTTGCCCACAATACGATCTCCAAATGGGAAATGTATTGCGCGTAAATTGTTGTTATCTAATTCATCTTGTAACTGGTCAGTACTGAGGTGTAGCAGTTGACAGGTTTGATCCAGTGTATAAAGCGTTTGATAATTCATAATCGTGTTCTAAGGTTTTTTACTGAGAGCTATTCGTTAAAGGAACGTTATAAATACTGTTCAGTTATTAATTCGGTCCCGCTTATGCGGCGCAAGTATATGCACTCACTTATATGACCTCAAGACACTGTATTGTTGTTTTTGGTAAAGGGATGTACAGCTTTTTAAAAAACGCCAAACTTTTGACAGCTTGATTTGTAACTGATTGATTTGATTGGTCTCGTACTGAGGTAAGAGAATGTTGTTTTATCTTTGTGTTCGATGAGTCGCTTGTGAATGGGTGCGTTAGAGCGCCGTTGAGGTTTTTTAGGCTGAATCCTGGGGTTTTTTGTTACGAATAAAGGGGGCTGGAATCAGATTTGGCGATGCAGGTCTGTTAATAATTACCGTTTTTCCGTCGGAAGTTTGTTGTTTTGGTGATGCCTGAATTCATTAAAATGGTGGCATTCTAATTCAAGGACGAATAATAATTATGGATGCAAGATTTAAGGGCAAGGCTAGGTTGTTTGTGCTGTCGGCAGTTGTTTTTATCAGCGGATTGAGTGGTAACGTGAGCGCTGAGATATATAAATGGAGTGATAGTGAAAATAAAACCATTTATTCTGATCGGCCTCCCCAGATGAAGGTGAGGATGCTTTCTGCGGAGAGGGGAAAAGTGCCAGTCAATTACATGGATTGGAAGTCTACTCCGAAAGTTAAGTTTTATGATAATTCATCACTCAAGCGGGTCTTTAAATCCAAAAAACAAACCGCTCGGGTGATCTCGAAAAAGCGAGACCCTTGTGTGCATTACCGAAAACAAATAGACGGCATTCAAAGCCAACTGCGAGCCGGATATACCGAGCCGAAAGGTAACAAATTACGCGCTAAACGCCGAGCACTGAGCAATCGTTTGTATCGAGAGTGTCGTTGATAATTTAAATGCGCAAACTGAATGGACGTGTAAATCGAGTTTGCGTATATCTTGGTCCGTCAATATTGTCGAGCTCTAAAGATAGTCGGGCTCTAAAGGTATAAGGTGGATTTACTCATTAAAACGGCGGGGCCACCAATGCGTAGTGTCAATGTGCCATTTTCTTTATTGTCCATTTCAACATGCAGCAAGCTAAGCCGTGATTTTGGGGTGCCTCGTTCTGCAGCAAAAGTGTAGGTGCCTTTCCTTAAGTTTTGGAAGGAGGCCAGATAGCTTGAAAAGGCAGTGAGGGCGGAACCAACGGGCGGGTCTTCGTCGCCAACATTGGGCCCTAACAATCGAAGGTGAAAATCAGCATTGTTAGAATAGGTGCTTTTGCTAAATAGCAACAAATGCCCAGCATTGGTGGAAGGTGCACTAGATCGTCCCCAGGCTTTGGCATCGAAGCGAGCATTTTGCAGTTGTTCTAAATCATTGCAGGGGATCACCAAATAACTATTTTCCGTGGTGATTAGTTTACTTTGATAGTGAGGGTTCGAAATGCTCGCCGCATTTTTGAAAGAAAGTATTTCCGATAACTCCTGATCTCCGGGTACAAAACTATCGACGCTGGCAGCACAAGATAGTGAAAATTGAATGAACAGTGCATTGTCATTTTTATGCATGATATAGGCTTTGATGGGCCCGATATTTTGTTCCAGGATAATTGCAGTGTCTGCTTCAGTGGTGGGTATTGCTCCCGTTTTTGCAAGTACATACGCCGCTGCAATGATGGGGTGCCCTGCGAAGTCCAATTCCTGGGTCGGGGTGAAGGTGCGCATTCGTCTGCGCAGGTCTGAAGGGTTTTGTTCGTCGGGAGAAAGAAAAACGGTTTCTGATAAATTTATTTCGCCCGCAATTTGCTGCATTGTTTCGGAGCTTAGATCTACTGAATCTGGAAAAACTGCTATTTGCGCACCGCTAAAAGGCTTGTTTGTGAAAACATCGGCGGTGTAGTAACAATATTCCATCTCTACTTCCTTTTAGGTTGATTGCTAAATTAAATCGAATCAGATTGGATTATTTATAGGAGGCCCTTTTATAGTTTAGAAATATATTTTCTTTGTGCCTACTTTTAGCTTATTTGAGCTTAAACAAAGTGTCGGATTGGTAAGGTAACGGTAAAGTTGGAGCGATGCCTCCATGCCTGTTATCTGAATAAATTATTCTACGCTTGCCAGCTACTAGCCAATCGGAGGCCCCTAATCCCATTGAGCCTGTTTTGATGCACAGATCTTTTTGATACACAGACTTTTTTGAGGCTAGACCTTATGCAATCCGGTCTTATGAAGCTAGGCCTTATGAAATTAGGCCTTTGAAATTAGGCTAGTGAATATGCTTATCTTTTAGGCTTAATAGAAGTTGCTCAAGTTCTTTGTCGTCCTCTTTATTATTGTTTGGGGTGTCAATTTCTAGGGTTTTTAATACCTCGTCGAGATGGGCTTTTAGGCGGTTGATTACGCTGTTCATAACTTCAACCGTTTGCCCCATCTGATCCAGTGTTAATTTTATTGAATTAGGGTCAATCGCTTTCCTTGTCATATTTGCTCCTAATTGATTTAAATGTCCATTGACTACTGACTGCGCTATCACTTTTGTTTGTAATAATTGTTGCAAGACGGAATGAAATAACAGCACTGATTCCGYCTTGCTTTTATCCAGCGTAAAGCTAGTTAAGCCTCAACTCTATTCGGGATTTAATTAGTCCCAATTTAACGCACCTCCCGTTTGATATTCGATTACTCGAGTTTCAAAAAAATTCTTTTCCTTTCTTAGGTCCATCATTTCTGACATCCAAGGGAAAGGGTTCTGTGCGCCCGGGAATTCTTCGTTAAGACCCAGTTGTAACAGTCTTCGGTTAGCAATAAATTGCAGATACTCTTCCATCATGGCTGCATTCATTCCCAATACGCCACGGGGCATGGTATCTCGGGCGTACTCTGTTTCAAGTTGAGTCGCTTGCAGAATCATTAGCGTTGCTTCTTCCTTGAATTCCTGAGTCCAAAGGTGTGGGTTTTCCAATTTGATTTGGTTAATAACATCGATACCAAAATTCAAATGCATGGACTCATCGCGCAAGATGTATTGAAATTGCTCGGATGTGCCCGTCATTTTATTGCGACGACCCATGGACAGGATTTGAGTGAATCCACAATAGAAGAATATGCCTTCTATGCAACAATAAAAGGCAATCAAGTTTCTTAGCAATTGTTGATCTGATTCGGGGGTGCCAGTATTAAAATTGGGATCACTCAGGCTTTGAGTATATTTCAAGCCCCACGCTGCTTTGCGCGCAACACTGGGAACTTCATGATACATGTTGAATATTTCGCCTTCATCCATGCTCAGTGATTCAATGCAATATTGATACGCGTGGGTGTGTATCGCTTCCTCGAACGCTTGGCGAAGGAGGTATTGTCGGCATTCTGGATTGGTAATATGTTTATAGAGGGACAGGACTAAGTTGTTGGCCACGAGAGAGTCGGCAGTTGCAAAAAAACCTAAGTTTCTTTGGATAATAAGCCGCTCGTCGCTACTTAATCCATCCGCCGATTTCCATAAAGCGATGTCCGCAGTCATGTTGATTTCTTGGGGCATCCAGTGGTTGGCACAGCCGTCAAGATATTTTTGCCATGCCCAATCGTATTTAAAGGGTACCAGTTGATTGAGGTCTGCTCGGCAATTGATCATGGCCTTATCGTCAACCCTGACACGAGTGCTCGCGCCTTCCAATTCTGCAAGGCCTTCATTTAGATCAAGGTGTTGCAGCGCTTCACTGACTTGCGAGCTATGGCTGCCAGTGTTTGCAGGCCGGTGTTCTGAGGCCGTGGGTTCAGTAATGAAGCCCGCGGTCATTTTGGTTGCTGTGACATTACCTTCGATGACAGCACTTGATGTAGGCGTGCTCATGGTTTGAGGGTTCAAAACCACAGAGTTATAGCCTGCTTGAGGCTCTGCTATTGCTGTGAAGCCGGCATGAGTTTGTTCTCCTGAGTTTGCATTTGACGTCGCTGTTTTTGTTGACGTGATTTCACTCGGCTTTTCTTGGATAGGGGGCCGCGGGGGCGTTTTTTCATCGACATTGTAATCATCCCAATCTAACATTTAATTCTCTCCGTATTTTAATTCGTAGGCTCTGCGGATTGGCTATTGGCAGGCTTCGCAATCGGGCTCGTCTATGGCGCAGGCCTGAGGAACTTCTGCTGCTTGACTAAAGCTGGCGTCGCTTGAGCCACTTTGCACTGCATTCATGTCCCCTTGTGCAACTGTGGATTTTTCCGCGGTGGTTGCCCCTAAAGAACGCAGGTAATAAGTGGTCTTTAATCCTTTGTACCAAGCCATGCGGTAAGTAATGTCAAGCTTTTTACCCGAGGCTTCGTTGATGTATAAATTAAGCGATTGCGCTTGATCGATCCATTTTTGGCGGCGACTGGCGGCATCCACTAACCAGCGTGGTTCTATTTCGAAAGCATTGCAATAAATTTGCTTTAAGTCAGCAGGGATGCGGTCTATTTTTTGGACGCTGCCTTCGTAATACTTCAGATCGTTAATCATCACGTTGTCCCATAACCCAATTTGTTTTAGGTCACGCACAAGGTGAGGATTGATCACCGTGAATTCTCCAGAAAGATTAGATTTAACGTACAGGTTTTGGTAGGTCGGTTCGATGGATTGGGTGACCCCCGTAATGTTGGAGATAGTGGCTGTTGGCGCAATGGCCATGACGTTTGAATTACGCATGCCATGGGCTTTAATCGACTCGCGAAGTGGTCCCCAAGGAAGTGTTTCCGAGGTGTCTACTTCAATAAACGCGTCGCCACGAATTTCAATTAGGTTTTTGAGTGAGTCAATGGGAAGAATATTTTGACTCCACAAGGAACCGTCATAAGTTGGGTAAGCGCCCCTTTCTTGCGCCAGTGCAGAGGACATTTTAAGCGCAAAATAGCTGATCATTTCCATGGAATTATCAGCGAAAGTCACCGCTTCTTGGGAGCCGTAAGGGATCCTCTGTAGGTAAAGGGCATCTTGGAATCCCATGATGCCGAGTCCAATGGGACGATGTCGAAGATTGGATGCGCGAGCTTGGGGCACGGCGTAAAAATTTAAGTCAATAACATTGTCTAATAGGCGTATTGCCGATTGAATGGTTTTTTCTAGCTTGTTTTGATCGAGGCCTTCTGCACTGACGTGATTCGCTAAATTGATGGAACCTAGATTACAGACAGCAATTTCTTCGCTGGAGGTATTAAGAGTAATCTCGGTACAAAGGTTGGATGAATGCACTACACCGACGTGTTGTTGAGGCGAGCGAATATTGCAGGCATCTTTGAAGGTAATCCAAGGGTGCCCAGTTTCAAACAACATCGAGAGCATTTTTCGCCATAAATCTTTAGCGCCTACTTTTTTGAATAACTTAATCTCACCGCTGTCGGTTAGGCGTTCGTATTCGTTGTAGCGCTGCTCAAATTCTGCGCCATAAAGGTCGTGTAGGTCCGGCGCATCATTGGGAGAGAACAAGGTCCACTCTTCATCCTGAAAGACCCGCTTCATGAATAGGTCAGGTACCCAGTTGGCGGTATTCATATCGTGAGTACGGCGGCGATCGTCGCCGGTGTTCTTGCGTAATTCAAGAAACTCTTCGATGTCCAGATGCCAAGTTTCAAGGTAGGCACACACCGCCCCTTTCCTTTTTCCGCCTTGATTGACGGCCACAGCGGTATCATTGACGACTTTAAGAAATGGCACCACGCCTTGAGACTTACCGTTGGTGCCTTTGATGTGTGAGCCTAGGGCGCGCACCGGCGTCCAGTCATTTCCGAGACCGCCGGCCCACTTCGAGAGCATGGCGTTGTCACGAATAGAGTCGTAAATGCCGTATAAATCATCAGGCACGGTGGTGAGATAACAGGAAGAAAGTTGAGGCCTTAAGGTGCCTGAATTAAATAGCGTGGGTGTTGAGCACATGTAATCAAAGCTGGAGATTAAATTATAGAATTCAATGGCTCGTGCTTGTGGATTATCTTCTTGAAGTGCAAGCCCCATAGCAACTCGCATAAAGAATATTTGCGGCAATTCAAAGCGTACTTCATCGCTGTGAATAAAGTATCTGTCGTATAGCGTCTGCAATCCTAAATAGGTGAACTGCAAGTCCCGTTCTGGGTTAAGCGCTTCCCCTAAAGCGGCAAGGTCGAAGTCCAGTAATTCTGGGTTCAACAATTCTAATTCAACGCCTTTGCAGATGTAGACCTCAAATATGGAGGGGTAGAGTTCTGCCATCTGAGTTTGCGTAGCAGATTTTGCAACTTCAAGGAAATTGAGCGCTTCACTGCGCAGGGAGTCGAGTAGTAGCCTGGCAGTCACGTAGCTGTAATTAGGCTCTTGCTCGATTAATGTACGGGCAGTGATTACTAGTGAGGTATAGACGTCTTTCAGCGAAACGCCGTTGTATAGATTCTTAATGGACTCGTCGTAAATTTGGTCTGGGTCGACGTCTTGGAGCTGTGAACAAGCGTCTATAATCACTTTCCGGTAGCGATCTAAATCCAATGTAGTCTGTTGACCATTCTCTAAAGTCACGTAGATATTAAAGGCGTTATGATCGGTGGGCTCGTTCTCAAGTGTGTCCATTCGCTTGCGGGCACGATCTTCTCGATAGAGGACGTATTCGCGGGCTATTTTGTGTTCACCACCGCGCATTAGCGCGAGTTCCACCTGATCCTGGATTTCTTCTATGTGGATCGTGCCTCCGCTTGCGAGGCGTCGCTGAAAAGTGTCGCTAATTTGCTGTGTCAGGCGAGCAACAATATCGTGAATACGGCTCGAAGCTGCTGCAGTACCGCCTTCCACGGCAAGGAATGCTTTGGTGATGGCGATGGAAATTTTGTTGTTATCGAAACTGACTACTGTGCCATTACGTTTAATGACACGAATTTGCCCTGGCACAATTCCCTGGGGAGTGTTTGACTCTGGTGCGGTTTTATTATCAGGTGCTGCTTCTTGGTTGGTTTCGGTAAACATGGGGCCCCGTAGCTAAGTGCTAATGTTAAGTTTAATGGCTGCAAAAGCTTCTGTTTTTCAACAGGCACCTCTAATACTTTCGCGGTGTGTTATTGATTGCTTGAAATATTCGTTTGATGCTTATACTTAATGCTTGTTCCAATCTATTGGTTCCAAGTGGCTCGTTCCAGTTGATTCTTTGTCGTCGCGCTACTGTCGTTTTCGCGATACCCGCTGTGGCTGTGGTGTATAGAAACGGGGGTCTGAGTCTGAATAACAATTAATCAAAGGATTCTCGTGTCTCAGTGCATTCTTGGGTACGACATTTAATGCGTAGTAGGTGTTCAATTTTAAGGGATGCTTCTTCATTCAGCGGCGCATCCCTTTGAGAAACATTCTAGGCAAGCCGTCATCACCTTGACGCGCTGCAACTATTTTGCTCATGAAAGAAACACAACATGTAGTGTTTCTAATTGGGCCAAATTATTCGTCAATTGATTAATAATTCACCTTTAACCGAGGTTTTTGGGGGGTTCTATTGGGTGCAGTGCCTCGCTGGGAGGCAGATTAGAGGAAAACCTTTCAAGCTTACCAAACGCTCAACGGAATTGCTCGAACCCCAATATGTAGTGTTTATAATCATTTAAAGTACAAGATAGTGCGGTTATGGGTGGAATGCAAGCGGTAAAAATAGGGATATGTTGTGGATAAAGTGTGAATTACTGATGAAGTTTGTAGCTACTTACCTGTCACCCGTTGTCGCGCACAGGAAACACTATATGTAGGGTTTTTATTGAATAATAAAAAATGTGAAATTGGTCAAATAATGGGCGCGGATTTAGTGGAAGGTAGGCGTCCGAGTTGCGCCATCGCTTTTTACAGCCGCTGAATGATTGTTCCTTGTGTCGACGGGCAGTTCTTGAGCTATGGTTGCTATAGGGCCGGGGCGTTTGTCTTCACGGCTGGATTGTTAATGGATGCAATGATGGTTTAAAAAGTGTGTATTTCGTTACGAATTGTAAGCGAGTCCACAGAAGGTGTTTGAACCAATCGGAATGAAAAGTAATCTGCCTATATTATATTAAGGTTCTGGAAAGAAGGAATCAGAATGATTTCTGCATATAGTCAAGGTGGTCGGAATGATAGGGGTTCAGTCAGTACTAAATCTTCGCATTCCTAAAGCCTCATTTTCGACGGGTAATCGACCTAAAATTGTAGAAGCCAGAAACGGATGCTCCATGGGCACATGTGCCAATTAATAGGTTGCAGTGACTCGGTGAAATTTTAAGGGTACAGCCAWTGAATGAACAAACTCACACTCAGAACCAACAAGGGATGCCAAATATTCTAATTGTTGAAGATGATGAAAGATTAGCCAATCTGACCRAGGAGTATATGGAAGGAARTGGCCTTCACGWTGAAGTGGAAATGGATGGTAGTCGCGCGATTGATCGCATTATCAATGATCAACCTGACTYGGTAGTGTTGGATGTAATGCTTCCTGGCGTGGATGGACTGACGGTCTGTCGAAAAGTGAGGGGTAAATACCATAACCCAATATTAATGCTTACGGCGCGWACTGATGATGTCGATCAAGTGTTGGGGTTGGAAATGGGAGCAGACGATTATGTGGCCAAGCCGGTTCGGCCGCGAATTCTGCTGGCCCGAATCAGAGCATTATTACGCCGAGTTGAAAACAATGGCGCAGAAGCGGAGCAGGCTCAGTCCTTGGAGGCTTCAGCGACGCGATTAACGTTTGCAAATTTAATGATTGACCACAGTGCACGGGAAGTCATGTTAAACGGCGAGTCTGTGGATCTGACCAGTGCGGAATTCGATCTGCTTTGGTTACTTGCTTCTAATGCGGGCAAAATATTGTCGCGAGAGGAAATATTTGAGGCGCTAAGAGGCATTGAATATGACGGTCAGGATCGCTCCATTGATGTTCGGGTGTCGCGTATTCGACCCAAAATTGGCGATGACCCAATGAACCCTAAGCGTATCAAAACGGTACGAAGTAAGGGGTATTTGTTTGTAAAGGAGCTCGCTTAGGGCCATCTGAGTGAAGTGTTTCCGTTATTTTAGTAGGTTAGTCTTATTTTTGCCGTGGTCACGAAACAGTGTCGCGGCATCTAGTATAGATTGCCGTTCATTATTTAAGCGCCTATTTGCTATGCCGAATAGGAATAGGTTGCCGAATAGGTTAATGCCAAATCTAGATTCGGCGTTAATTCGGCCCTTTCTTGTTATCGACCCCCTTAGAAAATTAATGCCCTTTATTCAACGCCTGAATATTTCTCAATATCAATTAAACGATCAGGGGCCTGTCGCTGTGAGAGGCTTAAAGGCAGAAGGTCGAGATGTTGGTGGTCTAGAGGTGGCGAAGAGCCTAGCGTATAGCGCTGTGATGCCCCGAGGGGATTGTTGCGGCTTGGGACCAAGGAATCTGGTGGAACGACTATGACGCGAATTTTTTTACGCATTTACGGCGGAATTATTGCGGCTTTATTGTTGGTTGTATTGCTTGCCTTAGGCGCGATGCAGGGGACTAATTATTTTAGAGCGATGCAGTATCGCGCGGATATCTCTCGGGGGACAGTGGAAATGGTGGCTCGGGCTTTAGCCTCTTGCCCTGCAAAAGAGCTCAAGCAATGCGTGTTATACCAGCAGCGCTTATTGGGAGAGACCGTGAGGGTCTTTTCTCTCAAGGATTTAACCTTAACCAAGAATGAGAAAGGCCGCCTGCAGCAGGGGCAGTTCATAGCCAAAGCAGTACCTCAAGAAAAATTTGAGAGTTATTATCAAGCCGTTGATGAAACCCGAGACTTGTATTTGCGAATCGATATTGCTCTTTTATCCCAGCAGCTAGCAGGGGCTACAGCGATTTTGGTGCGCGATCATTTGGCAAAATTTGAGGAAAACTTGTGGCAGGAAAAGCTTGAAGAATTGAGCTTAGGGTTTGAGTACAATTTAAGTTTAGCGCCCTTTGATCAGCTGGTTTTGGGGGATAGGCAAACAACCGCCCTTAAAAATGAGCAGCCGGTTGTGATTATCAACGCGGCAGGGGTATCGGCATCCGTGGTGACGTCGATGCCTAACCAAAGTCGATTGTTGGTGATGGGTCCAGTGTTTCAATTTGATGCCTACCCGCTGGGAGCCATGGCACTGATCATTGCAGTGGGAATATCCTTTTTGGGGTTTGTGGCCTATAGCTTGGTGCGCCCCTTAGAGCTGCGATTGAGGCAGTTGCAGCGTGCTGCAAAACGAATTAGGAAGGGTGACCTTGACGCTCGTGCGGAGGTGGACAGCGTCGATGCGATTGGTCAGTTGTCGGAAGCATTTAATGGCATGGCCGAGCACATTCAACGCTTGTTGGCGAATCAGCGCGAGCTTACTAGCGCGGTTTCCCACGAGTTAAGAACGCCTGTGGCTCGACTTCGTTTTGGTTTGGAAATGATTAAAGACGCCGAAGGTGAGGAAGATTTAAATCGTTACTTAAGAAGCCTGGATAAGGACATTGAGGAGTTAGACGGTTTGGTGGATGAGATTTTAACTTATGCACGATTGGAGGAAGGTTCTCCAGTGTTGAATTTTAAAATGATTGATGTGGATTTGATCATTCAGCAGATTCAAAAGGATCTGGATTCGGCAGCTAATCGGGCCCAAGTAAAGCTAATTCATGTGCCGGAAAATTTACCGTATAAGCACCGCATCGTCGAAGGGGAAGAGCGTTACATCCATCGTGTGATACAAAATTTGGTGGGTAATGCGATTCGATACGCCCAAAGCCAGGTGCATATCTCATTTATTGTGGACGGTGTGAATTGCCGGGTGGATGTGGAAGATGACGGACCCGGGATTCCGGAGCGAGAGTGGGAACATGTGTTCACGCCTTTCGCTCGTTTGGATACCTCGCGCAATCGTTCATCGGGTGGCTACGGCTTAGGGTTGTCCATTGTGCAGCGCATAGCGTTTTGGCACAAAGGGACGGTCAATGTAGGGAAAAGCAGGTTCGGCGGTGCGAAATTTTACATCGAATGGCCTCGACGTCAGGCCAGCAACGATGACCATCTGGTTGAGCCCGAGGCCTTAGGCGATGTAGAGAACCTTTAATCAAGTCGGCCTTTCGCCTAAACGTTTAACTTGTATTTGCTCACCATGGTGTAGAGAGTGGGGCGGGTAATCCCCAATAGACGCGCTGCCTTGGCCATATTGTTACCGGAATTATTAAGCGCTCTGGAGATGGCTTTTTTCTCTGCGGCGTCTCGAACCTCGCGCAGATTGAGCGGGATGGCATCTTCTTCGCTATCAATTCGAATGGCCAAATCATCGCTAGTGATTAAATTACTTTCCGCCATGATCACCGCTCGTTTAATCTTATTTTCTAATTCACGGATGTTACCCGGCCAAGGATAGCTTTCAATGGTCTTTAGAGCATCGTCCGTAAAGCCGCTAATACTGCGCCCTTGTTGCTGATTAAAGCGTTGTAGAAAAGCATTAGAAAGAATAATGGAGTCTCCCTCGCGATCTTTTAAGGGCGGAATGGTCATGACAATTTCACTCAATCGATAATAAAGATCTTCGCGAAACTCGCCTTCCTTAATCATTTCCTCGATATTGCGGTGGGTTGCGCAGACGATACGCACATCCACTGGGATTTCTTTGTGTCCCCCCAGTCTTTCCACCACGCGTTCTTGCAGAAAGCGTAACAACTTGGCTTGTAACGTAAGAGGCATGTCGCCAATTTCATCGAGAAATAAAGTGCCATTGTTGGCGCGCTCAATTTTGCCTTCTTTGGTGCCATTCGCCCCGGTAAAGGCGCCTTTTTCGTAGCCAAATAATTCGCTTTCAAGCAGGGCGTCAGGGATCGCAGCGCAGTTAATGGCACAGAAGTTTTCGTTTTCCCGTGCGCTGAGCTGGTGCAGTCCTCGAGCAATGAGTTCTTTGCCTGTGCCCGTATCCCCCAATATTAATGTGGTCGCATCGGTGGGCGCCACTCGTTCAACGGTGCGGCAGAGGCTGAGCATTTGTGGGCAGGAGGTGATCAGGTTTTGTACCGAAGTGGAGGCTTGTCCGGTCTTGAGGGTCAGGTTTTGAGTTTCTAGTTCGTGCAACCTGAATGCGCGGTCAACGACAAATTTAAGCGTGTCGGCATCCACTGGTTTTTGATAGAAATCGTAGGCGCCCATGCCAATGGCACGCACTGCATTTTCCTTTTCTTCACGACCGGTGATAACAATGATTTTGGTGCGTGGCAATAAGGATAGTATTTCTTCCAAGAGAGAAAACCCCACCGTTGATCCTCCTGGGTCAGGAGGCAGTCCAAGGTCCAAGGTCACCACTTGGGGTTCGCAGCGACGTAGTTGAGCCAATGCGGTGTCTTTGTTTCCCGCAGTGAGGACTTTTTCATCGTCGAAACACCAACGAAGTTGGCTTTGTAAACCCGGATCATCTTCAATAATGAGCAGCGTGTGATCTTGCTTTTCCAAAATAGTTTGAGCCTCGGTTATCGAATCATTGGAATGAATATATCAAACTCTGAGCCTTTTCCCAATTCGCTTTTGACTTTAATACCGCCGCCTAGACGTTGGATGTACTGTTGGCACTGGTAGACTCCAATGCCCATGCCGGTCACGCCTTTGGTACTTTGAAAGGGCTGGAATAGTTTGTCCTTAATGAATTGCTCGCTCATCCCGCTGCCTGTGTCAGTGATATTGATGTGCGCCCATTGGTCATCGTGGTGCATCTGAATTTCAATTTTATCTGAATCGGTGCTGGCTTCTTGGGCATTTTGAATAATATGGCCCAGCACCGAGTGTAGTTGCTCTCGGTTGACATCAACCTGAAGGTCATCACAATTTGCTGCAATTGATAATGTTGGCAGCGGGGATTGGTTGGCTTTCGATTCGACAATGCTAATTAAGAGGTCTTTTAGGTTTATTTTCTGGTCCGGATCGGAACTGTTGCCGCTTTTAAATTGCTCCAGGAGGTGAGTCATTTTTTTCACCGAATGGTCAGTGGTTTTTATCATATCGTCAACGAATGCAGGGTTACCCTTGTGTTTTTCGGCGTTATTGACCAGCAGTGAAAGTTGCGCAATTAAGGTTTTAATGTCGTGAACCACAAAAGCCGACATTTGATTGAACGCATGGAACTCTCTAGCTTGGGAGAGGGCCAGCATGGCTTGCTCTTGAGCGATATAGCTGGCTGCTTGGCGGCCGGCAATTTTAATAAGGTCGTGATCTTCCCAGTTTAAATTATGGGTGGTTGGAGGTTTTTTAATCACCACAAACCCTGATAATGATTGATGCAGCATCAATGGCACAATTAACCACGCAGCACTTAATTGAGACAGCCAGTCTGGCAATACAAGATGATTGTACAAGTCCGGGTCGCGCTGCAATTCTTCAATATCGATGATCCATTCGGAATTGCGTAGAAATTTACAAAGCCGACTGTTACTGGGTTCTAGCGTAATGGCAGGCATGGCGAGTGCTGTTCGGTCGGTGAGCACAAAATTACCCGCCTCAGATTCTAACCACAATTGCCCGCCAGGGGATTGTACGATATTGGCTAAAGAGGTGATGACTCGATGAGTCAGGGGGTCATCTCCCTCTTGGGACAGAATTTGAGTAATTCGAATCCATTCGTCGCGATAGTCGTATTTATAGCTGAAAAAATTACGGCTTAGGTAAACTCGAAACCGTGCGCGAATTTTCCCTGAAAATACAATGATTAACAATATTAGTAATGCAGTGACGAAAAAAATGATTTGAAAGACACCACCCCAAGTGCCGCCAAATATTCGAATATAGTATCCCGCCACTGACATTATCAAGAGGTAGATTCCGGTCCCCAATAATGTGGTGGAGTGGAACATAAACTCCCTGGATAGATTGAATTTTAATGGTTGGGCTCGACTGCGCTGAGAGGAGACGATAATCAAAGGCACTGCCAGTAAATTCAGTGCGCCACGGGTGTCCCAGAGGGTGACATTGATTCGATTAAAAAGTAGGGCGTCAGAATAAAGGCAAAAATCGAACGCAAATAGAGCCCCTACTCCGAGCCCTAAAAACTTGATATTCCATTGTTTGTCGGAACGCGTGTTGCGTAACACTTGCTCCACCAGCACGAGACCAAATATTGTGGAGATGACAAAAAAGACTAACAAGTTCGAGCCTATTTCAATCTGGCCTGATAGGTCGGGAATATTAAGGCGCGATGCGGCAAGTAATAAAAGCGGGGCGAATGTAATTAGCGTGGCACATAGAGAAAGGTAGCGAGCATGCTTTTCGCTGCTGCTCATTAATGATTCTTTAGTGATGCCTAAGGTTCTGAGTAGGAAAAAGAACCAGGCGGCATTTCGTAATACTTCCAGCGTAATGCGTGTTTCAAATGGGGGCCAGTCATAGACGAACTGAGCGGTGATGGACAGGCTCCAGCTGAAGCTGAGCAGGGCGGTCAATCCCAGTGCTCGACCAGAGTATTTTTTGCGCCAGCTTGAAAATGCATAGGCCGTGAGCGCTAGGTAAGCCAGCGTGCTTGCAGAGTATAAAATAAGGCCAACTGATAATTGCATCGCTGCTGAGTTCCAAGGGTTGTCTCTAGAGTTGTCTCTAGGGTGAGCAGAGTGAACTCAATAATAGCGACTTTTGATGGGAGACGGAATCACCCCAAGCGCTGGGAAAGAGTGCCTTACTTTGATGCCGAATTCGCCAGTGTTCAGTGGTTTGGGGGTACGTTGAAAGGGGCTAATGTTGAAGCTGGATTGCGTAAAATGGAATCGATTTTTGGCGCAGTCCAGCGGGTCTGCGCCTTTTCAATCTGTTTACTTAAAGGCGCCCGTCTACTTCCGACTTAGGTAATAGATGTTTTACGTCGTATAAAACAAAATCTTTCTTACCCAGGCTGCGAATTTTTTCGACCCCCATGTCCTTTATTTGTTGATGACCGACGGCGATAATGATTGCATCGTATTGTTCAGGTTGGGGATCAATCAGGTTAACGTCGTACTCGTGTTTCATTTCATCGGCGTCGGCCAGGCGAAACTGCGAAAGCCTTCCGGCGAGTGGCTGATGCTTAAATGCGGCGATGCCGTGCTTCTGCCGCGCGGACACGCCCATGTGCTTGCCAGCGGCGAGAATGTGACGCCCTCGCCCTTTGACCGTTTCGGCAAA
>NVTH01000049.1 GCA_002401525.1 Moraxellaceae bacterium | reverse complement strand
ACCGCGCGGAGACCCGCAGTGTATAAGGCATACACGAGGAGTCGAGCACGGAGCTGACGCCGCTATCGGAGGAAAAGGCAATTTTTAGAGATGCCCTTAATTGTATTCTATCCATTCGTTATCCTCTAAGCGGATGTAATATTCGTCATTTCTCTGAACCACTACGACACCTTCATTTTCGGAAACAAAACGATAGCTTGGAATCGAATCTAATATTTCCTCGATAATATTCATGTTTTCTTGTTGGAATGGGTTGACGATAATTAATTTTGCCAGCAGATCTGCAAGTCCATAATAGCTTGCTGGTGCGTCAATCTGGTAGGAATGATTGGGATGATGCCAGTCTGGGCCAACAAATTTGATGCCTACTGGGATTTTGGTAATACTGGGGGTCGGAATTTCTCTTAAGCCCGCAATCTGTAGTTTGTCTCCGCGTATTGCCGCGCCGTGTTCTGGAACCATAATCACGATTGCATTGTTATTYGAGGTTTCCATTAGCGTTAGGAAATCATTGATGTCGGTTAATACGCGATTTAAYCTGGGATGRAAATTTTCCAAGCTGCTAAGAGAGGCTTTATCGCCAATGTATCGATTTCCATCGTGGAGCGTGATTGAGTTATAAAAAAGAGCCACGCGAGCGCTGTCACTCTTTTCTCGCTCACTGAGCCATTGCGTGAGTGCTGCCAGATCGTTATGAATTGGAGTGCCATCGAATGATTGGATTTCAAAAGGAACATTGCGTAACGAGAAGGGCTGCTCCGTAAATTGACCATGCTGTACCACTAATGATTTATAGTCATCGTACTCGCCATCGTGATTAAGCCCCCACTGTTTTTCAAAACCAATTTTCTTCAACTCATCGAATAAGTAGCATTGTGGCGCAGTGCCTTTATAAAGGGATGCGTGGTTACTTTGACCGCAACTCGCGCGTAATAAACGAATCGCTGCAGGACCGCTATAGGAAGCTGCGGATCCAAAATCTGTAAATAACACATCGAATCGTTTTAAGAGGGGATGTTCGGACAAGCCTGTAAAATTTAAATCATCCCAGGATAGGGAGCAAATATTGAGAATTAATATGTCGAAAGGAAATGCATTGGCATTGGGGGGGACAAAGTCGATTTGAGGGCGTTGCTTTTCCTTTAGGTAAAATTCTTTTAATTCATTATTAAGGTCGATGACTGGCGAATTAGGGGCTTCATTAAGGGAGATCTGTGCAGTTTTTGATAACTTAAATGAGGGCAAAGAGTCAGTAGGCTCGATCAATAGGCTCGCTAATAGACCGAAGCAAACTAATACAGTGACTCGAACCCACTTTACGATATACATGTAAAGGACGGTAATAATTAGAGAAGCGCTAATCATTTCGACACTAATAAAGCGTTGCAATAGCTCAAGCAGATAGGTCAGCGTAAAACCCTGTAACTGACTCCAATTATCCAGCACTCGATCTACAGCGGGCAAATTGGTGTCGTAATAGAGAAGGCTGATGGCAAAGGGAACTGAAATAATAATTCGTAAGTTGGATAACCATCTCAGGCGTATCGGTGCCAGTACGAGCGCCGCTAAAGCAAGATTTTCTAAGCCGTGAAAATCAATATAGCCTTGCCACCAAAAGAGCCACTTGATTAGGAAGTAGACATTCATTAGTCCCAACCCGATTAGACCAACTTCTGTGGATTGGTTCGTAGGTGAGTCTGGAATAATAGGGCTTTGGAGTGAGCTCGGGGCATTCATGAGTCGGAAGTATTAGTGTGTGGAGGTTGATTTGACTGACCGTGGCGACTTGAAGATTGCCGTGGATTGTGTTGTTTGGGACTCGAAGACAAAGGGTTTTCAGAAGGAATTATGGGGCCAACTCTATTGAGTGGAATTGCTTGTAACAGCGTTTTGGATCGCCTTTTTATGCCCCATGATTTGCATAAAGTCATTAGATTAGGCATCAACAAGCCCAAGCCAAACCCCACTAAGACGCTAATACAGATTATTAGGAGGAAGGTGGAGAGGGCCATGGAGTGGGTTTCCTCAGTTTGTCTTTGTTGAGCGTGTTGGGGGAGATCATGTTGTCTTCGTTGGTATTTTTAGTATCGGCTATCCCGTGCTTAATGTCGTCTAAATCGATCATTTCGCCTTCAGTAATTGAATTGACCAATGCGATATCTGAGTCAGTAAAAGGTAATTCGGACGCTGGCGTATTGGTTTTCTCGCGATTTGATTTTTTCATCGGCAAGGGACTTAAAACTGGCGCTGCATCCCTAGATTTGTTAGTGAGCGTTTTTACTGGGGTGGGTGTTGAGGTAGTTGTTGAGGAGAAGGTCGGGGACGATTGTGGAGCTGAGGGTGCTTCAAACTGACTGCAGACTGCACTTAAATCAGGCCAGTCTAGGGAAGTCTGTTTGTTTAGGATGTCCTTTAGCTCGTTAAAAATATCAGAAGGATGGCAGAATCGATATTCATTACAAAATAGATCTGCGACGGGCAAATCAAAAAGGGAGGCAATGGATTTGCCAATATCGTTGCTACGACATCCTTCGAGAAACAAATAAACAAAATGTTTGCTGGCCGTATAATAATCGCCATTACGCTGGGTTTTACAGGCAATAATACAATGTTCAGGCAACATTCCAGGAATAATTCTGAATTTGATGAGGGCGTGCTCAACGTTATATTGAAGCCCACTTTTTAAAGCCCGATTGATTTTTTTAACAAAGGGTGTTTTACGCAGGTAGCCTTGCTGGGTGTTTTCAGATATTTCTAGGAAGGCGCTGGAAATCTCCGTTTGCGAGGGGTATTTCAGTTGGCCTGCAGTGATTGTTTCGATCATTTGTAAACATCGGCTGAAATTGAGCTCTTTGGGCAAAATACCATAGGTCCCTAATTGCGTTGCTATACGTTGCTCTTGATGCCGAAGTTGGGTGCCCAGTTCGCGGATTAATATTTTGGTGGTTGGCTTTAAGTTTTTTCTTAGAAGGAGGATTCTTTCTAACAAAGATTTGAATGTTTCAGGATTTTGATAGGCTAAAATGACTGCTTGTGGTGTACTTGTTTTGCTTTGTTGGATGGCTTCATCAATGGATGAGACAATAATCCATGAGTCAGGAGCCTGGTTCGCATCTTTTACGACGCCGCTTAGGGCGACCAAATTATGTCTTTTGGAGGAAGTCCTAGGAGTGACCGTCCCTTTGATTTGTGGGCTAGGAACAGCGACCCATTGAGCATTGACCTTATCTTCAGCCAAGATAAATTCAATCTCCGATGTGACCGCTAAGCGACTGTGCCAAAATAACGTCTGCCATAGCAATTGTTGTTGCCCATTGGTGTGGACAGAAGCAATTCCAGAAAGTAATTCATTGCGCGCCAAAAATTCACCCTGAACCGAATGATTACTGCTGGTATTTTTGACGATTAGTACCATCGTGTATTGTTTAACCCGAACCCAGCGTGAAAAATAATTCAGTTCCTTAGAGAGACATTGTTGCAACTCTTCGTTAGTCAGTTTTTCATCGACACAGAGCTCAAAGAAAATTAGCTGATTTGAGCCTGTGTGGTTTTTATCTCCTTTGACGTTTAAATTTAATTTGAGTTCGAGGGCAGGAAGTAAATCGATGATGCTGCTAGGATCCGACGCCTTTTTGTGATTTAGCTTTAATACCTGGAAATATTCTTCGTAAGGCCATTGGCTATTTTCCGTGGGCACCGATTCGTGTGGGTTAGCTGCTACGTAGAGTACTGGGCATACGCTAATGCAAGGTGAAAAAAAACGCGGTGTCAGGTAGTTGCAAAGGCTAATATTTTTTTCAAATATAAGGGCGTAAATTGCACCCGGTAAAAGCTCACTGCATTCCAGAGTAAGGCCTTGGATTCCTAAGTGCGGTGGTGGCTGATTTATCATTGATTAGGGAACGTGGACCATTGAACTTTCTAACTCGTTGATAGGATAATCTGGTTCAAATTCGCTGCTTGGACCATGCGGTATCAATTTTAAGTTGGGTCAGATTAAAATACCCCCAATCAATTAAATTACAATGAGTCGAATTCACCTGAGTTTGGCTGCTAAAATTTAACTATGGATAGCTATGGGTAATTAAGGGCTTCCTTTTTTCTGGTCACTGCTATTTTATTAGTGACTCTAGCTTTATTTGTAACTCCTATAAAGGTAGCAAATACAGTGTAAAAGAGTGCATTAAATCGAATTTGTCACCGGCTTACAAAGCTTAAGAGCAGCGCTATATAAGATCGGGCTATATGAATTCAGACTATATGAATTAACTATATGAATTAACTGTATGAAACATCGTTTTTCGTTAGAGCGTTATTTTGATCGAATTCAAAATTCAGAGGATGTGTCAGAATTGTTCGAACACTTAAATGCTTCTGATTTAACTTATAACGAATTTCAGCTTGAAAAAGCCTGTATCGATGCAGCCGATCGTTGGGCATTACTAGACGAAATTAGTGGTGATCGGCAGGAGCGACGCGAGTAGTGAACGTATTATTGGTAGCTGGCGTGAAAGGAGGTGTGGGGGTCACTACAGTGGTGGCTCACTTGGCTACGGCGTTAAGCTATCAGGGCAAATCAGTGGTGGCCTTAGATTTGTGTTCAGCGAATCAATTAGGCCTTCTTTTGGGATTACCCTACGGCGAACACCGTGGGCTAGTAACCCAGGTGGCGATAGGGGAACCTTGGTACAGCGCATGTTTTCAAAGTAAAGCGGGAGTTTATATTGTCCCTCACGGATATATCGAAGGTGAATCCTCTAAATCAAAACAAGCGTCCTCGGAGCGGATTTATACTGCGATCAATGATCAGCTTGATGCGCTCGTAGGCGATGATATTGAGTCAATTGACTTGCCATTTGATAGTTGGCTTATTGTTGATTTTTCGTCAGCCTATAATCTTCCCCTTGATTGGCAAAAACTGCTTTGCCGCGCTGATCTAATGATCATGGTAACCAACACTGACGCAGTCTCCTACAGCTGTTTAAATCGAACTTTTGAGGATCAACAGGCCATTGGCACATCGAAGATGATGTGTTTGATCAATAAATACAGCTCGTCGAATCTTCTTGAACGTGATATATACGATTCAATTCAGCATCAATTTAGCAAGCAGCTATTTCCCGTTACCGTGCATGACGATAAAAATATCGGACAATCACTTGCAAGTAAACAGACCGTATTTGAGTATGCGCAACATAGTCAGGCTTGTAGGGATTTTGGTTTGTTAGGGACCTGGTTAGTCGCAGGTCAATGTGAAAATCAGTAACAGTCTTTCAGTAAGGCCTGGTACGTCCGTGGGTATTACCTCCCCAGGGTTGTGGTTGGCTGAACTTGTTTTCGTTAAAGAGACGTGGTTAACGCTTAAAGAACGACGAACAATCGCGTTGAATGGGAATCAAGCGGCCAATGTGACTAAGCCTAGCTTCATACAGAATGATTTTAGTCTGTTCGGTAGGGGTTGGGCGTGGTTTCTTTGTTCTTCGATTTTTTTTAAACCCGGCGTTTTGTGTACTGAGTATGATCAAGCCATAAGTCGGCTTCAGCCGTGGTTCCCCCATATAGCGCTCAAAAATCTTAGTGCGCTTGATTTGATGCGCATAGTATTTCAGGTCATCTGGCTGGTTATTTTTAAGACTGCGTTAGATTCGCAAAATACCCCCCGTCAAAAAGCCGAGGCTGGGGGAATTAGCCATAATAATAAAAATAGAAGAAATACTCTCGGCAAGCGATGGCGTTCCTTTGTTAAAAATATTAATCGCTTTATTCATCCCGATTATTTAAATGAAGAAGATTTGTCTGCTCCAAATTCATTGCTTAATAGACTCAGTGGGGTACTAAAGCGTACTTTATATCGCGTACGATGGGTGTTCTATATATTTTCATGTGCATTAGCATGGTTTTGCATTACTACACCTTTTACCTTTGTGGAACAGTGTATCTTTGCTTCGTTACTGTGTATGACGGCGCTTTGGGTGCGAGGCTTTCCCGGGCGAGCTCCGAACTTATTACTCATTACCCTCTCCCTAGTGGCCACCAGCCGTTACCTATGGTGGCGCTGTACGGCGACTTTAAATTGGGATGACGTCACCGGGCTTGCTCTCGGAATAGTGTTACTCTGCGCGGAAATTTATGCAGTATTAATCATGTTATTGGGTTATTTTCAAACCGTTTGGCCTCTAGGTCGAACCATCGCTCCGTTGCCGGCAGATACCTCTCAGTGGCCTAGTGTTGATGTCTACATTCCTACCTATAACGAACCTCTATCGGTAGTAAAGCCTACCGTCTATGCGGCATTAGGCATTGATTGGCCTAGTGATCGCATTAATATTTATTTACTTGACGATGGCCAAAGGAAAAGCTTCGAAGAGTTTGCGCGCTTAAGCGGCATTCATTACCTCACTAGGGATTCAAATCGCCACGCAAAGGCGGGAAATCTGAATAATGCGCTAAACCTTACTGAAGGGGAATTTATCGCTATTTTTGATTGCGATCATATCCCAACTCGATCCTTTCTCCAGGTGACGATGGGATGGTTTCTAAAAGACTCCAACGTGGCATTGATCCAGACTCCACACCACTTTTTTTCCCCAGAYCCGTTTGAAAGAAACCTCAATAATTTCCGAAATAGCCCCAATGAAAACGAGCTTTTCTATGGCCTGTGTCAAGACGGCAATGATCTTTGGGGAGCGGCTTTCTTTTGCGGTTCCTGCGCAGTTCTACGTCGTCAGCCTTTGTTAGAGATTGGCGGTATTGCCACTGAAACGGTGACAGAGGATGCCCATACCGCGCTTAAACTGCATCGTGAAGGCTATGATTCAGTGTATTTAAATATTCCTCAAGCTGCTGGGTTAGCCACTGAAAGTTTATCCGCCCACATTGGTCAGCGAATTCGTTGRKYSRGRKKGRYRAYGSAWATWTTNCWGRCWKGNATAATCCAATTTTAGGAAAAGGGTTAAGCATTGCTCAGCGACTTTGTTACGCCAATGCCATGTTGCATTTTTTACACGCGTTACCGAGGATTGTATTTTTAACGGCCCCTTTAGCGTTTTTGGTGTTTCAGGCCTATATCATTCATGCGCCAGCGCTAACGATTGCTATTTATGTGTTGCCACATCTGGTTCATTCCAGCGTCGCTAATTCCCGCATGCAAGGGTCTTATCGGCGATCTTACTGGGCAGAAATGTATGAAACGGTATTGGCCTGGTATATTTTAAAACCCACCATGATGGCTTTATTCAGCCCCCATAAGGGACAATTTAATGTCACTGAAAAGGGCGGTATTGTGTCAGAAAAACATTTTGATTGGGCCATTTCAAAACCCTATTTAGTGTTGGTGGYTCTCAATGTGAGTGGCCTTTTATTTGGTGCMGCGCGACTTTATTTCGGACCCACTGCAGAACTCAATACTCTCGTACTAAACTTAATATGGACCAGTTATAACGTTTTAATTTTAGGCGGGGCAATCGCAGTTTCTGAAGAAGCTAAACAGGTTCGAGAGACTCATCGAGTAGCGTTCGATTTGCCAGCGTCGCTGAGAGACGAAAACGGAAGGCTTTACCCTTGCATGGTGAAGGATTATTCCAGTGGTGGCTTAGGAATTCATTGTCCCGATTCACTGCAGTTTGAGCAACAACAAGCTGTTCTGATTAGTTTGTCTTTAGGTAAGCGAGAGTTTTCGTTTTCCGCAAAGGTTATTAACAGTGGCAGTGGGCGAATTGGTGTGGCCTTTGATGAACTTACCATGGAGCAGGAAAAGAATCTAATTCAATGCACCTTTGCCCGTGCTGACGCGTGGATTAATTGGAATAACGATCGGCCTGTGGATCGGCCGTTAAACAGCTTAGGCGAAATATTTGTGATTGGGTGTCGGGGCTACAAGCGAATTATCCGAAGTTTTGCACCGGCATTACTGCCTCTATTGCAACGTTTAGAAAAATCAGTAAGCTTTTTTTTATGGGTACTGCCTAGGTCACCTAAAGCGCATATGGACGCTAGCAATGCAAAAGTATAAGGGATGAAAAGTCGTTTTTTGAGAAACAAATAGTGCAGATGGGCTAGTACAAAAAGGTCTGGTTCAAAAAGGACTGGTACTAAAAGGATTAGTACAAAAAAACTAATACAAAGGGAAAATGCAAAGGATTGCAATTCTTAAACTCAGCAATGAATTTCGAAATAAAATAGCCATTGCTGGATTTAGCGTGACACGAAACATTAAAATATCGGTTTTAGCGGTAGGGCTCTGTTTGAGCCTGCTTTGTCTCAATACTGTTTTCGCAAATCCTTTGATTTCGCCTCGAGTATCAGAAATTGCAGATAATATAGATCAAGTTGAGGGCGTTTTTTGGACGGTACAAATTGGAGTGTACCGCGGCGATGTGCCGAATCGAATTGCTAATTCTCTGGATCGCTTGAATTACGAACAATTTGAAAATGGCAATATACTCTACACTGCGGGTCGATACGATTCGCCTAGAGGTGCTGAAAAGCAACTTATTAAAGCGCAAAAACTAGGGGTTAAAGATGCGTTTACTATCGCTTATCATAATGGTGAGCGCATGTCATCAAAACGGGGGGCCGAATTATTATTAGGCTGGGTGGAGGGTTGGGGGGAAAATAAAGCGAAARWGCCYGMATCYAAGCCCGACAAAAGACTGGTTTCGSTCACTTCCAATAGGCCAAATCAAAATCTATCGTTGAGCAATCTTCCAGAGTTTATTTTTGATGAGGAAGATGMCGCTTTCGTGGGTCCTCCTACGCGCTTGAAGCGTACTGAAAACGAATTTAAACGCATTCATTCTTTTCGCCAACTTACGGAGCCTGGGGCCATCATTCTTAAAGGCGGTRTTGGGGCGAGAGATGTCAGTTTTGGTTTACGTGCGGATGAGGTGGTGACTCGGGCTTTGCTTAAAGTACGTTATACCCATTCGCCTTCCTTAATTTCCCATCAATCCCACATTAAAGTCTATCTAAATAATGAATTGGCGGGTCTGCTTCCTATTCTTAAAAAGAAAGGCGGGACGCGTTTGCTGCATGAAATTCAGCTGGACCCTCGAGCTTTCAAAAGTTTTAACCAACTTACGTTTCGTTTTATTGGTCACTATACGGCGGTATGTGAAGATCCAATGCATTCAAGTATGTGGGTAGACCTCAGTAAAAGTAGTCAAATAGAGTTATCGCTGAAAAAGGTCAAACTTAAAAATGATCTGAGTTTATTCCCGGAACCCTTTTTTGATCCACGGGATTTTTCCTTATTAGAATTGCCTATTGTTTTTCCAAAACAACCTAGCTTTTCTCTGCTGAAATCCAGTGGCGTGTTGGCTTCCTGGTTTGGGGTTCAAGCCGATTGGAGAGGGGCGAGATTTCCGGTTTATTTAAGTAGTTTGCCGGATAAACACGCTGTGGTGCTTGCGACCAATCAATCACGACCCAAGTTTTTGCAAGATTATCCGCATGTGGCGGGCCCCACCATTGAAATGATATCGCATCCTTTTAATAGTGCGCTGAAGCTTTTGTTGATTCATGGTCGAAATGAGGAGGATTTGGACATTGCGGTGAAAGGGTTAGTGATGGGCCGTGCGGTGATGTCAGGTCATGCGGTCAGCATTAAAAGCTTTAATCCTATTATTCCTCGAAAACCTTATGATGCGCCGCGTTGGATACGAACCGACCGACCCATGAAAATTAGTGAGCTTGTGGATAATATCGATGAGTTGCAAGTGAATGGCTATCGCCCAGAACCCATTAAAGTCAATCTTAGGATTCCTGTCGACCTGTTTATTTGGCGCAATCAAGGGATTCCTGTGGAATTGGGGTATTCCTATACCAGACCTGTGGTGTTGGATGAATCTCGGCTGACGGTCAAAATAAACGGGCAATTTATTGAAGCATTCAATTTAAATGAATCCGGTGTGCAAGGAGGTCCTAACAGTAAAATTAAAATCCCATTAATTGAAGATTGGTTACTGAATCCTGAATCCGACCTCTTAATCCCGGCGTTTAAATTGGCTGCAGATAATCAATTAGAATTTAAATTCTCTTTTGCCAGGCTTGCAGAGGAGGGCTGTAAAGGTGAACCGTTGTACAACGTCAATGCGGCAATCGATGAGAATTCTATCTTGGATTTTACCGGCATACCCCATTATGCAGCCATGCCGAACCTTAGTTTTTTCGCTAGCGCAGGCTTTCCTTTTACCCGTTTTGCGGATTTATCGGAAACTGCGGTGATCATTAGCCCTGAACCCGATAGAGCAGAGATCTATGCGTTTCTTAATGTACTGGCTCGAATGGGGAGCTCTACCGGTTACCCGGCTTTAAATTACACGCTGATTAATCACCACCAAATCGCCGAAGCGTTGGACAAAGATATATTAATTATAGGTGCGTTACCGGGGCGTTATTTAGATGCGCAATGGCATGAGGATTTACCGCTATTGCTGGACGTCACTGCAAGGGCGATAGAGCAGCCTATATACGCGCCTCAAGGGTTTAGTTCTGTATTTGGGTTTCCTGAAAGTAATGATACTCGAATCGGTTTGTCAGTAAAAATGGAAACCACAGGCCCTATCGGTGCGATGGTGGGAATGGAGTCGCCGTTTACTGCGAAAAGAAGTGTCGTGGTGTTAATGGCAAGCCACAGTAGTACATTGGCGGATATGAGTGAACAATTAATAGAAGCAGCAGTTATTCAGAAGGTTCGCGGCAGCGCTGTGGTGTTTCATCCGCATCAAGTAGAAAGCTTTACGGTGGGTGATCGCTATTACGTGGGAAGCCTTACACCACTTTCCTTGGTGTGGTATTACCTTTCCAGCCATCCGATACTGATGGCAATAGCAGCAATTATAGCAGTATTTGTGATGGCCTTTACCCTATTGCAAGCGTTGAAATTAGTGGCAAAGAAAAGACTTGATAGACCTGGTTCTATGCTAAGGCCGCCGCCGCAATGAACCCATGTCGTCGACTAGCAATTTTTTTGATGTTCACATGGGTTAGTGGCCTGAGTATTTCTGCGCCCTGTACGGATACATTGGAATGGCAAGATTGGCAACAATTTAAACAGAACTTTATTACTTCCGAAGGGCGTGTGGTGGACCCTTCGTCTGAGGCGATGGTGACGACTTCAGAGGGGCAGTCCTATGGGTTGTTTTTTGCTTTGGTAGACAACGACCCAAATACATTTCAGCGATTATTGAATTGGACGCACACACATTTGGCTCGGGGAGATTTGTCTCGACATTTACCGGCATGGAAATGGGGTAAAGATGCCCAAGGCCAATGGCGGGTATTGGATCGTAATTCTGCCTCCGATTCCGATTTATGGATTGCGTACAATTTGTTAGAAGCCGGCAGACTTTGGGGCATTAAACAATACACTGTAGAGGGTGTTTTGCTCGCCCAAAGAATACTGCGTGAAGAAACTGTCTTCGCGGATCAATTAGGCCGAGTATTGTTGCCAGCCTCGCGTGGTTTTGAGGTGGGTATAGAAGAATGGCGTTTAAACCCCAGCTATTTACCCATTCAATTGATTCGGCGCTTAGCAGAAATTGAGATTGCGCCAGGGTGGCAAGCAATGATTGCGCCCGCAGTTGAAATTGTTTTAGCGGCTTCACCCAATGGCTATAGCGCGGACTGGGTTAATTATTCGGCCTCTAAGGGATTTTATTTTGATGCGGATGCGGTGGGTAGCTACGGTGCGATTCGGGTGTATTTATGGGCCGGGATGCTAGACCAAGAAGATCCTTACCGACAACGATTGCTGGACACGTTACGTCCAATGGCTAAAAGTATTCGGCGATTGGGGTATCCTCCCGAAAAAATTAATGTACGCTCTTTATTGCAAAAGGGCGAAGGGTCGAGTGGGTTTTCTGCAGCGCTATTGCCATTTCTTGACGCTCTAGAATTAAAGGCTTTATTAGCGCAACAGAGGGATCGGATTAATCGCAATTCGCCATTTGAACACGCCGATAATTATTATGAGCAGGTGTTGAGTTTGTTTGGTGTAGGTTGGATGGAAGGTCGATTTCGTTTTGGCCCTGCAGGCTTTTTATCGCCTCAGTGGGATGACGTATGTCACGATGTAAATTAGTTGACGCGGCTAAGATGCATTTAAGGAGGCGCCAATGGATTCGAATATCGACATTCACATTAACATTGGTGTTGCTGCATTGTTCACCGAATTGGGCTTTAGCAGAAGCGGGTAAATTTCCTTCTTCTTACTTGGTTGAACAACTTCATTTTTGGGAATCACGCTATAACGATCCYAATTTAAAAGAGATTTTAGACAARYTGTTTAAGRTTGTCCCGAATCATTCTGAAGGGCTTGCCGTTTTAGYCMGATTACAAATTCGCGARGGRAAGTATTCATTRGCCCGMAAAACGTTRWTRCGTTTAGGRCAAACTAAAAAAGCATCAGAAAAACAAATAAGGCAGCTGGAAACAACGCTAAAAGTTCACAGCGAAGAAAAAAGAAAACTGAATCGCGCACGACTATTAGCAAAAAGTGGTCGTCATAAGGAAGCGGTACAGCTATTTAAAAAATTGTTCCCCTTTGGCCCTCCCGGCTGGGATTTGGCCTTTGAATATTGGCAGATAATGGTTTTCGATGATGTTTTAGAAGAGACAGTATTGCATGAGCTAAGCAAACTGAGTGATCAGCATCCCGACAATATTCGTTTTCGACTCGGTTATTTTTCACATTACTTAGAGAACACCGCGCTACCTGATCCTTGGTTTAGTGAATTGAATCGTTATGCCGATGATTATCGTTTTGGTTACGAGGCTAAAGCGCTTTGGCGCCGTGCTCTAAAAAAAAGACCGCTTAGTGATGCCCAAAATAGCTATCTTAATGCCTACCTTTCCCGCTTTCCTGAGGATGGAGAAATTAGTACATTGTATGAACGTCGAGGTCGACGACTTCGATTAGCAAAACAGTCAGGATCGGACCCCTATTATCAGGCCAAGTTGAAAGGCGTAGAGGCACTTAATCAAGGGGACTTCCCTACGGCGGAAAAATATTTGATAAGCGCTTATAAAAAATACCCAAAGGATATAGAGCTGGTAGAGGCATTAGGGTATCTGCGGATGCGTCAAGGCCGCCACCAGGAAGCGCTGATATATTTTACTTTAGCGTTAAAAATGGACTCTGATAATGCGTCGCAATGGAAATCGCTAATCGCTACGACCCAATTTTGGGATCGCATTGCTAAAGCAAAACAAGCGATGGATGATCAACGGTTTGATACAGCGCAACGTATTCTTACTAGTCTGGCTCAGAAGGACGCTAACGACATCAATAACCACATCGAAATATTGTTATTGAATGCTCATCTTGCTACGGCCCAAAAGAAATACACGCGTGCTGGAGACTATTTTCGTCGAGTGATCAATATTGAAGCGTTACACAATGCTGCACTCAGAAGTTATATCAATCTCTACGCTGACCGGCATCTAATGACGCAAGCGCTTGAGCTGTATCAGAGTTATGGATACGATCAACAGTTATTAGTCGAAGACCTGGTGGCTGATCTGGAATTAAACAGCCTCAAAAGAAAAGCTGATATGCGCTTGGCTAGAGGGGATTACCGAAAGGCCATCTTGTTATTCGAGTCGATATTAAGGATTGAGCCCCAATCTCCTTGGATTCGTTATAAGTTGGCAAAAATATTTTTTAAGAGGGGGTATCCGCAAGCCGGTAAAATATTATTTATCGATAAGTTGGAGCAGATTTCAGAAACCAATTTAGAATCTCAACCTACTATGCGATACGCCTACGCGTTGTATCTTTCCTCGCTTGATTTAAACGACCTTGCACTGCTGCAGCTGAACGCTATTCCGTTAAAGCAACGCAGTAGCGGGGCGTTGGAGTTATTGGAACGTCTAGAATTCGATCAGTTAATTCAGCGTGCGCTTTCAGCGAATAAAGAAGGCGCGGCTGATGAATGGATGGCGCGAGCTAATACCATTGCGCAAAATGATCCCCAGCGATTATTTCGTTTAGTGCGCACTTGGCAAACCATGAACCAACCATTGAAAGCCCTAGGTGTATTAATGCATCGCTTTAAAAAACACCTTGTCGGGGCCAATTCAATTCATGGGGATGTATTGGTACGTCGCTGTGAAATAGTCTTGTCTTTAGGCGATATTGAGCCATGCGAATCAGATTTACGGGAGTTGGAGCGTTTAAGTGCTTCGAGTGATGGGTTCCGAAAAACATACCAGGTTTCAGTGATTGAGTTGTGGTTGCAGTATTCGAAAATGCCGATGGTTAATCCCCAAAGAACTGACGAGATGCATTTGAAGCTATTAACCTTACTTTTGAACGCTGACTTAACTAATAAAGAAAAGGCTTATTTTTGGGTTGAGCGTGGCGACTTTTTGGCTGATTTAAGGCAATACTCTGCGGCCATCGTCGCTTATGATGCAGCACTCGCAATGATGCCGAATTTGCCCAATGGTTTATTAGGTAAAATTGCGGTGCTGGATAAGATGGGGAAGCATCATTTATCCTCGCAACAGGTCAATGAATTATTTGCGAATAATTCAACCCTTTCCATTATTCAGAAGATTGAATTGAGTCGAGTGCTTATTGAATTCTCTCAAACTGATCGCGCTCAAATCCTATTGGAGTCCATTCTCATTGAAGACGCCCAGAACCCTTTGGCTCTTCGGATGGCTGGGCAGTTGGCAGAACATCAACGTGATTACTATTTGGCTCAGCAATATTATTTTCAAGCCCTATTATTTGAAGAAAAAGTATTTGACGCAAGAAACCAAAACGATAACGTCGAGACAAAAAAAAATTCGCCCTCCTTGGATGATTTATTAGCGACGCATGAATTTAACGATTGGCCAGCGCGGAACACGAAAAGTAGATTATTAGCTCTGCGGGAAAAAAATCTGGGCCATGTCAATATTGCTTATGATTTCCGCAGACGTAGCGGCACAGAGGGACAATCGACTACTCATTGGACCACTGTGCCGATCGAAATTCAATTGAGCCTTTTTAAAAAAAGGCTGGTCTTTTTGCGTATCGATTCAGTAAAGTTGGATTCAGGCGCAGTGGATTATGTAAAGCAACTCGATGACGCGGAACAATTTGGGACTTTATTGTTGTGTTCATCAAGGGCGTTAGGTTGCCCGGTAGACGAGATCGATCAACGTGCTGAGGGGGTTGCTTTAGGAATTGGTTATCGAGGCGATCAATGGGATTTTGATTTGGGCACAAGACCGCTCGGTTTCTTAGTGCAAGATTGGGTCGGGGGGATAGAATATTCGATGGATTGGCGTCAATTAGGCTTGTATATAGACCTAGAGAAACGCCCCGTTACGAGTACATTGCTGTCCTATGCCGGGGCTAAAGACCCTGTAACCGGTAAAACTTGGGGCGGTATTTATTCCTTGGGTTTAACTGCAGGATTAAGTTATGACCCTGGAAAGTTATTTGGCATCTGGGCCAGTCTAGAGGGGCACCAATTGGATGGAGAGAATGTGCTTGCTAACAATCGCGCCAGATTTCTAACCGGTTTGTATTGGCGAATATTTCAGCGTGAAAGTTTCAATGTGGATGTAGGACTGGCATTAATGAAATGGCGCTTTAAATATGATTTAGGGGAATTTACCTTAGGGCACGGAGGGTATTACAGTCCGAATGACTATGTGTCGGCTTCTTTTCCTGTTTCTGTGTACGGTCGCGTCAATCGATTTGCGTATTTATTGCGTTTATCCACGTCTGTTTCAACCTCTGAAGACGAGGATGCCGTTTTTTTCCCTAACGACCCGGAACTACAGAGTGAAGCGCAACAATTGACTGATCAAACCGGTGTCGACCCGGTGTATCTTGGCGGCCAGGGTTCAGGGGCGGGGTATTCTATTCGGGCGGTTGTGGAATACCAGTTAACAAAACAGCTCTACATGGGCGCTGAAGTGGAAATCGAGCGTTCTGATTTTTATGAACCCAATCGTGGAGTGATGTGGATGCGCTATTTATTTGGCCCTACCTTTTTACCTATTCCTTATGCCGCCGAAGCGATCAAGCTATATTCTGAATTCTGAATTCTAAGTTCGAGGATTTAGGTTCAAGGTCTTAAGTTCTTGGTTATAGCTCTATTTTTTTAACACATGAATAGGTCGTATTTTAGTTGACGCAATACTCCCCACGCCAACTAAAGTAGGCTTAAGCTGACAGTGCTTTTTCACTCGCAAGTTGTTGGGATTGGTGATGGATAATAAAGTCTACTATTTCTTTTGCGCAGGCCTTTCCTTCGGGTAAAAATCTAAAGAGTGGAAATACGTGGGCCATATCGGGCCAAATTTTGAAGTCCACTTCGACTCCTGCTTTTGACGCCGATTCTGCGACGCGTTTTGCATCGTCCAGTAATACTTCCGGTCCGCCTACGGTGATTTTTAGAGGCGTTGTTATACCACGATAATCGGCAAATGCAGGTGATAATAAAGGATCATCTAACGGTGTATTACCGGCATAGAGTTTTGCCACTTCAATTTGTTTAGGCCCACCCGGAATGTAGGGATCATTTTTCATATTATAAACGGCAGAAGCACCTGACATGGAGAGGTCTGCCCAAGGTGAAATGGCCACGGCAGCGCAGGGCGGTGTTAGTTTTAATTGGTTAATTTTAAGTAATGTCGCGAGGGTTAAATTACCGCCGGCCGAATCTCCCATAATAAAAATAGAAGAATAGCCTTGTTCCAGTAATGCTTTATACGCAGCGATGCTGTCCTCTAAAGCCGACGGATAGACGTGATCGGGAGCCATCCGATAATCCAGTATGGCCATGGGCATATCACATTGTTTTGCGATTGGCCAAGTAAGCCGTTTATACCCATGAGGTGAACCGAATAAATAGCCACCGCCATGCAAGTAGAGAATGATGCTGTTGGTCTGCTGATAGGGTTTATCTTTTTTTATCATCAACGTCGGCACGTTATTTAAATGAGTTGATTCTTCGATCGCACCTTTCGGAAGTTTAAGCTTGTGGGCGTGCTTTTTATCAAACGCTTGTATTTTTCTAAATCGCTCAGCAGTCAGGTCACTATTGGACGCTAAAGGTTTGATGAGCGACTTAACAAGAAAGTTAAATGTTTTGGTTCTAAGGCTAGTCATGGGTGTTATCGTCCTTTTGATTTTGGTTATTAAACGAATTTTCCACTCTTACCTTCAGCTAGAAATTAGGCGTGCCGACGGTAAGTAATTATTATTGTTGTTTTAAGATATTCCAGTTTTAATCGATGCCAGCACTGAATGGTGGCGTAGCAATTTATTTGGTTCTCAGAAATATACGACTTAAACGACAAAGGGTCGAGGTACGCGCGAATTTATAGACAAGCAGTCCTAATAACACCACTAAGCTTTATTTTTGGTCCACGAAAAAGGGAAATTGACTGTATATTTTGGCCAGTGAGTCGACCTAAGCAAGTGAGCAGTCAGGATTTCCAGATTATTCATTGGTTATGCTAAGATGGCGCGCTGAATATTTTGACCGGAAATTATTCGGTTTTTTCACTATCTCATTCATTAAAGAGCGAAGTTATGTCTGATAAGTTCACGACAGTAGACCAGCAAGCAAGTTATGGAATCGGCCGACAAATGGGGGATCAGTTAGTGAATGATCCTTTCAAAGCGCTTGATATTGAAGCCGTTGTTCAAGGGTTATCAGATTGCCTCTCTGGAAAACCGAGTGCGGTGCCAGAGTCGGATGTTAAAGCGGCTTTTCAAGAGATTACTGCGCGTATTCGTGCTTCGGAAGAGGAACGGTCTAAAGAGCTGTCTGGCGCTGGGACAAAACACTTAGAAGAGAATGCCAAGCGTGCGGAAATTACCGTGACTGAATCAGGGCTTCAATACGAGGTATTGGTGGCTGGTGATGGCGAGAAACCGTTGGCAAGCTCCACGGTTAGTACGCACTACCATGGCACTTTGCTTGACGGGACTGTTTTTGATAGCTCCTACGATCGTGGACAGCCTGCCGAATTCCCTGTCAATGGGGTGATCGCTGGGTGGACTGAAGCACTTCAAATGATGCCTGTGGGCTCTAAGTGGAGACTGCACGTGCCGTATAATCTTGCTTATGGAGAACAGGGCGCTGGCGGTGCCATTGGGCCTTACGCGACATTGATTTTTGATGTCGAGTTGCTGGCAATCGTTTAATCGACGGGCAATCGCTTGGATTGCTTAGAGATAGTCGAGATGCCGCTGTGCAGTAAAGTGCAATACAGTACAGTGGGTCGGAAGCCTGAGAACGTGGGCTTCCGACCTGCTTAGCCGCTCTCGTTGGTTTGCAATGTCTTATAGTGCTGAACTATTAATGTGTTTAAACAATTTACTGGTTGAATAATGCAATTAACGGTTTTTGTTTTGGCGTTTTTCTTTAAACGCTAGCTTGTCCTCTTCAGACATCGAATTAAACTTTTCTCGACGTTGCTCTTTCTTAGCTTGTTTCTCTTGATCTGAAAGGGAATCCCAATCAGCCTTTCTTTCTCCTCGGTTTGCCATTCCTTCCTTACGGGTTTGCCTTTGTGCTCGCTTAGCTTGCTTTTCTTCTTGAGAAAGTGAGTCCCATTGTTGCTTTCGTTGTTCTTTAGAGGCCTGCCTTTCTTCTTGGGACATGGACTGCCGATCTCCTGCCGCCTGACTGTAGCCAGCTGGAATGAGTGTTGCGGATAATGCGCCGATTAGAAGCCATGATTTTAAGGTCATTAATTTCTCCATAATTTATTGAAAAGTTAAAAGGTCTGAATGAGTTAAGCGGTTATATAAGGGTTGAAATTGACGCGAATAATAGGTTGAGTAGGCCTGAAAATCTAATTATATTCGCCGATCTATAGGGATTGCAAAGCGCTCCTGTGACGGAGGGCAGGTTTATCATATAATCGGCTGATATATCGCTCCATTCGCTTTAAATGAGGATAGAAGTATGACTGTAGATGAATCGATTAATGTCTTTGATGAGCCCTTGGAACCGTGTAGCGAAGCGCCGGTTACCGGGTTTTTTCGTGATGGTTGCTGCAATACCAACGATCAAGACGTTGGCTCGCACACTGTTTGTATAGAAGTCACACAGAAGTTTTCAGAATACTCGCGATTTAAGGGCAATGATTTGTCGACGCCAGTGCCTGAGTTTGGCTTTCCTGGTTTGACCGAGGGGGATCGTTGGTGTTTGTGCGCGGCGCGATGGAAGGAAGCGCAGGAACAAGAAATGGCTCCACGAGTACATTTGACTCGAACTCATAAGAAGGCGCTGGAGATAATATCGCTTGATATTTTAAGGCAATATGCGGCCGATCTAAATTAGATGCTTAAAAATATTACTTATTAGCCACCTTAGGTTTTGGAGCAGATAAATAGGGGGTTTTAATGGATTTCGTCTTAAAAACCTTTCTGCATGAGAATGGCAATGTAACTGCCGATGAATTATCTGCCTCAAATCCATTGCCTCAAAACTAATGCCTCAAAACGCATTATAAAACCACTTCTCTAAGCGAGATCAAGGTAACCGGAGAAACAATGCTATGCCAAGCCAACCGCTGAGTGAACTCCACTTTGATAATCGCTTTGTCAGCCAATTGACTGGCGATGAGGAAGCAGATAATTATTGCCGTAGTGTGGAGGGGGCTTTTTATTCGTTAGTGACTCCTCAGTCTACTGCAGCACCTGTATTAGTCAGTTATTCAAAGCAGGTGGCCGATATTTTAGGTTTATCCTCCACGGATTGTGGTTCTGATGCGTTTACCCGAGTGTTTTCTGGTAATGAAGTGCTGCCCTCAATGAAGCCGTTTGCGATGTGTTATGGCGGGCATCAATTTGGCAATTGGGCAGGGCAGCTAGGGGACGGACGAGCAATCAACCTTGGTGAAGTGATTAACACAAATAACGAACTTGCTGCAACAACGAACGGAACGGCGTAATGCCATTGCCACCGGCAATCAGCAACAAGGGAGCAGTACTCTGGCTGACA
>NVTH01000048.1 GCA_002401525.1 Moraxellaceae bacterium | reverse complement strand
GGGCGTGACGGCTAGGAACCATCCTTTAGGAATCACCAGGTCGAGCACGTCCGCTAATAATACTCCTCCTTGGCATTCTATTTGTCCTGACTCGGGGCAAAAGCTAAGAAAGCAATCCTGTGAATTACTGTCGACTACTTTACCCTTGGGGTTTAAACACACATCGCCGTAGCTGCGCCCGTTGCCAAAGGGCAACAGGCTGGTTTGGTTTTTTTTAATAAAGGCTTGAGCGTCGAGCGGTAAGTGTTCGCCTTGTTGTTGAGTCGCGGGGTAATGACCCCAGCTGCGATATTTTCCCATGAGTAAACCGATAGTATTTTAGCCGCAGATCGAGTGGTGGCTCCTAATATCGTCAAGGGCTGGGGTGACGATTAAATACCAGGGGCCGCAGTAGTCTCTGGATTGATTGTAGACATATTTTGGGGGAAAGCGGGGTTGGAGGGGGGCTTTATCGACTAGACCTTTAGTTGATCAAAACAGGCTGCGCTGGGGTTTTGGTAAACTCGTAAGTGAAATTCTGGCAGTACCGCGATTAAATGATCGAAAATATCCGCTTGGATCGCTTCATAATGCGCCCAGCGTTGATCCCTACAAAATACGTATATCTCARTGGGCAAGCCTTTTTCGGAATTGTAACGCTTCACTTCTTGTTGTTTTTTGCGAATGTAATCACCGATGACGGTTGAATTGGATAATTTAGCTAAAAAATCGTGGTTGCAAAAGCGGATGCTGTCCATATCGATGCTGATGGCTCGCTTAATTCTACGGCCTTCCGATTCCTCCATGCCACGCCAATTCTTAAATGACTCATTGATGAATGCTTGAGTGGGAATGGTGCTGATGGTTTTGTCCCAATTTTGTACTTTGACGGTGTGTAAACTGTAGAATGTCGTCTCATACAGTGCGAGTTTGAGCCACTAAATAGCGAATGCCTTTAAAAAGAAACTTATGGGTGATTAAATTGGCGGCGAGGGCTAATACAATGACTGCGCTGCCTCGCACAATGGGGACAAGCCAGTTCATGTGGTCAGCATTGATTCCCCCTAAATTGAATATTTGTTCGATCCAGCTTTCCACAATAGTTAATTCTCGGTATTGCTGTTTTCTTTATTAAGACGATCTTCGATTGTCTGTTTTTTAGCCATTCTAGGTAATATAGCGTGTCTAAGGAAGGTGGTCTGCTAAGTTGAAGGATGGTTAGGGACGTAGTAGGCTTATTTGAATAGTAGATTATTGAATTATAATGGTTTGGATCAGACGATTATTGACCAGTTAACGTAAGAGGAAATAAGGGTGTATAAAAATATAACTATTGGAAAAGTGGCTCTAGGCAATCGGTTTCTTTTAGGTTTTCTGGCAATTTCAAGTTTAGTTTTTCATTCTCTCGCGGCGGCGGCTGCCGCTCCAACCGACCCATTAGGCGTCACCAAAACGGCCGCTACGGAATTGACCAGTCGACTCACCCAAGATAAAACGGTCATTAAGGAGCACCCCGAGCATGTTGAAAAATTAGTGGCAGAGGTATTATTGCCAATTTTTGACACTAACCGTATGGCTAAACTGGTGCTCGCGAAAAACTGGAAAAAGGCCACCCCGAGCCAACAAGAAGCGTTTACATTGGGGTTTGAGAAAATATTAATTCGCACCTATGCCAACGCATTTGCTGCGTTTGACGGCCAAGAAATTGTATTTTTAACCCCCAAATTTAATAAGGATGGCAGTAAAGCCATCGTGCGCAGTGAAATTAAAATGGAAGGTTCTGCTTCCATTATCGTCGATTATCGTCTTCGATATAACGACTCCCAATGGATGGTTTATGACGCAGTTATTGAGGGGGTGGGGTTGGTGAAGTCTTATCGTAGTCAGTTCGCAGATGTCATAAGACAAAAAGGCATGGCGGAATTGATCGCTTCATTGCCGAGTTAAAGGGGTTTTAGTCTAGATGCCATTCTACCGACGGTAACCAATCAGTATTTTCCGGAATTGTGATTTCAAGAGGGGGGGTGGTTAGCCCTCCGTTGACAATGACCAAGGTGTATTTTCCGGGCGTTAGACTTTCAGCGAGAAAGAAGCCGTCCTCCTCGAGGGTCACTATTTGCACGGGAGTTCCGCTTTCATCCAGGACCTGAATTTTGGCGTCAATGGATAGCTTATTTCGATTGAAAACCACGCCGTCCATGCCCGCGGTCCAGGTCAATTCCGGTGAGTATTCGTAGGATGATCCGGGGCGAAGTCGTACCAGTTTGGATTTTTCTATCGGCGCAATTGTCGCATCTAATGTATTGGGGTCGGTTCGCAGCTGAATTTTTTGATCGGGGGGTAGCCCGGTTATTTGGTAACGGCCATTTTGATCGGTAAGGGCTTTTTTACTGCCCGCCCAAATGGAAACGTCTTCAAGAGGTTGGCGGTCACCGTTTTCGTCTTTAGGGGACATGACTGTGCCCACTACGCTTCCTGTGGAGAAGTCTTGCCAAGGCTTGCGTTTGACATTGGAGGCCCAGATATTGCGCCAACTAATGTTAACGACGACGCTATCGTTCAGCGCACTGATGCTTGAGTGTACGTTTTTAGCAATTTTCCACGTGGCGCTTAAACTGTAAAGAGGGTCTTCCACTTTTGACATGGAATAGCCCACAGCAAAACTAATTTTCCCCCCGGGCGCGGCCTTTTTTCTGAGTAATCCAGAGGCTTGATAGCTTAATTTGCTGGAATTTAATTTGACACCTAAATTGAGTGTTTCTGAAAAGTCGGTGGTGTTTTCCAAGGTGATCGAATAGCTATTATCACTATCAACGGGTTGGTTATAGTCTGCTTGAGACGACAAGTTCATCAATCGATTGATTCTTCTGTCTAATTTCCAGGACAATTGTGTTCCTGATTCGGAGCTGCGTATTGACTCCAATGTTCGCCATCGACCCAGCTGCATTGAGTGAATGAACGAGCCGCGTTTCCTGCTATTGTCTGCGACTCCGGGGGTTTCAAGAAGCGGTGATTGGTCGGAGAAAAAGCCGACAATGATCTGTAAGTTGTGCCGGTTAAACATTACGATATCCATCTGTGAGCTCCAGTCCAATCCTTCTGAGTGGACATAGCTTTCGGTCAAGAGGTTGATGCCATCGACAATTCGCCAGGCGAGGTCTAGCTTAGTAGTGGGGCTTTTTTCAGTGCCGGAAAGGCGGGGAAGGCTGACCAAGTGAGCGCCGAGCGAAATGGATTGATTAACGCCATAGCGGCTTGTGATTTGGCCATAGCTTTGTTGTGTATTTTGACTGAGCTGCCCGAAGATTAATTGGTGATCCCATTGTTTGGGTTTAAGAATCTTGGAATTATCTGGGGCGATTCTTATGGTTTCGTTGGTTTCTGACCCATCGGGGTGATAAAACCTCAGTGTGAAATTGTCTCCTCCTGCGGAAAAGGTGGCGGGGATTTGATAGCGCCCTGAGCTATCAGCGACTGTGCTAAGTATGAGAAACCCATTGTGGTAGACGTCTACTTCGGAGCCTGAGATGGTATGGCCGATGTGTTCAAATTTACCGGCACCCTTGTGTTTTTTTATTTGATCGATTCGAACGCCATTTTTTAAGTTAAAAGAACTGATTAATAAATCGCTATTACTGTTGGTATAGCCTGCATCGAATAGGTAGTAGCGTTTTCCATTTAATTTTTGGTATCGCCAGAAGCTAAGTTCTGATGTGGACAATAATTCAGATTCAGCGGCTTGAGCGGAAAGTAAAAAATTCCCTCGGTAGATATCGGCGCTCAAATCCACTTGAGAGTGCAGGATTTGGCCCTCTTCATCGGTGGATTTTTGAAGGTTTATTTGATGGCGAGTTTCGATCGAAGGGTGATGGTCCGGAAGAAATACCGTTCGTTGATCGAGTAATTCGGCTTGTTTTTTGCGCTGACCTTCTCTTTGGCGATTAGTGGCTCGTTCTTTTTTTCGCTGGTCAGCCGTTAAGTAGTAGGGCTGTAATGCGATGGAGTAGTATTTTAAACTCCACACGGAATAGAGCGGCAACCACTTTTCGAAGACGTCGTGCTTTAACCATAGTTTGCCTTCTTTCAATATTAAATCTCGTTGAAACAGTGTTTTTTGTTTGGATTGCTCTCCTGAATCCCCTAATTGCATTTCTTGTCCGTCGAGCCAGAATACTTTATTGCTGGGGTACATCACCGCTTGGCAGTACATTCTGTCAGGGTTGCATTCAACTTGTTTGAATTCCAACCAATGGCTTAATATGTCGGTTACTTCTAGGTAAGGGGTTTCGTCGTCATCCATCATGACTCGGTAAAATGAGTCGCCTCGCGAGCGGCCAATGCGCAGCAACACAAAACTCTCGTAATAGCTCATTGGCTCCGCTTCTTCTGCGTGTGCGATGCTGGGCGCCGAAAGTAGGAGAATGGTAATTAGCAATACCGTTGCGCACAGTAAAGCGCTGTGGGCTTGCTTAAGTAACCCTAGGGCTGCGTCTGCGGGGACGTTATTGAACGATTGGGCAGTGAGCACTGCCGATTAACTCTTCAGTTTTGAGGTCAGACCAGCGAAGAAATAGGGCGTCGGCGCCGGGTGTTGATTTACTGATAATCGAGCGTTTGCTTTCACGCATAATGGTGAGTCGGTCTTCGTGGCGTACTTTAGTGTCGTCGGCTGAGTGATGAGCGCGAACCCATCCGTCAAAACGCCATGGGCTAGGATTGTGCACTTCATAGCTAAGATTGCCAGATTCAGCGTCGGTGATGCATTTGATCTGTAAGTCGGGGCTACCTTTGCCCTTTTGCCCGTATATAGCGACTGCAGTTTCCATCTTTAGGCTTAGATGCATGCCTACCTCTCCTGATTCGTCTGAAGCGGCTATGTCGGTGATTGTTTGTGCTACCTCCATCATGCTGACGAGCAAGTGAGCTCTGTAGGTGCCATCCGTTAGGCTCCCAGGGGGACGGATTGAAATTCTGATATCTCTACGCTGGCCAGGTTTTAGTGAGAGGCGAGGAGGACTTACTCTCAGGTAGGGCTTTAAATTTTCAGTTTTAGCGGTCTCCTCATTGAGAGGCAGCCCTATTCCAAGAGAGGACGAATCAACGGGAAAATAAACTACTTTAATATTCAAACGGATAGCTTCATCGCCATTGTTGGTAATGATAAAGGATTGGGTTTTTGGCCTCGATAAATCGAACATAACCCGTCCTGGGGCGACTAAAAAAGAATTTTTACTAATCGCTTGGGGCGTATAAATTGACACCAATACTCCCAATAGAAGGATTAGGTGAGTCCTTAGTGACTTCATTGTCAGAGTTCCTGCGCGTTGCCTTTTAATTTCCGGTAGTCAGTTTGCAGAGAATGGAAGTTTTTTTGATCGGGCGTGTGTTCGTTGAATTAATTGCATGTTGCAACATTGAATTAAATTTCAAGTCATACCGCCAGATCAGCTGAGCTAACTAAATCATTACTGCTACAAAGAGAGACGCCTACAGATTAATAATAGACATTGATTTTTGATCAGTCAGTAACGTTTTATCGCTAAGTGAATGGTTGTTAGAATAATATAATGGGGAGAGCTGCCCTTAAGGATAAATCTAAGGGCATAAATCTAAGGGCATAAATCTGAGGGGTTGGAGGCCAACTTCTCTGTACCACTAAAGTATGGCCGAGGTGCTGCCAAGGATTAATAGTGGACTAGCATCACTTTTGATTTTCCTAAGTAACGCCCAGGTAGATTGGTAGGTTTCATTAATGTGTTGACTGAGACTGTAATGCCTTGTTTTCGTGTTTCAGCTAAGTTTGTTTTTACTGGCGTGAGTGAGTGGCGTTTATTTTGAGCGCTCAGGAGTTGATTGGCAAATCTAAACCCTAAATCTGATTTAGTGTTGAAATCTTGGTTGTCTGGCCCCGCTCGAGATGTTTTGAGCATTGACGTATTGGCGGCTGTCGTATTGATTGTTGCTGTATGGGGGCGGATTTTAGTTTGTTCAGCCCAGGAGTGGATAGAAATAAAGCTCGCTGATAGAAGCAGTACCAGTCCGCATAATGTTGTTGAATTAGTTTTTGTCATGGGTGAACTCTTGTTTTTGTTTTGGTTTTCGGAGGCTAATGGCTCCGAAAATACTATTCAAATAAACCTGAAATTGGATGTCTGTTATCTATCTACTGTCTACTTTTTACTTTCTGCTTGATAGGTCCGTTAGGTCGGTTACAAGATCTATAGTACGGAATTATTATTTATTTGCAATGCAGTTAACAAAGTAAGTCTATTGAGATATTGAAAATGTTACTAATTGTAGTTTGTGTAATGAATTATATTTGGCGGTATCGAATGAATTGATCTGAAATTTAATCTGAATGGCGGGAAATTGGAGTGGGGGAGCCTTATAACTTGGTGGGCTAATGGTAAGTTTTTTATAAGCAGTGAGTCTTTAGGTAGGAGCGATTGTTTTTGGAGGTGGCCCTGGGTATGAGTGCTAAATCAAGCAGTGCAATAAAAAAATCGATGGGTTAAGTGGGGTTTTTTGTTGGACGAATAAATGTCGTTTTTGTGTGTGTGTCGTTTCTAGCTAACTATCTGCTTAACTTGCTAGCTAATTTTTATAGAACGACGGGTTCTCTTGCTAAGGGATGATTTGTTTCAGGTGACTTCGCGTCGCATTTTTACGCCATGATATGCCGGCAATTTCTGTTTTAATTCGGTGCGGTTATAAATTTTTTAATGGTTTTCAGTGTGCTAAAAACCACAGTGATCTAACAGAATTATGTCAATACGAATAATAGGGCGAAGGGGCTTTAGTTTAAGTTCAGAATTTTGTCGTGATGAATTTTTTGTAAGGCCAAGTGTATAAATGTAATTTTTGAGGTATTTGAGCGTGAGGTAGAGGTGGCAGATCTTGCAAGGCGTTAATGCACCTGAATGGGAGCGATTATTGAGTAATTGGAGTTGATGGTTTGTTTGAGGGGGCTAGGGAGTGGCCGCTGAGGCGCAGATGATTTGGTGCTTCTTCTGCTGATAGCCTCAGTGGGTGTTGGCTCAGTGGGTTCTGGTTCGGTTTAGTAGTGTTCGGGCAGTTTGTTATTAATGACTATTTTTTCTTTTTCGTGACTAATGTAGCCCCCTACGGTGAGCGCTTTTAAAATTCGAGCCACCATTTCCCTGGAGGAGCCTACTCGATTAGCAATTTCCTGTTGCGTCAGTTTTTGATTAATGAGCCTTTTGTTTGCTTCGCTTGACTCTATAGGTTCAGATAGACTCATGAGGACTTTCACCACTCGGCCGTAGACGTCTTGTAAGGCAAGGCTTTTCACATTACCTGTTAATTCCTGAACGCGAATGGCAAGATTTTGCATTATGTTGTAGGCAATGTTGGGATTGTCTTCTAGCAGTGTTTTAAAGCCTTGGCGGTAGATAACGGTAAATAGGCACTTTTCTTTAGTAATGACGGATGCAGAACGATTATGTCCTGTTAAAACTGATAATTCGCCGAAATATTCTCCGGGGCCTTGGGTATTTATAATGACTTCTTTGCCAGATTTATCGCTCAGGAAAACGTTCACTTTGCCTGAGTCGATGATGTAGAGAGAGTCAGTGTCATCGCCTTCATAGATAACGACGGTGTTTTTCGGATAAGGCCTAATTGAGCAATGCTTTTTAACTTCTAAGAGTTGCTGGTTATTTAAACCAGAAAAAATAGCAACGTTCTTGAGGTTGTTCAATTTTTTGCCCCTTAATTATTAGATGGTGTCACCGCTGGCGTGCGAGATATATTTTCGGTTTGCCAATTATCGATGCCGCAGCCTTACGCGCTAATTCGGTGCGAAATCCTGGTGCACCTTAAATAAGTCCCTACTGTGCAGTATATGGATGGAGGGCCCAGTTATTGTGCGGCAAGTATATGCTGCTTAACTAGGTTTTAAAACCTAGTTGAAAGATATTATTGTGATAAGTGGGTGCTTTTATTTGGGGTAGGGCGATGTTCGTTGTAAATAGGTGTGAGCGGTTTTACGTCTACCCGCAGGCCATTTTTATTTTATGAGCTTAGGGGGTTTCATCTAAAATCATAAACGATAAAAAAGTGGCCAGCATTGATACCGGTAATATCCATTGAATTAGAGGGACCGCAATCATCGAGAGGCCGGCCCCTATCCAGATGTTTTTGACTACATTGAGTTTAAATTTAACGGCTTTGGCTGTAACGATGTCTGAAGGGGCGAGGTACTGTGGATCTTGAGCGCTAGGGGATAGTTTATGTTGATGGGTTTTGAGCCAATTTAGAATAGTCATGTTTCACAACCTGAAATATTCCCTCTGCTTTGTTTTGCCGATAGCTTTCGACCTGCAAAAGGGAATGTATGTCCTTTAAAATTTCTCCTGCACCATAAAAGGATAGCATTACCCCAAGATTTAGCTGTGCTGGAGGCGGCAAATATTGCCGGTAAAATTTTATTGGCAGTCTTTATTTCAGGTATTCATTGGGTTGCTTGTTTATTCCAATTAGTTTGCGGTGGTTAATATTGGGCGAAAAAAAAGGCCGTTTACACGACCTTTTATTTTCTATTTACGCTTGTTAAGCGGTACATAGGGGCGTTCTGGTTCGCCGGTATAAAGTTGTCTGGGTCGCCCAATACGGTAGGGGCCAGAGATCATTTCATGCCAGTGAGAAATCCAACCGACCGTTCGCGACAGTGCGAAAATGACCGTGAACATGTTGGTGGGGATGCCGATGGCTTTTAAAATGATGCCTGAATAGAAGTCTACATTGGGGAAAAGTTTGCGATCAATGAAGTACTCGTCTTCCAGGGCAATTTTTTCTAGCTTCAGCGCCAACTTAAATTGTGGGTCATTTTCGATGCCTAATTCTGCTAGCACTTCATGACACGAATCGCGCATAACGGTGGCGCGAGGATCAAAGTTTTTGTAGACCCGATGACCAAATCCCATAAGGCGGAATGGGTCGTTTTTGTCTTTCGCTTTGTCGATAAATTTGCCAACGTTAGAGACGTCGCCAATTTCTTCCAGCATGTCTAGTACTGCTTCGTTGGCGCCACCGTGGGCTGGGCCCCAAAGTGCTGCAATTCCGGCAGCGATACACGCAAATGGGTTTGCGCCAGAAGAACCTGCAAGTCGAACCGTGCTAGTGCTGGCATTTTGTTCGTGGTCGGCGTGGAGGATAAAAATTCTATCCATGGCGCGAGCGATAGTGGGGCTGATTACGCTTTCTTCGCAAGGTACGCCAAACATCATGTGAAGGAAGTTTTCAGAATAGCTGAGGTCATTCCTAGGGTACATGAAAGGTTGGCCAATGGTGTACTTGTAGCACATCGCCGCGAGGGTTGGCATTTTTGCGATTAGGCGGAATGCAGCAATTTCGCGATGCTTTTCATCGTTGATATCAAGTGAGTCATGGTAGAACGAAGACAGCGCCCCTACCACGCCGCACATAATGGCCATGGGGTGAGCGTCTGGGCGGAAGCCTTTGTAGAAAGAGCTGATGGATTCATGCACCATGGTGTGGTTGCTTACCGTGCTCACGAAATCTTCTTTTTGTTCCGCGCTGGGAAGTTCCCCGTACATGAGCAAGTAGCATACTTCTAAATAGTCAGAATTTTCTGCCAGCTCCCCGATGGGGTAGCCCCGGTGTAAAAGTATTCCTTTTTCGCCGTCAATAAAGGTGATTTTTGATTCGCACGCAGCCGTGGAAACAAAGCCTGGATCGTAGGTGAAGATGCCGTTCGCCGTTAAGGCTCGAACGTCAATAACGTCTGGCCCGAGGGTGCCAGAGTATATGGGTAGTTCTATGTCAAGACCTTTGGACTCAACAGTTAACTGAGCTTTTTTCTCAGTCATTATTCTCTCCTGTTCGGATTTCGAACGTGTACGGCTAAATGGAAACGGGCCAAACCTATAGATTTCAATTCTATTTGTCAATGGGTGGGGGATGTTTCCCCACAATTTTAGCTGCACGAGTCTGGCTTGCACAAACTTTCATTATAATTGTATAAATATTCTTGCGTATCAGCATTTTGCTGGCACTCTAATTGTAATTCCCATGGCACAATACTATACTTCGCGTCCAGTGGGTTGGAGGTTGACGAAAACCTGCTCTGGATCAAAAACTCGCCTGCGCTATGCTTCTATGTAAATTAATGACTAAGAGAATTTCATTTGGTTTATCGTGGATCGCGCTTTAATTTAGTGCGTCGCGCACTTACTTACCTGTTCCCTTTGCCTGTCTCTGGGGACCACAATAAATGGTTTTAACTGTGGAAGATAAAAGACCCGTTAATCTTGACTTAACCACTATTAAACTGCCTCTCCCAGGTTTTGCTTCAATCTTACATCGAGTGTCAGGGTTCGCTATATTTTTAGCGTTACCAATCTTGTTGTGGGTGCTTGATCAATCATTGATGAGCGAGGAATCGTTTGGAGAGTTGCAAAATGTGTTGAGTGGCTTTCTAGTAAAGTTTGTCCTCTTCGCGATATTAGCTGGATTGATTTTTCACCTGATTGCAGGAATAAAGCATCTACTTATGGATGCAGGAATTGGTGAGACCTTAGAAGGCGCACGTCGTGGCGCTGGAATCACGTTGGTGTTGTCTGGATTGCTGATATTAATTGCGGGGGCATGGTTATGGTTACCAATGTAACCAATTTAGGTCGAAGCGGCCTTTCCGATTGGATGATGCAACGCGTCACTGCGGTGATGTTGGGTGCGTACTTTTTAATGATGATGGGCTTTTTTGTTTGCCACCCTCAGCTAACGTATGAAGAGTGGCGTTCCTTTATGGGCAATTCGGCAGTGCGAATCGCCAGTTTGATTTCATTCTTAGCCATTGGCGGGCATGCCTGGGTGGGGTTATGGACCATTTCAACGGATTATTTTAAGCCCACTGGAATACGATTTCTTTTTCAAGCAGCCTGCGGATTAGCACTTGTTGTCTATTTCGTTTGGGGCGTGCAGATTTTATGGGGGTTTTAGTCGATGGCTGGAATTAAAACGGTCAGTTACGACGCAGTTATTGTCGGTGGTGGTGGGGCAGGATTACGAGCGGCTTTGCAGCTTTCTCAATCTGGCCAAAAAACGGCACTTATTTCAAAAGTATTTCCTACTCGGTCTCACACTGTTTCGGCGCAAGGGGGGATTACCTGTGCCATTGCGAGTGATGACCCAGAGGATGATTGGCGTTGGCATATGTACGATACCGTAAAGGGATCGGATTACATTGGCGATCAAGATGCCATTGAGTACATGTGTAATGTAGGGCCCGAAGTGGTGTACGAATTAGAACACATGGGTTTGCCATTCTCACGGACCGAAGCAGGTCGTATTTATCAACGACCGTTTGGTGGGCAATCGAAGAATTTTGGTGAAGGTGGTCAGGCAGCGCGAACTTGCGCAGCGGCTGACCGAACAGGTCATGCACTTTTACATACGCTTTATCAGCAGAACGTAAAAAATGACACTGTCTTTTTCAATGAGTGGTATGCGTTTGAGATGATCACTAACCAAGACGGTGCGGTATGCGGCGTTATGGCAATGTGCATTGAAACCGGCGAAGTGGTTGCCTTTAAATCGAAAGCGACTGTTTTTGCCACTGGCGGTTCTGGTCGGATTTATTCGTCTACCACCAATGCACTAATTAATACTGGCGACGGTGTGGGCATGGCTTTAAGAGCTGGTCTGCCTGCGCAAGACATGGAAATGTGGCAATTTCATCCCACCGGCATAGCGGGTGCGGGTGTTTTGGTGACCGAAGGTTGTCGGGGCGAAGGAGGCTATCTGATTAATAAGGATGGTGAGCGTTTTATGGAACGCTATGCTCCTAATGCCAAAGATCTAGCCAGCCGCGACGTAGTAGCTCGTTCCATAATGATGGAGATTCTCGACGGTAAGGGTGCGGGCCCCGAAGGGGATCATGTATTCCTGAAATTGGATCACCTTGGCGAAGATGTATTGCATTCAAAACTGCCCGGCATTTGTGAGCTTTCTAAAACATTTGCTGCGGTTGACCCGGTTTATGACCCCATTCCAGTAGTGCCTACTTGTCATTACATGATGGGCGGAATTCCTACCAACATTAATGGCCAAGCGTTGAGGCGTGATAGTCAGGGTAAGGAACAAATCGTGCCCGGTTTATACGCAGTTGGAGAAGTGGCCTGCGTCTCTGTACATGGTGCCAATCGCTTGGGTGGAAATTCTCTGCTTGATTTAGTGGTATTTGGTCGTGCTGCAGGAATGCACATCGAAAAATCACTTCGTGACGGAATGGAGTTGCGTGATGTTAGCGAGTCTGATTTCGAACGCGCCGAAAGCCGCATGGATCGTTGGGAGTCTTCCTCTAGCGGAGAAGATGTGGCTGTACTTCGAAAAGATTTGCAGCAGATCATGCAGAATCACTTTGGTGTGTTCCGCAAAGGCGACCTTATGCTTGAAGGGGTTGCTAAGCTTGCAGAATTGAGAGAGCGTATCGGCAAAGGCTACATGGCCGATAAAAGCAGCACCTTTAATACTGCGAGAATCGAAGCCCTAGAGCTGGATAATTTGTTGGAAGTAGCCGAAGCCACGGCAATTTCTGCGGAAGTACGTAAAGAAAGTCGCGGCGCCCATTCTCGTTATGACTTCCCTGATAGGGATGATGAGAATTGGTTGGTGCACTCTTTTTACGACCCAACGAACAAACAATTATCCAAGCGGGATGTGAATTTTTCGCCCAAACAAGTGCCTACTTTCCAACCGAAAGCACGAACTTATTAAGCCAACAAGAGTTGCCCCTTAATTGACATTGGTTGGGGGGCCTAAGGCAAGATCGAATTACGAGGCTATGTATGCAAGTTAGCATTTATCGCTACGATCCTGAAAAGGATTCCGAACCTTATATGAARGAYTATGAGGTTGATACGGGTGGCAAAGACATCATGATTTTRGATGTTTTAGCTTTAGTGAAAGAGCAGGATCCCACTTTAGCTTACCGCAGAGCTTGTCGCGAAGGTGTGTGTGGCTCCGACGGCATGAACATGAATGGGAATAATGGTCTAGCGTGTATTACTCCGATTTCAGAGTTGGTGAAAAGCCAAGCTCAGAAATTGGTATTGAGACCGCTTCCCGGGTTACCTGTGGTGCGTGATCTTGTAGTGGATATGGCGCAGTTTTATAAGCAGTACCATAAAATTAAGCCCTAWCTAATTAATGATACCCCGGCTCCTGCCACTGAGCGTTTACAGTCCCCTGAAGAGAGGGAAAAGCTGGATGGTTTATACGAGTGTATTTTGTGCGCTTGCTGTTCCACCTCTTGCCCTTCATTTTGGTGGAATCCGGATAAATTCATCGGTCCTGCTGGGTTGTTGCAGTCCTACCGGTTCTTAATTGATAGTCGTGATGAAGGTGCTGATGAGCGTTTAGCTGATTTGGATGATCCGTTCAGTTTGTTCCGCTGTCGCGGAATTATGAATTGTGTGAACGTCTGTCCTAAAGGCCTTAATCCTACTCGAGCGATAGGCCATATTCGTAAGATGATGCTGCAGAGAGCTACTTAAATAAGTCTTGTTTAAGGTTAAGGTGCCTGTCGATAAAAAACCGGTTTACTTTTAGTCTTTTTAAAGTAAGTCGGTGACGGGGGCTTTTTTAAACCATTGATTTTGAATATAATAACCAATCTCGATTTAGCCCGAATTAATCGTTCAATAGCAATGCAATGCAATAGCAATGGTTTTTATCAAATATCTGCTAATTAGCAGATATTAATTTTGATAAGTGGCTAAAATTATATTGATGACATAAGAATTTTAACTTCAGGGGCATGTTCGTTAGACCTGAGCGCTTTTGAAACTGGTGTGCAATCCTCAGCAAAGGAAAGCTGCAGTAAATAGAGTCCCTTTTGGGTCTACGTTTGAATTTGTGTCTCCTAATAATAAGGTGGCGAAATGCAAGATGGTGTGATGTATCGGCAATGGAGTACTTCTGTTTTAAGTGGGGGTAATGCTGATTATGTAGAGCATCTGTTCGAATCTTATCTTGCCGACCCCAATAGCGTGCCCGAAGAATGGCGCGCCTATTTTGAAAAATTGCCGCTATACGATGAAAAAGCGCCGGATGATATCCCGCGCTCCTCCGTCCGCGAGCACTTCCTCCTTCTTGCTAAAAACCGCAATCGAGTTCAGCCGGTACAAATGTCCAGTGTTAGTACTGAGCATGAACGTCGGCAGGTTCAAGTACTCCAATTAATCACCGCTTATCGAGTTCGAGGCCACCAAAAGGCAAGGCTTGATCCACTGGGGTTGATGGAACGAGAGCCGGTGCCTGATCTTGAGCTGTCTCATCACGGTCTGTCCAAAGGGGATTACGATACACTTTTTCAGACCGGCACTTTATACATCGGCAAAGAAGAAGCCTCTTTAGAAGAAATTGTTGCTGCCATGGAGCAAACCTATTGCGGCAGCATCGGTGTGGAATACATGCACATTGTGAATACAGCGGAGAAACGTTGGATTCAACAACGCATGGAGTCGGTGCGTTCTCGACCGGTATTTAGTTCGGATGCGAAGTCTCATATTCTAGAAAGATTAACCGCCGCCGAAGGTTTGGAGCGCTATCTCGGTACCAAATATCCCGGCACTAAACGTTTTGGGTTGGAAGGGGGGGAAAGTATGATTCCCTTGCTGGATGAGGTCATACAAAGAGCTGGAGCCTATGGTGCCAAGGAAATGGTAATTGGCATGGCTCACCGAGGTCGACTGAATGTATTGGTTAATATTTTAGGTAAAAGCCCGCAAGAGTTATTTGAAGAATTTGAGGGTAAAAAACTCCAGGAAGTGGGTTCGGGTGATGTTAAATACCACCAAGGTTTTTCTTCTAATGTGCACACTGCGGGCGGCGAAATTCATCTCGCATTATCGTTTAATCCGTCTCACCTAGAAATTGTGTCTCCTGTGGTGGAAGGCTCGGTTCGGGCCCGTCAGGATCGACGATCGGACCCAGAAGGGGATTTGGTGACGCCGGTTCTTATTCACGGCGATGCGGCGTTTGCGGGGCAAGGGGTGGTGATGGAAACCTTCCAAATGTCCCAAACCCGAGGCTATAAAACGGGCGGGACGGTGCACATCGTAGTGAATAACCAGATTGGTTTTACCACCAGCCGACGAGAAGACAGTCGTTCTACTGAATATTGCACTGATATTGCCAAGATGGTGCAATCGCCTATTTTTCACGTTAACGGCGATGATCCGGAAGCGGTGGTCTTTGTGACTCAAATGGCGATGGATTTTCGTCGCGAGTTCAAAAAAGATGTCGTTATTGACATGTTTTGCTATCGACGCCGGGGTCATAACGAAGCGGATGAACCTTTTGGCACGCAACCGCTTATGTATGAAGCGATTCGTAATCAGCCTACGTCACGCAGTATTTACGCCGACGTGTTAATTGAGCAAGGAGAAATAACTGAAGAGCAAGGACAGCAATTGCTTGAAGATTATCGAACTATGCTTGATAACGGTGAACATGTGGCGAAGAGCTTGGTCACTCAGCCAGATAAAAATATGTTTGTGGATTGGAGTCCCTATTTGGGGCACGGTTGGATTGATAATTGTGATACCACGGTTGACTACAAAGAATTGCGTCGATTGCATGCAAAGTTAGACCAGCTGCCTGAAGGCTTTGTATTACAGCGCCAGGTCACCAAAATATTGGACGATCGACGCAAAATGGCGGCCGGCGCGTTACCGGTTAATTGGGGATTTGCTGAAACCTTAGCGTATGCATCAATGTTGAACGAAGGTTTTCCTATACGGTTAACCGGGCAGGACGTCGGCAGGGGGACTTTCTCTCATCGTCATGCGGTACTTCATAATCAAAAAGACGGCACTGCTTACGTTCCTCTTAAAAATGTAGTCGCAGAAAGTGACATTAGTTTTGAAATATTCGATTCACTCTTGTCTGAGGAAGCGGTGCTTGGATTTGAATATGGATATGCTACCACTGCGCCTAAAACACTAGTGATTTGGGAGGCGCAATTTGGGGATTTTGCCAATGGTGCCCAAGTCGTTATCGATCAATTTATTGCATCGGGCGAAATTAAATGGACTCGTTTATGTGGGTTAACGCTATTGTTGCCCCACGGTTATGAAGGCCAAGGGCCTGAGCATTCTTCGGCTCGTTTAGAGCGCTATTTACAACTTTGTGCTGAGCACAATATGCAAGTGTGTGTCCCCACCACGCCTGCTCAGATTTATCATATGTTGCGCCGACAAGCGGTTCGTCCTTTGAGAAAACCGTTGATTGTTATGACTCCGAAAAGCTTGTTGCGTCATAAGTTAGCGGTCTCCACCATGGAAGAGTTAGCGGATGGGCAATTTCAAGAAATATTGTCTGAGATTGATGAGCAAATTGTTCCAGAAAATGTCCGCCAACTGATTATTTGCAGCGGCAAAGTGTATTACGAATTACTGGAATATCGTCGTACTCATGAGATCACCGATGCTGCCATTATTCGTATCGAACAGCTTTACCCCTTTCCTGAACAGGCTTTGCTTGAGGTGTTGCAAGGTTATGACCTAGAGAGTGTGGTTTGGTGTCAAGAAGAGCCCATGAATCAAGGCGCGTGGTTTAATAGCCAGCATCATATCAGGCATGTGGTGACTAGTTATAAATCGGCTCTGTATTTGCGTTATGTAGGACGCCTAAGGTCGGCGGCGGCTGCAGCCGGCTCTATGTCTTTGCATATAGAGCAGCAGCAGACATTGGTTAAGGATGCATTTGGCCACTTAGAAAGTAACGATTAGCGCTTTCTAAGTGGTGCGTTATAAAGGTTTTAGTATGGCCCTGACGAAAAGTTGTGGTTGAGTAAGTTACGCAGTTGGATTTTCGCGATTTCAAAGGTAAGTCAATGAGCATAGAAATAAACGCCCCTCAATTTCCAGAGTCTGTTGCGGATGGCACCATTGCCACATGGCATAAGCAGCCCGGTGAGCCGGTGATGCGTGATGAACTGTTGGTAGACATCGAAACCGATAAAGTGGTGATTGAGGTGGTTGCCCCTGCAGATGGGCAGATCAAAGAGCTACTGAAAGGTGAAGGAGAGTCAGTATTAAGTGCGGAACTACTGGCGATATTTGAAGAGGGGGTTTCCTCTTCTGCTCCGGCTGTAAAGAAAGCACCTGCAGCGTCAAGCGCTCAAGCTGAAGCGGCAGAATCACCTGCAGGCTCGGCTTCGGCCTCGCTAAGTCCGGCGGTGAGAAAATTGGTGGCGGAGCACGGTATCGATGCGTCGAGCATTATAGGCAGCGGTAAAGACGGTCGCATATTAAAAGAAGACGTAATGAATTTTATTACGCCTAACGACCCTAGTGCCGCCGTTGAAGAAGTGAAGAAAATCGAGAAAGTAGCTGCCCCAACTCCTGCGCTCACGGCAATTCCTCCTGGGGGCGTTCCGTTAGCCAATGAGGACCGAATTGAACGCCGCGTTCCCATGACTCGGCTTCGCGCCCGTGTGGCTGAACGTTTAGTGCAAGCGCAGCAAACGTCTGCCAGTTTGACCACTTTTAATGAGGTCAATATGAAACCTATTATGGAAATGCGTAAAAACTATAAAGAGCAGTTTGAAAAAGTACACGGTGTGCGAATGGGCTTTATGGCCTTTTTTGTGCGCGCTGTGGTGGAGTCGCTGAAACGTTTTCCTGAAGTGAATGCTTCAATTGATGGCAACGATGTGGTTTATCATAGTTATTATGATATTGGTGTCGCGGTATCTTCTAGTCGGGGGTTAGTGGTGCCCGTGCTCCGAGATGCAGATAAGAAAGGGCTTGGAGAAGTGGAGGCTCAGATTACTGAGTTAGCGATGAAAGCCCGCGACGGCAAGCTTACTTTGGATGATATGACTGGCGGAACTTTTACGCTTTCCAATGGCGGTGTATTTGGTTCGTTATTGTCGACACCGATTTTAAATCCACCGCAAACCGGTATTATTGGTATGCATAAAATTCAAGAACGGGCGATGGTGGTGGACGGTGAAATAGTGGTGTTACCGATGATGTATTTAGCCCTTTCTTATGACCATCGTCTGATCGATGGTAAAGAGGCGGTTGGATTCTTGGTGCAGGTCAAACAATTTATAGAAGACCCAGCCCGGTTGTTATTAGAAATATAGATTAGAAATATAGTTCACATTTTTCATCGTTCGGATGGGTTAATAGGTAGGGATTTTATATGGCCAAATCATTTGAAATAGTAGTGATCGGGGGTGGACCGGGGGGATATGTCGCCGCGATTCGTGCTGCGCAGTTAGGTTTTTCTGTGGCTTGTATCGAGAAACATATTAATAAAGACGGCGATGCAGCGTTGGGAGGAACCTGTTTAAATGTCGGTTGCATTCCTTCGAAAGCGCTGCTTGATAGTTCCCACAAATACATTGAAGCGAAAGAATCATTTAAAGTGCACGGGATTAGCGTTAAAGACTTATCCATCGATATATCGGCGATGCAGGATCGTAAAGATGGCATTGTTAGAAATTTAACCAAGGGCGTTGCTTCTTTGTTTAAAGCCAACGGCGTGAGTTGGTTAAAAGGAGCGGGTAAATTATTGGCGGGTAAACAGGTAGAATTTGTGCCTGCTGAAGGCGGTGATGCCGAAACAATTGCTGCTGAAAATGTCATTTTGGCGTCAGGCAGTGTGCCGGTTGAGATTGCTAGCGCCCCGTTGAAGGATAATCTGGTGGTGGACTCCACTGGCGCTTTGGATTTTACCGACGTGCCCAAACGTTTGGGCATTATTGGTGCCGGAATTATTGGCTTGGAGTTAGGCAGTGTGTGGCGTCGTTTGGGCGCTGAGGTGACTATTCTTGAAGCCCAAGAAGTCTTCTTACCGATGGTGGACCAGTTGGTTGCTAAAGATGCAATCAAGCAATACAAAAAACAAGGTTTGGACGTTAAATTAGGAGCTCGGGTCACTGGCTCTGAAGCCGAAGGCAACGAAGTGACTATCGCTTACAGTGATAATTCTGGCGACCAGCAATTGGTGGTGGATAAGTTGATTGTTGCTGTGGGGCGCCGACCTGTGACCGAAAATTTATTAGCCGGAGACAGTGGGGTTAATCTCGATGAACGCGGATTAATTTTCGTTAATTCCTATTGCCGCACTGACGTGCCAGGTGTGTACGCGATTGGCGATATCGTCAGGGGTCCAGCGTTGGCCCATAAGGCAATGGAAGAAGCGGTGATGGTGGTTGAGCGTATTGCGGAGCAGCCGGTTCAATTGAATTACGATGCGATTCCTTCCGTGGTTTACACCCACCCAGAAATTGCTTGGGTGGGACAAACTGAAGAACAAGTTAAAGCCTCTGGAGAAGCCTATAAAGTAGGGACTTTTCCTTTTGCTGCGTCAGGAAGAGCGATGGCTGCCAATGAATCCGTTGGGTTAGTGAAGTTTATTGTCCATGAAGAAACCGACCGGGTTTTAGGCGTGCATATTGTCGGCGCGCAAGCATCGGAGTTAATCCAGCAGGCGGTGATTGGAATGGAATTTGGGGCCAGCGTGGAGGATTTTCAATTAATGGTTTTCGCTCACCCGTCTCTTTCCGAAGTGGTGCATGAAGCGGCGTTAGACGTGGACGGAAAAGCGGTGCATATCGCAAAACGTAAACGAAAGAAGAAATAGCAGCTAGCCTTATAGCATAGGCTTATTGTCGAGCTTCTTTTAAGAGCGCAGGTTTCCACAACTGCGGTCTTGTCAGACTCCATTTTTAAACTTTTGATTATCAGTGGTACTAGAGAATGAATTTACATGAGTATCAAGCAAAGCAAATATTTGCTGAATATGGACTTCCCGTTTCTAAAGGGTATGCGTGCGAGAATGGTAAGGAAGCGGTCAAAGCGGCTCAGACTATTGGTGGAGATCGTTGGGTAGTGAAGGCTCAAGTCCACGCCGGTGGGCGAGGTAAAGCCGGAGGGGTGAAATTACTAAGTGATCTTGGTGAAGTCGAAGCGTTTGCGGATAAGCTAATTGGCACCAATTTAGTCAC
>NVTH01000047.1 GCA_002401525.1 Moraxellaceae bacterium | reverse complement strand
CTTCCACAAGTCCCCTCGAACACTGCGTCATTGCTACCAACACCAACTGTATCAAATGCGAAGGTGGATGGAGAGTTTCCGGAACTACTTGTGTTGAAGACACCAGCTGTGTTGGAATCTCAAAGTGTACCAAATGCTACAAGGGAAAATGCCAGGCTTGCTCTAACGGTCTCCCAGAAGTTGATGGATACTCTTGCATTGCCAGCCTCATCTCAGGAAGAGTTGTTGGAATACGAGATCAGTAAATTACTGCATAACCTGATTCACAAAGATAAGCCAGTCATTGGTTTATTGAGTGACTTAGAGCTTCAGGGGGGCTTTGATCAAACCACCGGTCAGCCGAAACCTACGCCGATGATTTTTGAGCAAATGGCGCAGCAGTTTGACCTCGAAGCGGTGGCGTCCGATGTGACGGAAATCCCTGGCACGATTGATATTCTAATGGTGGTTTATCCTAAGCAGTTGTCCGATCAAAGTATGTACGCGGTGGATCAATTTGTTTTGAGGGGCGGGCGCGCGGTGATCATCGTCGACCCGCATTCTCAATTTGATCTTCCTGATCCTGGCAATCCTGTGGCGGTTGTAGGCGCTGCAGATTTAAGCCGGCTATTGACTGCTTGGGGGGTAAGCTATGATCCCAGTAAAGTGGTGGGCGACCGTACTCAGGCGTTATCCGTCAATATGGGGCCTGGGTCTAGTCCGGTTTCTCATCTTGCCATGTTAGGGGTCTCAAGTGAGCAAATTGCAGGCAGTGAAGTGGCCACCTCTGGATTGGAAAAAATCAATATGACGACGGTGGGCTTTTTTGAGGCGATGCCTGAGGCGACTACTCGTTTTACGCCGTTGCTGCAATCCTCCGATAACGCCCAGTTATTTGATGCGGCCCAGTTTCAGTATTTAAGAGATCCGCGCCAATTGCAGCTCGGTTTTAAACCCAGCGGGCAACGCTATGCGATTATGGCGCGAGTGGAAGGCAGCGCGAAAAGCGCCTTTCCCGAGGGCGTAGAGGGAAGCGATCCACAATCCCATGTCAATGAAACGGATCAGCTGAAAGTGATTTTAATGGCGGATACGGATTGGCTCGAGGATCGGATGTGGGTTTCGGTGCAGAGCTTTTTTGGACAGAAAATCGTTTCTTCTTGGGCGGATAATTCTGCATTATTGCTCAATACCTTGGAGTACTTAGGCGGTAATTCAGCGTTGATTAGTATTCGAAGTCGAGGCAAGTATTCGCGACCGTTTGAGGTGGTGAATCAATTGAAGCGGCAAGCTGAAGGGGAATTTCTGAAGCAAGAGCAGCAACTGAATGCGCAATTGCAGCAGGCTGAACAAAAGCTTATGGAGTTGGAGCAATCGAAAGTAGAGCAAGGCTCTGCGGTGCTTAATTCGGAGCAGCAGCAAACGCTGAATAACTTTCGGAAGGAGAAAATAAAAATTCGCAAACAGTTAAGGGAAGTACGCCATCAATTGGGTGAAGATATTGATGCGCTGGGGACCACGTTAAAGTTAATCAATATTGGTTTAGTGCCGGTTTTACTGTCGATACTGATGCTGGTAATTAGCTTGCGGCGAAAAAACATGGATCGAAAATTGGTAGCATCTTAAAAAGGTAGGGAAGGAAAGCCCATTATTCATGATTCGCGTTAATACGTCCATGTGCGCTCAGCGTCGGCATCCAGGCCTCCGATGGCCCTGAATAAAGGGCTTCCTTTCCCTCCCACTTCGTAATTAATGGGGGCAGTTGTTATTAAGGGAGACCGTTGCTCCCTAGTGTGATGGCTTGGGCCGAAACCGGGCTGACAATAGATTGCAAAACAATCAATGCTTAGCCGTGTTCCACTGATCAATCTGCTTCGGGTGGTTGGTCGAGCGATGGGTCGGACAACTGATTTGGAATTTTATGGCCTTTGGCTCGTTTTGCCTCAAGGTATCGCAGGTTGTGTTCGCATACGCCGCTCAATAGAGGAATAACTTCAGCGACTCGTTGGCCGTTTTTTTCGAGTTGCTCTCTTTTAGTGGGATTATTGGAGAGTAATCGTATCGCTCTGTCTTTCAATAAATACCGTAACACYACKGCMGCATCGSTAAAGTCSCGRGARTCTTCCGGCAGMCCCAGTGAWMSATTKGCCTCRWAGGTGTCYTGCCCRTYATCTTGCAGYARRTAGGTRATMGCTTTGGCCCACAGGCCGATTCCTCTGCCTTCGTGCCCGCTGATATAAACGATTGCACCCGCATTTTCAGACAATAACTGTGTCCAGGAGGCTTGCAGTTGTGGGCCACAGTCACAGCGTTGGGAACCAAAGATGTCCCCGGTGAGACAGCATGAGTGGACTCTGATAAGCGGTTCACGGCTATCTCGAAAGCCTGGTAGGGCAAAGACTGAATTCACCAGCATGTGACTTTGCAGTAATTCCAGAAATGCTTTGCTGTCCCCGCCTTTGACGTCTTTGGCTGAATCCAATACGTCGCTTAATTCGGTACGGCGTACGAACGGGTACCACTCTAATGTGACTTGTTGTCCGTCTATGTCCCTGGGGATGGGCACCGGGCCCAGTATCGACAAGAAAGCTTCCTCCGCTTCGTTGGTCACGGGGTTGCCGTTTCGATCCAGAGTGATAAGGAGTTGTTGCTGTTCTAATTTTTGCCGAATACTGGGGTCTACGTAACTAAACATGGGCAATCTCTGTAAGTGTGCTTCTTTATACTTTATTAGGTGGAGACGTTAGGCGTCGATTTCTAGGCCTTGAATTTCTGGGCCTTAAACTTCTATGCCTTGATTACGTAGGCAAGAATTTCCACTACTTGCGCAGGGGTTTCGGCGACAGCCAAAGCCGCTGCGTCGACCTCTTTTAAGGGGTGGGTTAGCTGTGGATCGTGAAGCACGATAAGAGATTTRCCTAACGCCGCCGCGTAGCCTGCATCAAATGCRGCATTCCATTGTTTGTATTGATCACCAAAWCGWACCACCACAATGTCGCATTGCTCGATCAATGTGCGAGTCCTGATGGCGTTTATTTTGGCTGCTTTATGGTCTTTCCAAAATGAATTATCTTCCGCACCTAAAATGTCAGTGCCTACATTATCGCTGCTTTGATGGTCAGTGATGGGGCTATGGAAATCCACCGGCAGGCCCTTCTCGGTCGCGCCTAAGGATATTTGTTGCCGCCAATCGGTATGTATTTCACCTGATAGATAGATGTCCCAGCGCATAGTAATCACTTCTCCGCTTAATGAAGCTAGTTTGAATAAGGGTTCATTTTATCGCTAGTGTAGTGGAAGTGCTATTGCCATGACTAAAATCCCATTGGTTTGCTGATGATTTATTTATTTCTTGGAGCATGTCGTTGGGTTGTTATCCAGCGCAGTTCATTGCTCGGCGATGAGTTTGGATAGGGCTAAAGGTTTATAACCGGTTGCCGACTAAGAAGGTAGAAATATAAACTATTAAAGGGCAAGCCAGGATGGCGGATATAACCCTACCCCTAGGGGCCAATAATATAAACTCTCGCCTCTATGAGACGGGTGCTCATACGGTAAAATCTCGACAGGAGGTGGGCGATAAGCAACAAGAAAAAAAATACAAACCTTTTCAAGAGCGTCGAAAAGAAGATGTTCGACGTAAAAGAAGCCGAAGAGATAAATCTCAGAGTCCTAGGGTTTCTCAAGACCGGCGAAGTGTGAAAGCTGAAGACCGACGTGTGATGGAGCGCCGAGGTTTCTTATTGCGGAAAGATGATTTTGATATTCAGACTAACAAAGGCCGCTTTGTCGATCAGCAGGTTTAATAAGCGCTTCGATTAGGGCTAGCGTAGGAAATAGACTCGTTAGGGTAAATGCCTTTATTATTCATAAGAGGCCATAGCTGGTTGGTTTTTGGCCAAATTTACTCGAAGTGTAATCTAAACTATGAACTGCTTATCAGAAACTTCCATTATTTGGTGTGAGCTTAATCTTACATGTTGCCTAGGTTGGTTCGTTTTGTTTCAATGTGTTAGTGGCGGTGTTTGATAACATTGTCTAAATGAGAGCTTAACTTACTGAATTGATTTTGCTCTTAATTGCCCTATAGGTCTGGGGGTGTATTGCCTTGTGATTCCTAGCTCATATAATAGCCAATAAAAAATGGATGGGTCGAACTAAAATTTATTGTTATCTTCAAGCACATCAGCGGAAGTTACGAGGCTAAGGAGGCCGATTTGTAGCTTAGATTATTCAGGGATGATTAAACGTTGAAGTAGGAAACTCTACGGTGGTTGGAAAAGATATTTTCATGATGCATTTGAAATGGTGTTTATTTTTCAATCATGATTTATCGGAGAGCATTAACAATCTGGTTTGGCCCTCTTGAATTATCGGCGTTAAGGAGTAGGCATTCGTCCCTGACAATATGAGGAAGCAATTTCAAGAGCTAGAAGTCAAGTACTTGCCTTCTATGCCGCATGTATTATTAAAAACGCTGCTGACGAGTCGAAACCCTTCGGTGACCGTTGAGCAGCTTTGTGAATGTATCGCACTGGACGCGGCCTTGACGGCACGTATGGTGTCGGTTTCCAGTGCTGCCTCGGCGTTTCGAGACGGTCAGGTCACTTTGCACTCTGTTATTGAGCAATTGGGCATTGAAACCGCCAAGCGAATTATCACCGCCACCGCACTGCAATACTTTTTCAATGATCAAAACCCCACCAAGAATCTTTTTTTAATCAATCAGTGGAAACATTCGGTGACCACCGCTTGTGCTGCACGCTTGATCGCTCAAGCAGTGAGCTCAGTGGATGCGCAAGAAGCCTATTTAGCGGGTTTGATTCATGATTTAGGGCAGCTTATTTTTGTCGAAAATTTTGGTTCGGAGTACCTCGGCGTTGTTTCTCAGTCCGAGGGGGGCGATATCGAGGCCACCGAACAAGTCCGCTTTGGGCTTACGCATAGAGAAATGGGTGCGTGGTATATCGGCCAATGGGGTTTGAGCGGATTCACTGCGGACGCGGTGCTTTATCACCATGGCGCGGTGGATGAAATTCGCGATGCCCATAGCCTGGTCAAAATCGTTTATTTAGCTGAAAAAATAGCCTCTTCAAAACTGCAATATAATACCGAAGCGGTGCGGATTGGCGAAAAGTTATTCGGTTTTACGCCTCAGTTTATGKAGCAAGTAATTGATCAGGCTAGTGAAGAAATTCACCTGTTTGCCGATGGGCTTGGGATTGATGTCAATATAGAGGGTTCTTTTGAATCCTCTGACCCCGTTGACGAATTAAATGGCCAAGCAGCGGGAGCTGATCAATCTATTTTGGTAAAAGATTTTCTTGAACGGCGATCTGAACTGGCACGGCAGTTAAATGGCATTGGCTTGATTGACGGCGTGGCGCATCAATATTCCCGTATCAAAGGTGGTGACGAAGCATTGTTGCAGTCCATTGTTCGCAATGGGTGCGTATTGTTTGGCTTAAAACCTGGCTTTCCGTTTCTTTACAAGCAAGACGATCAAATGGTACGAGGCGTGGCGTCTTTTCATTCGGCCATCGCAGGTCTTGGGGTTCCGCTGAAGCCTGGACGAAGTTTAATTACCGACGCCATTATTGAGAATAAAATATTTTATGGTTTTCTTGATGACCCGGGATCTTTAAATGTAATTGATAAGCAAATCATTGGCTTGAGCGGTGGTGAAGGAATGATTTGTATCCCTTTGGTGGAAAAAGACGAGCAAAGTGATATTCCATTGGGGGTGCTGGTTTATGGTTTTGAGCGGCCGCAACTCGGGAGCTTCGATGGCAATAAATCACTCATGGAAAACTTTGCTAACGAGTCTTCTATTGCGCTGCATCGCAATTATCTGTCTCAATCTCAAGAACAACAGTTAGTGCTTCAAGAACGYGCGATTTTTCAGTCTCGATTGAAAGGGATTTCTCACGAGGCCAATAACCCGCTGAATATTATTCAACACTATTTACAAGTCTTAGCTTTAAAACTGGACGAAGATCATGAGGCCCAAAAGGAACTCACGATCATTCGCGARGAGATTAGCCGCACGGTTAATATTATCAGTGGCATTTCCGCTTTAGAAACTGAACCACAATCCTTTTCCGGAWGCGTTGACATTAATCGGGTGATTGAAGGTTTGATTGCTATCCAGTCACCCTTGTTTGAAGCCAACGGTGTCGATGTACAAATGGARCTTGATTCAATTATTCCTACGTTGGAAATGGATGCGGATAAGTTCAAACAGATTATTACTAATTTGGTCAAAAAYGCCCTCGAAGAACTTGTGGAAAAGCAAGAAGATTCACTGCTGGAGGARCAAGACGTGTTTTTCCAGCCTAGGGTGTCAGTGATTACGCGTGACAGTGTTTTCATTAACGGTGTTAACTGCGTTGAAGTCTGCGTAAGTGATAATGGCCGTGGGATACAAAGCTCCGTTTTAGAGACTTTATTCAAGCCAGTTCGAAGCAAAAAAGGTAACAATCATCAGGGATTGGGKTTAAGTATTGTCAATGAGTTAGTGGACGCTCTGGACGGTTTTATTAGTTGTCAGAGTCGGGCTAATGAAGGCACTACTTTTAGAGTTTATCTCAAAAGAAGAACGAATAAGGTTAGTTAGCTGAGGAACAAGTCGTATGGAATCGGGAAACGAGAGAACTAGCAATGTCGTTAACGCTTTTAAAGCGAAGATCTTAGCGGTTGATGATGAAGTTCGCTTGTTGGACCTGCATAGGGAGTTATTAACTCGCGCAGGGTACGAAGTTTACACGGCCTCAAGTGGCAATGAAGCGCTCAAACTCGTGAAGCAGATAAGCTTCGACGTGATGCTTTTGGATTTGCGATTGCCTGACGTTAGCGGGCATCAGGTGATGCGGTTTATCAAAAGCCACAAGATAGATATCACTGTGGTGGTGATCAGCGGCGAAAACTCAGTGGATGCTGTGGCGAAGGTGCTGAGGTTGGGTGCTTATGACTATTTGCGAAAACCCTACATGCCAGAAGAGCTTCTGAACACCATTTCAAATGCGTTAGAAAAATGTTCTTTGGAACAAGAAAATAAGGCATTTCAGGCCCGGCTTCAGGATTCAGATAAACTGCATCGATACATCGTCAATAGTTCTCCCGACATTGTTTACATGCTTGATCAGGAGGGCCGTTTTACATTYCTGAATGATCGCATTGAAAAATTATTGGGTTACAAGAAAGCTGAATTAATTGGGCAACATTATTCAGTGGTTGTATTTCCCGACGACTTGCCTATAGCGAGTTTTGTTTTCAATGAGCGCAGAACTGGGCCTCGCTCCAGTCGTAACGTGGAGCTTCGACTTAAGTATAAAGAAAATAATGGCGTTTGTTATTTCGAATCCGATGCCTTGTCAATCGAGCTCACAGCGATGGGGGTYTACAGTCGTTCTGGGGGTGATGGCAAGCAAAAGTTTATCGGCACCTACGGTTCCGCTCGGGACATCACCGAACGAAAGAAAGCCGAGGAGATGATTCATTTYCAAGCYTATCATGATTTGTTGACTGGCTTGCCTAACCGGGTTTTATTTAAAGATCGCTTGGGTTTGGCCATTACTCACGTTAAGCGCAACAATCAAATGTTGGCGGTGATGTTTTTGGATCTTGATCGCTTTAAAGTGATTAATGATACCTTGGGCCATGCCATGGGAGATCGTTTGCTGCAAGCAGTGAGCCAACGTTTACAGGGTTGTCTCCGGGCCGAAGATACGCTGTCTCGATTTGGTGGTGATGAATTTACTTTATTGTTGTCGCATATTAATTGTCGCGACGATGTGGTGGCGATCGCTGAGAAGATTTTGGCTGAGCTCAATAAAGCATTTATTTTGGATAATAACGAATTATTTGTGGGCGCGAGTATTGGCATCGCGTTATTTCCAGAGGCCGGCTCAGGTTTAGACACGCTGATTAAAAACGCTGATGCGGCAATGTACAGTGTTAAGAGCCGCAGCAAAAATGGCTATCAATTCTATTCCAAAGAAATGGATAAATATTGTCACTCCCGCTTGATGATGGAGAGAGACCTTCGCCGTGCCCTTGAACAAAATCAATTCCGTGTTTATTTTCAGCCTCAAGTGAATGTCAGCCGCGACGAAGTGGTGGGGGTGGAAGCGTTAATTCGATGGGAGCACCCTACCAAAGGGCTTATTTATCCGAATGATTTCATTCCCCTTGCAGAAGAGACTGGATTAATTGTCGATATTGGGCGTTGGGTGTTGGATGCAGCTTGCGGTGAGATTAAAAAACTTCATGCCTCCATCAATCGCAAAATACGCTTATCGGTTAACTTCTCTCCGCTTCAAGTGGAGCAGCCGGATTTTGTTAATATGGTGGTTGATATTTTGCATCGACATCAATTACCAGGTGAAGTGCTTGAAATGGAAATCACCGAAAACATCATCATGAAAGACATGGAAAAGGTGGTCAATAAACTGCGTGACCTCAGCCGCTATGGCATTAAAATCGCCATTGATGACTTTGGCACGGGATACTCTTCATTGAGTTATTTACAGCAGTTCCCGATTCATACCATTAAAATAGATCGTTCTTTCGTGAAGGAAATGAATACCGGCAGTGAGGGGCGTTGTATTGTGAATGCTATTATTTACATGGCAAAAGGATTAGGGCTTAATTTGATCGCAGAAGGGGTCGAAACCAAACCTCAACTCGATTACCTTAAACAGTTAGGGTGCACTGAAGTGCAAGGGTTTATCTTTGGCAAGGCCGAACCCTTGGAAAATATTGTCAGCGCACTGACTCAAGATTTACAAGTCAGAACCGTAGCAAACTATGAAGCCTCTGCTGGGCCCGCTTGATTTAACCGTGAGATAAGCGGTCAGACCCGTTAGTGAAGTGTTGAATCGGTATTATTGACTCGTTTCATAAATACGGGTAACCCATCTCGAGGAATTGGAATGGGCATCATTTTAAAGTCCACTTTATAATTGGGCGGCAGCGACCATTGGTAGTTCAGTATTAATTGATACAATACCGCCTTTAACTGCATGCTCGCAAAGTGCATTCCAATGCAGCGGTGTGCACCTCCTCCAAAGGGAGCGAAAGCAAAAGCATGGCTTTTATGTTCAGCTCTTTCTGAGTTAAAACGATCCGGGTCAAATTTATTGGGGTTGCTCCAATATTCTTCCATAAAATGCGTCATGCCTATTCCGACAACCACTAGCGTATCGGGTGGTATGCAATGATTATAAAATTCAGTTTCTTTAACTGAACGCCTTAATGCCCCTGGGATAGGGGGATGAATTCTCAAGCATTCTTTAATAAAGTGGTCCAACTGCTCTACTTTATCTAAATCGTCAAAATCTAAGGCTGGTTTATTGAGGGATCGACATTCTTCACGGATTTTATGTTGCCACTCAGGTCTATCTGCTAATTCAGCCATGACTGTGGATAGGCCRCTTGAGGTGGTATCGTGGGCTGCGATCCACATAAATATGGTGTGATTAATRATTTCTTCGTCGGTGAAGTGCCCGCCGGTTTCTGAYTCAGCCGTACAAAATTGACTGAGCATATCCATCGAAGGATTTTTACGGCGTTCAGGGATGAGTTGACGAATRATTTCTGCGAGCTCCGCTCTTTTCTTTAAACTTTTGTTATAGGGCAGGCCYGGAATAGGCGCGCGAATAATGGAGATAGACCCTGCCATAATGTCCATAAGACATCGGTTGACCCGAYCGAGTGATTCGCCTAGTTCGTGCCCTAAAAATATAGTGGTGGCTAAGTTCAGAGTAAGTTCTTTCACTGCGGGGTAGAATAAAAAGTTCTCTTGCCGGGCCCAGTGATGGGAGTTGAGTGCAATATGGGGGTTCATACGCGCCAAATAGGTGACTAACGCAGGCTTTTTGAAAGCAACTTGCATAATGCGACGATGATATAAATGTTCGTCAAAATCCCTCAGCAGGAGGCCGCCGGAAAATAAATCCTTTAAGAGCCATTCATAACCATGTTGAGAGGAAAAGTTTCGCGCCTTATCTTGTAAGATTAATTGTGCTGCGTCAGGCCCCATTATATTAATGGAGTCATTAAAGAAAATATTAGTACGAAATATGGGGCCAAATTTACTGTAGTTATCGAGCCCGTGTTTAATCGGGTTGGCTAGAAATTGAAAGGTGTTGCCAAAAATGGGTAGGCCGGGGGCCTTTGGGATTTGCGTCAAGGAATTATTTCGAGACGCCTCGAAATTATTGGTATTACTCATTAGCCTACTCCACACATGGCGTAATGTTGAATATTAAACTGCTCTAATTTTTAGCTACATAAAAAACTACTTGAATCACTCTATAAATAACCACCTAAAAATTTACCTAAATAGAGGCGTGACATAAAAAGGGGCGTGAATCCTCATTGATCTAGCTTGGTCGTTTAAAGGTGACCACATTATTGGTTGATTTTTCGTCGTTAACTTTGGGCTGATCGGTTTTTTTTCGTTGTCTGATTTTTCGTTTTATTTGGCCTTTGCGCCAGTCTCTCGCCGTGATATGCCGAATCGGGCTGGGCCCGCTAAGCCGGTTCGAACTGTCCTCGGAATCGGCTGAACCGCTTAGGCCTTTGAACGCCCTATAAATTAGATTGACTCCATAGAGGATAAAAAGTGTAGCGAGTACGAAACTGAGGTAAACCTGAATGGGCATGATGGTAATTAAACCTACCTGAGCAACCCCTGAAAGCAAAATTAATGCTAATAGCTTCCTCAGAGAGGTAGAGTGCTCTGTATCTAAGTAATGATCTGTAGTGTGTGAGGCGGTGTCGTCTTTCATAAGGACATACCTTTTGTATTGCTTATCACAAAAGATAAACTGAAAATGATTGAAAAAATGGTTCTGTAAACTTAAGGGTAGTGGGTTTTTCAGCGCGGACAAGGGGTTAAAAAGAGCCGGCTTATAACTTTTTTGAATTGATCTTGGGGCTCGATTTTATCAAAGCCTTAGGCAAAAATAGGATCAGTTTTTACGGATATAATGTAAAGGTTAGAATATGTTGATCTATGCGGCCGCTTTAGATTTTTTTTATCAATCAATGATGTAAAAATTAGCGCGTTGCCAAAGTATTAAACGATGCAGGGTAAAAAGCCGGCCAATCAATCGTTAATGGCGTTATTTAAAAAGTGATTTTACTCAATGAGATTTTAGTGCGAGGGGTTTCGTTTGCAGCGGGTGGGGATGGGGAGAGGTGATTTTTGGTAAAGGCCCTCCCCCACAAAAATAGGGAGGAGGGGCACTCATTAGAAACATTTAGGCGGTTTCTTTTTGTTCCTGCTTAAGCCGCTGTTTTTTCTTTTCTTGTTCCCGCCACGGGCCGCTTTCATAGGTGCTGCGCATCGCTTTGCCAAAGCGCTTCTTACCAAATTCTGGAGAGAATTTGGTGCCTTGCCAAGCGACATGCCCATTGATCACCACTAGGTCTACAACGCCGTCGGAACGATTCACCATCTGGCGGTGATTAAAGCATTCACGGAATTGAAACTCGATGTTGTTGTCCGAGTTGTAACGCCGCAAGTTTTCTGGATTAATCAGAGTGATGTCAGCAGGGCGGCCGATGTCTAGGGTTCCGGTGTCTAAACCGAACAATCTTGCGGGGTCGGAAGTAAGGCGTTTTACCGCCTCAGACACTAACTCTATTGAGTCGAGGGCGGCAAACTTAAGCGTTTGCAAGTTACCGTCGTAAAACGCCATGTTGGTTAAGTGAGCGCCGCTGTCGTTAAAGCCAGGGATGGTTTCTTCGTGAAAGAGTAGTTTTTTAAGCACGTCGGGGCGTTCATTGGCGGTAATGGTGTACCAACGAAACTTTTTATCGTACTGACGCAACATGTGAAGCATGAAGTCGGCATCGTCATTGAGTTGTGGAAAATGCTTAAACTCTGCGGCTTCTTCGGCGTCTTTTGCGGCGCCTTGATTGCCTTGTTGAAATCCTACTGCGCGGTCGTATACGTCGGACATTTTTTCATTCGACCAGGCGTCAATTTCACAGCTATCAATGAACATTTCGTCCAGATTGCGCCCAAATGTAGTGGGCTCAATGTGAAGCTTGCGCAGTAAGCGAGGTAGGTTAAAACCTTCTTTACCCGAGCGCCAGTCTTTGCGAAATCGTTCGTGGTAGGCCGGGTCGGATAATAATTTATGCCGGCCTTCGACGTCCGCTACGTCGAGGGCATTGAGTTCCCGAAAGGCTTCTTTTTCTTCCAGTAACGGCGTGGTAACGCCATCTGCGAATACTTTAAACGGCGCGGACAATGCTTGGAAGGTAAAATCGCCGTCGACTAATTTTGAATTTAGCATTTTGCTGAGTCTTAAAAGACCGTCTGCACCGCGTTTATTGGCGTTAAGATCCATCGCCGCAGTGGCAGTCATGCGCAATGGTTTGCCATGCAGGCGCCCGCTGGTCATAAAGAAAGTCTTAATGGTTTTTCCCATGTGATCGGGGTCTGGCGTGGCTTGCCAGGTTCGATTGTGCTTTCTTACTACGTCACCTAAAGCTTTTATTTCTTCCCAGGGCGCGTGTTGAGCGGGAATTTTGGCATTACGGTGAGGGTCATTGGCCATATAATGCAGCGGCAACCCATCGGAAGAGAAGCCGACGTAGCCTTCTTTCATGGCTTTTTCTACCAGCGCGAGCATTTTGGTAATTTCTTCTTCGCTGGGTTCACGAGACATGCTGTCTTCTAGACCCATGACTTCGATTCGGAGCATCGTATGCGGCACCATGGGGGCGACATTTGGACCGAGTGCGAGGTCGTCAAAGTGATCGAGGTAATCGCCCGTGTCATTCCAAGTGATCTTGTCGGCTGCTGCCTCAAGCACCGATTTAGGAATGTTTTCCACTCGGGCAAAACAGTCGACGATGGGGTTTTCTTCCGGGTTTTCGTCGCTAGTTTGGGCGCCAAAAGCGATGCCCAAGCTACAGTTGCTCATGACCACGCTAGTGGTGCCGTGACGTACGGTCTCAGGCAGTCCTGGCTCAATCTCCACTTCTAGGTCGAAATGAGTGTGGATGTCGATCAGGCCAGGCATCAACCATTTGCCTTCACCGTCGATTACTTTTTTGGCTTGTTTGGGGTCTAGGTTAAGGCCCTTAGTGACGATTATGCCGTCTTTTGTGGCTAGATCTACCTGTTCTGGGGGGCCGCCTTTGCCGTCAAAAACCAGAGCGTTTTTGATTAATATATCCCATTGTTTCTTCGCCATAACCCGCCAAGCCTCCATCTTTGAATGAATTGTGATTATTGTTATTCAAGAATTCTAAATTAGCGAACATATTACAGCATTTTGTGCTGCTGGCTAAAGATCATGTGGGGTTAATCGGTGAGCAATGATGAAACTATGTAAATTGATGCTGAAGCAGCGAGCCCCCCATGCAGGAATGGTTCCTATATGGGGGCTAAAGTGTTGAAGGCTTTAAGTAATTAAGGGGTTTTGCAGAACCGTTACATATCTTGAGTGGTTTGGGCGGTCGCGATCACGCTGACGTTGGCGGTTTCCATAAAGTCCACTGGGTTGGGGAAATTGATATTGTCTATGTCCGCATTGCAGGTAAAAGCGACGGTGTAATCCCCTGCTGGAATAAAGCCGATGGTGTAGGCGTAGCCGCTGCTGGAGTCGCCGGTAATATTTGCTGTGGTAAAGGGGTCCGTGCCATTGCCCTGGATATCCTGCGGTGTGGTGTCGGTCCCTGAGAAAAGATAAACGGATTTCCCATCGATGCCGGTATCTGCGCAGCTGCTGTCATCCACTAAACTGGTAGCGAGAGTTCCCGTAATGGAGCCGACATCCGAGCGAATCAAGGTGCGGGTGCTGGGGATAAAGTTATACGTATTGCCATCTTCTACATAGATGGATTTTCTAAGATCGATGTCGACGATAAAGTCGGTATTTTGGCTGCCGGAAACGGTGAACGATTTGTTGTAAAGAAGAGAATCTTCGGTAAAAAATAACTGCAGATTTCTTTTTGCGAGTGCTAGAAATGGCACGACGAACGGGTAAGTGCCGGAGGCGGTGACAATATTGGAGCTGTCCAAATCGATGTTAAGGCGGGCGTATTCATAGTCGCCCGATTGTAATTTTATGTCGCTTTTAATAGTGCGAGAAGCACTGCCTTGGTAATCAAGTAAATTGACGGTCACTGGTTCGTCAAAATGAATGTCGTAGGGAAATACTCCCATGCGCTTGATGGAGACTCCGGTGAAAGTGAGATTTACCTCCATGGCGTCATCGATGGGGGCGTCGGTGACCGACACAGAGATGGTGCCTTGAGAGTTATCTACTTTAACGCCATTTTTATCACAGCCACTGAGTAAAAATGGGGAAATTAAAAGAAAGGTGATTGCGGGGAAGGAAAGAAAACGTACATCCATGATACTACTCACTTCAAATTCTGGGTTAATATTTGCGATTTCCTAGCATCTATTTTCAGGTACCTAGGTTATCGAGGTATTTGCAGCGTCTTTGTAGGTATAGACTAGGAAATGAACGTTTGTCAGATAAAACCGACCGTCTGGAGGGCGCTTTTCCAGAAACAGAAGTAAGATCTTGGTGTTAGAGAAGGGAGTGAGAAAGTGTTAATGAATCGCTTGTTAGTGGTGATTCTAGGTCTGTTTTTTTAAAAGTTGGACAGGCTTGGCGCAAATTTTTTATTCTAATAGGCATTTAAAATTGTGATAAAAAGCCAGTCTGTCGGCAACTCATTAGTGTTTGAGATAGAAAGGCGGATAAAAGAAGGCAAGAAGSAAGCAAGCAAGCAAGAAAAGCAAGCAAGCAAGAAAAATAAGCCAAAGGTTCGATGCCTTAAAAACGTTTTCCTGCTCCCACCGAAAAATGGCGAAACTCGAAAAAGTCCACCGCCACCGGCGCGCCATCTCTMCCGTCAATTTCAGGYTCATCAACTGGCTAGGATCGATTTATTTTCGATGYGGTTTTCTAMGTCRTTGSTGGCGCCAATGACCGTAAAAAGCACTTCGTCGTTTCCAGGTAAAGTGTTTGGCGTGCCAAGTGAAGGGCCGTCTACGCYGAACTGGTATCCGTCTTTCATATCAAACGTGGGGGTTAAGAAGCTGACGCCTAATTTAACGTATAGATCTTTGGCTCTCGGGCCCGCTGCATAACTTGTTTGAGTCAATGTAATGAGTAGCAGTATGCTTATCGCAGAGTTGAAAATGGGTAGCCCAAGCCAAATCTGATGTGCCTTATTTCAAANWKTATCGATGTTGACCTCGACCCTGCCCTCTAGGGTAAGAATGTCGTTCACATCGTTGGCGCTTTGGTGGGTGTTGGTATTAAGCAGGGCTAGTAAACCCCCAAAGCTGAGGTACGGACTGATCCTGGATTGAGGAAAGGCGTTGTACACGCCGGAAAAGCTGATGGGYAAWAGTTCGGGAGGCATAAAGCTCACCGAGAGGCTGTCGGGTGCACCSGCACCGATTCGGGTGACTTCAAGCTCGCCAACAGGGGTAGGATATAGGGCGTTGTCGAATTTCTCCGGCTCGGGGGCCGGCAGCGAACGCGATAGAGGGTGAGGTCAGTAGGGGGGGGAGTAAACTAAGCTCCCGAGATGGAGAGCTTAGATAATTAGGCAATCAGAAGCGCATTCCAGCACCGACTGAGAAATGTCGGAAGTCGAAGAAATCGATTGCTACAGGCTCGCCGTCTTTGCCTTCGATGTCTGGTTCGTCCACATAGCCATACATGATGTCTACAAAAGCGAACCAATCTTTGTTGATGTCCATGTAGGCACCGGCTTGAAACATAACGCCAAGGCTTGGGGCGCCATCCCAGGTAATTAAGTCGGTGGCAGGGCTTCCTGCTCGACGGTTGTCTAGTAGAGCGATCAGTCCGCCTGCGCCAACGTAAGGGCTAATAAAGGCGTTTGGAAGCGGTGAGAAGGTCACTGTTGCGCCTATGGGAAGTAGGTGAGGGGTGAGTATGTGAACTGTCCCTGCAGTTTCTTTCCCTTCCGCCAAAAGATCGTCGACGTATACATCTCTGATTGCGATATTGGGAAAGCCGACGTTGATATGCAATTCAACGCCAATGTAGGGGTTGAATTGATACCCTGCGCCGCCGCCGAGAGCTAAGATTTGTTTGTTTTCAATCCGGTTTTCTATGTCATTGGTCGCGCCGATGACGGTAAACTGAACCACATCACTTCCTGGGAATGTGTTGGGGGTCCCTAAGGGAGGGCCGTCTACGCCATAAAGTGCACCTTCTTTCATATCGAAGGTGGGGGTCAGAATACCTGCCCCCATTTTWACGTAAATGTCTTTGGCTCGAGGGCCCGCTGCGAAACTTGCTTGRGTCGTCAGTGCTACTAATAGCATCGAGGCAAGTATTTGCTTGAAAATTCTGTTTATTTTTTTATCCATCATAATCATGCCGAAATTTATTGCTATCGTTGGACAGCTGAAAGTGAATATACGTTTAAACTTKMYCACTACCATTCCTGTTGAGAATGGTYGTTYTTGTATTAATGRGTCATTTGCTGCTAGTGGTCTCGTTTTAACCGTCATGTCGATCTATGTGTTTAAAATGAAAATGGATATCCCAGACCGAATTTAATGTGTCTAACCTCAAATTTTTCAATGTCGACATTGATGCCGTGCCGATTGGTTARGTCTGGGCTGGAGATTCGGCCGTATTTGACTTCAAAAAATACGTAGCGACTTTTGCTAATGTCGAGCTTAATGCCGGCGTGAGCGAGATAGCCCAGCTCAAGCCCTCCTTCCAGTGTGAGAAGGTCGTTAACGTCTGCTGCGCTTTGGTGGGTGTTGGTGTCTATTAGAGCCAGCATCGCTCCGAAACCTAAGTAAGGACTGACGCGCGATTGTGGAAAGAGGGTGTATACGCCGGAAAAAGTAATCGGCAGTAACTCAGGAGGCATTACCTGCAGCGCGAGCGCGTCAGGAGAGCCTGCGCCTATGCGCGGTACCTCAAGGCCTTCAACGTCGATGGTGATAAACGAAAGGTCGATGCCCAATTCCGCACTGAATTCATCGGTGACCTGATAGCCGATGACGACGTCTAGGGATATCATTTCGAGATTTTCGGTTTGTTTGTCGGTGTCTTGAGTATCGCCTGCGCCAAGAGTGACGCTAAGAGGTGCGACCCCAACCGCTTCCCCTACAACGATACCTAGCGATCCTAGCGGAGCAGGGTTCAGACAGGTAGCTTGGCTGCAGCTGACGTCGAATCTGGGAGCAAAAATTCCGCCTCCAACTCCGAGGTAGATCTCGCCCATTCTTGGCCCGGCGGCAAAAGAAACCGAGGGTAAAAAAACCACCAGCGAGCAAACAAGTGCGAGCAGAGTGCTGAAGTACGATTGATTAATCGGATATCGAAGTTTGCCGTTTCTGCTGAAAGGCATCCCCCTACGTAGGTGGACCATATCCATACATTTTCCCGCTGGTTATAAGTATTTCTATTATTGAATCTGTTATTTGTATTATTTTGCAGTGATCTAAAGACTAGAGAGAGCATTTCTTTGGCTGCAACGAGGGGGTAATCCTCGGGATATCGAATGATCCCTTTGCTAGCGTATCGCTTAGGTCTTATCTTAATTAGTTGGCTTTGACCTGCGCTACTCTCAATCGCTTTTTATATTGGCTTTCGCTTTTAAGCTTAACTGCAACTTAACAAGCGGAAGTGTTCCAAAAATACTGGGGTGATGCAAGTATTATATTTAATCGATCAAGAGGGTTTAGTAATTTCCATTAGGTGATTGGTTTATGTTTGTAAACCATTTGAGCGAGCTAAAAAGCAATGTTTTGCCTTGATAATAGGGTTATTTATAGTCTAAACAATAGTTTATGAGGTGTCTTAGGGTTTAAATTGTGGCTGGAGTCAGAGCAATTGGTTTTCAATTGTGAGACTCAGGGCACAAAACGATACATTCTCTGTCCCTATTTGGGGGCTAAATCTGACAGCGTAGAGCGCAGTGGTGTGGTTTTTAACACAGTTGTTTTGCCGTTCTAGAGTCAGGTTTAGCGAGTATTTTACATTGAATTGCTGTCACCTTAGAACATTTCTTAGGGTGGTTTTGGGCGCGCGTGAATCTACTTTATCAAAAAAGTGGTGATTCCAAACCGAGGTTTTTAAACGATGGGGTTACTTGCCTAACATCACATCTAAAAATTCTAAATATTAGACATTCAGTTATAAGGGATGAAGTTAATAGGTTGTTCTAGGCCTATGGCTTATTTCTGGATCGAACGCTCAAACTCTGGGTTGTTGCCCAGTTTGGTAATCATCGTTTGGTAATCATCAATAGGTAAAGATAGTTTGGTAAGCATTGTTTGTTCTAAATGAGCGCCTAATCACGATCAGTAATCTCTAAGTGTTATCTTTTTAACGGTTTCCAGTGGTTCCGGCCTATAGCATAAGCCATGCTATATAGAACTGCTTAATCCGCTTGTGTTGGTTTTAGCGATTGTATGGATTACCAGTTCGGTTTAAAGCAAGAAGTTATAGCGCCCGGGGTTTTTAAATACTCTGCTTTTAAAGGTTACGCTGAGTCACAAATGAGAAAGTTGCGGACGCAAACTTGCTACAAAACGAAGTGGCACGAAGCGAATAATGTCTGCTAAATAGCATGATTATAATTTTAAAAATAGGCAATGAAGATGGAATTAAAACAAGTCTCTGAGCAAGTAAAGCCGGCCAACGATGGGCGACGCTTAGCGCGTAAACGGATGAATAAGTTTTTACGCTTGACCGATCGAGCTTCTAATCAAGTGTTAGGGCGAGTGATGGACATGACTACCGAAGGGATTATGTTGATCAGTGCTTCTCCGTTACGTCAAATGGATGACATGAGCGTCAGTATGGGGTTGCCAGCCGAATTTGAAGGCGGAGCGATGATCACGTTCGAAGCAAAGATTGTGTGGACCAAAAAATCGAATCATTCGAACAACTACGCCACAGGGTTAAAGATTGTGTCGGTCTCGGATCAAGACAAAGCGATTATTTCTCGATTGATTTCAAGAATGCCCAAAAAGTCTAACGCTTAGGGTTGTGGTTAAATTAATTTGATGTGCAAGCCGAAAAGCCAAATAAATAAAATTGAGTTTTAATTTCTACTGACGCCACTTAATGTGAGTGGGTATCCGGGGATTTTCCTGAATGGAAAAACAGAATATTCTACTGGTTGACGACCGTCCTGAAAATTTAATTGCTTTGGAAGCAATTCTAGAAGGGCCGGCTCGAACACTGGTAAGCGTTAATTCAGGAAATGCAGCCCTTCATGCCTTGCTGAAGGATGATTTTGCCCTGGTTCTTCTCGATGTCCAAATGCCAGAGATGGACGGCTTTGAGGTGGCAGAATTAATGCGCCAAAGCCAGAGCGCAAAGACTGTCCCGATTATTTTTGTAACCGCTATTAATAAAGAACAAAAATACGTTTTTAAAGGCTATGAAAAAGGCGCTGTTGATTATCTCTTTAAACCCTTGGATCCTTATATTATTACCTCCAAGGTAAACTTTTTTCTTGAGCTTGATATAAAAAAATAAATTATTGGAACGCCGTCTTGAAGAAGTCAGAAAATTAAAAGACGACAATGAACTTATTCTAAAGTCCGTGGGTGAAGGCGTGGTAGGGCTCGATCGGCAGGGTCGTGTTACTTTTGTGAACCCGGCGGCGACTCGAATGTTAGCTCAAGACAGCGAAAAATTAATTCTAAGCAGTATCTCCGATTGGTTTAGTACCGATGAACTGGGGGTCGAGCCATTTGATTGGCTCAGTTCCAGAGCTTACGAACAATGTTTATTAGGCGATAGTTTTCATCAAGATGACGGTGTTTTTGCGCAGAGAGGCGAGGAATATTTTCCAGTGGAGTACATTGCCACTCCGATCATTCAGAAAGACGATGAATATTCCGGTGCGGTGGTTGCGTTTCAAGACATTACCTTGCGCAAGAGAACCGAGCGTCAACTGATTCATTCTGCCCAATACGATGCGCTTACAGGATTAGTGAATCGGAGTTTATTTGAAAAAATACTTCAGCGCGCTATTGCGAGGGCAAAACGAGCGGAACACTGCGTTAGCTTGATGTTTTTAGATTTGGATCGTTTTAAACAAGTGAATGATGGTTTGGGGCACAACGTGGGAGATCTGCTGCTGCAGGAAGTGGCAAAACGTCTTCAGTCTTGCACTCGAGAAGTGGATACGGTGAGTCGCTTAGGAGGCGATGAGTTTACGATTATCATCGAAGGCGTTAATTATCCCGATAGTGCAGCGGTGGTCGCAAAAAAAGTCCTTAGTCAGCTGTCGTCGAAATTTATACTTACTGAAGGATCTTGTGAGTATGAAGTCATTGTCGGCGCGAGTATCGGCATCGTCAATTACCCAGATTCTGGTGAGGACGTCACCTCCTTGCTTAAATGCGCCGATATTG
>NVTH01000046.1 GCA_002401525.1 Moraxellaceae bacterium | reverse complement strand
TCTACCGCTTCTTCGATGGTACCTACCATGTAGAACGCTTGCTCTGGCATGTGATCATAGTCGCCTTCTAGAATACCTTTAAAGCCACGAATAGTGTCTTTAAGTGAAACGTATTTACCGGGTGAACCGGTGAATACTTCAGCAACGAAGAATGGCTGTGATAAGAAACGCTCAATTTTACGCGCCCGGCCCACGGCTTGTTTATCTTCTTCTGAAAGCTCATCCATGCCTAAGATGGCGATGATGTCTTTCAATTCTTTATAACGTTGCAACATGGATTGAACACCACGCGCTACATCATAATGATCTTGGCCAATCACTAATGGATCCAATTGACGACTAGTCGAATCAAGCGGATCAATCGCTGGGTAAATACCTAATTCAGCAATTTTTCTTGAAAGTACAACGGTTGCGTCCAAGTGAGCAAAGGTGGTTGCAGGAGAGGGATCGGTCAAATCATCCGCAGGCACGTATACCGCTTGGATTGATGTAATTGATCCAGTTTTGGTTGAGGTAATACGCTCTTGCAAAACACCCATTTCTTCAGCCAAAGTAGGCTGGTATCCAACCGCTGAAGGCATACGGCCTAACAACGCTGATACTTCTGTTCCGGCCAAGGTATATCGATAGATGTTATCGATGAATAACAATACGTCACGGCCATCATCACGGAATTTCTCAGCCATGGTCAAACCGGTCAACGCAACGCGCAATCTGTTTCCTGGAGGCTCATTCATCTGACCGTATACTAGAGATACTTTATCCAGTACGTTGGAATCTTTCATTTCGTGATAGAAATCGTTTCCTTCACGAGTTCGCTCACCAACACCGGCAAATACTGAGAAACCACTGTGCTCGATAGCGATGTTACGGATAAGTTCCATCATGTTAACGGTCTTACCCACACCCGCACCACCAAATAATCCAACCTTACCGCCTTTAGCAAAAGGACAGACTAGATCAATTACCTTGATACCAGTTTCCAGCAATTCATCGCTTACCGCTTGTTCAGCATAGGTAGGCGAAGCCCGATGAATGGGTAAACGCTCTTTTTCACCAATAGGGCCCGCTTCATCAATGGGGTTACCCAATACGTCCATGATGCGACCTAGAGTTTCTTCTCCAACTGGCACTTGAATCGGCTTACCGGTATCAGAAACGTTTAAACCACGTTTCAAACCTTCAGTGGATCCCATTGCAATGGTTCTTACAACCCCATCACCCATTTGTTGTTGAACTTCCAACGTGGTTTCAGCTTCCGACACTTGAAGCGCATCGTATACACGAGGCACACTTTCTCTTGGAAATTCAACATCGATAACCGCACCAATGATTTGTACGATACGTCCGCTACTCATGCTCGATTCCTCTCAATTTTTTTAGTAAGCATCGCTTACTTCAAATTCTAACCCTTACTAAACTGCTGCCGCACCGCTAACAATTTCTGATAGCTCTTGGGTAATAGCAGCCTGGCGCGCTTTGTTATAAACCAGCTCCAGATCCGATATCAAATCCCCTGCATTGTCGGTCGCACTTTTCATAGATACCCGCCGCGCAGCTTGTTCACTGGCGCCGTTTTCAACAACACTTTGGTAGACTTGTGATTCGATATAACGAGTCAACAGTGGATCCAAAACATCTTTCGCATCAGGCTCATAAATGTAATCCCAGTGATGCTGATAGTCTTTGTCTTCGGTGGTTTGCAAAGGCAAAAGCTGTTGTACGGTCGGATCTTGTATCATGGTGTTTACAAATTCATTGTAAGCCACATAAAGCAGGTCGATCTTTCCTTCATCATAGGAATCCAGCATTACTTTCACTGAACCAATCAGGTCTTCTAATTTGGGGGCATCCCCTAAACCAGCAACAGTAGCAACCACATTACCACCGACACTTTTGAAATAGGATTGGGCTTTGGACCCCACTAAACAAAAATCAGCTTGCACTTCTTTTTCTGACCAATCTTTGGCTTTGGCGATGACTTTCTTAAATAAATTAATATTCAATCCGCCACACAAACCGCGATCGGTAGAGATTACGATAATTCCAACGCGTTTAACCTCACGCTCCTCCATATAGGAGTGGCGGTATTCAGGATTCGAATTTGCCAAGTGAGACACCACTTGACGCATTCGATTCGCATAAGGCTTACCGGACTGCATGCGTTCTTTAGCTTTACGCATTTTACTAGCAGCGACCATTTCCATCGCACTGGTAATTTTTTGCGTACTTTTAATGCTCGAAATTTGCGTTTTTACTTCTTTAGCGCCCGCCATAACGGCCTCTACTCAGTTGCAGTTTGAGTTTAAATTACCAAGTTTGCGTGGATTTAAATTTATCCAGCGCTTCTTTAAAGGAAGCCGCAATATCCTTGTTGTAGTCACCTGAAGTAGCAATTTGATCCATTAAATCTTTGTATTCGGAATTCATGTAAGCGATTAACGCTTCTTCGAAATCACCTATTTTATTAATAGGCAACCCAACCAAATACCCTTCGTTAGCTGCAAACAGGCTGACACCCATTTCAGAGACGCTCAAAGGACTGTATTGCTTTTGCTTCATTAATTCAGTCACTGCTTGACCATGCTCTAACTGCTTACGAGTTGCTTCATCCAAATCGGATGCAAACTGAGCAAACGCTGCTAATTCACGGTATTGAGCCAAAGCCAAACGAATACCACCGCCTAATTTCTTGATGATCTTGGTTTGCGCTGCACCACCTACTCGAGAAACGGACAGTCCGGCATTTATCGCAGGTCGAATACCTGAGTTAAACAGACTGGTTTCAAGGAATATTTGACCGTCGGTAATGGAGATTACGTTAGTCGGTACAAACGCAGACACGTCACCGGCTTGGGTTTCAATAATAGGCAACGCAGTTAACGAACCAGTTTTACCTTTTACTTTACCTTCGGTGAATTTTTCAACGTATTCAGCGTTTACACGGGAAGCACGTTCCAACAAACGGGAATGCAAATAGAACACATCACCAGGATACGCTTCACGACCTGGAGGTCTACGCAGCAACAATGAGATTTGACGATAAGCCCAAGCTTGTTTGGTCAAATCATCATAAATGATCAGTGCATCTTCACCGATGTCGCGGAAGTACTCACCCATGGTACAACCAGAAAAGGGCGCGATAAACTGCATCGCAGCAGGCTCAGAAGCTGAAGCGGCAACAATAATGGTGTGAGCCAATGCACCGTGCTCTTCTAACTTACGTACTACGGCAGCAATAGACGACTGTTTTTGACCAATGGCAACATAGATACAGGTGATCCCGGTGCCTTTTTGGTTAATTATCGCATCAATGGCAACGGCAGTTTTACCTACTTGTCTATCACCAATAATTAATTCCCGTTGACCACGACCGATGGGCACCATGGCATCAATGGATTTAAGACCTGTTTGAACAGGCTCATCCACTGATTGACGCTCGATTACACCCGGCGCCACTTTTTCTACGGGAGAAGTTTGGCTGTATTCCACGGGGCCTTTGCCATCAATGGGCTCACCCAGGGCGTTGACCACTCGACCTAACAAACCTCTGCCAATAGGCACTTCCAAAATACGACCAGTACATCGGGCTTTTTGGCCTTCGGTAATGCCTAGGTAATCCCCCAGTACTACTGCGCCTACTGAATCTTGCTCTAGGTTAAGCGCCATTCCATAAACGCCACCGTCGAACTCTATCATCTCACCGTACATTACGTCGGCAAGACCATGAATTTTCAAAATTCCGTCAGAGACACTAACTACGGTCCCTTCGTTACGAGCTTCCGATGAAGCATCCAGATCAGTAATGCGCTTTTTAATCAGCTCACTGATTTCTGATGGGTTGAGTTGCTGCATGCTCTTTCCCTCGCTGTTTCCAGCAATAAAATAACTCTAAGATTTTAAATGTTCGGATAGCTTTGCGAGTTTTCCGCGAACGCTGCCATCGATCACTAGATCTCCAGCGCGAATTACTAACCCTCCTAAAAGGGATTTATCCACTTCGCTGCTAATTTTTACTTCTCTACCGAGGCGTTTTTGCAGAGTCTCAGACAATTTTGCCTCTTCTTGATCACTAAGCTCGTACGCCGCTATAACCGAGACATCAACTGTCTTTTCTTGCTCAGCTTTTAAAAGCTCATACAATTCACTGATCTGAGGAACTATGATGAGCCTTTTACTTTGAGCCAGCTGGTAGATAAAATTCTTACCTGCTTCAGTTAATTTTTCGCTGCAAACAGAGTAGAAAAGATCCGCCTTCTGTCCAGAAGTAAATTGCGGCTTATGAAGCATTTCTACCATATCTGGATCTTTAGCGACGGCAGCGGCAAATGCCAACATCTCTGACCACTCAGAAAGTTGGTTATTTTCGATCGCGTATTGGAACACCGCTTTTGCATAGGGGCGTGCGACTGTAACCAGTTCTGCCATTTTTTTTCACCAGTTAAAAACTATAATTCAGCGGCAAGCTTATCCAGCATTTCGCTGTGTGCGCCTTGATCAACCGACTTCGATAAGATTTTCTCAGCACCCAAAACAGCCAGACCTGCTACTTGAGATCGTAAATCTTCTTTGGCCCGATTAACTTGTTGATCAATGTCATCTAGAGCCGCTTGTTTGACACGTTCGCCTACTTTGATCGCATCATTTTTAGCTTCATCAACAAGTTGATTAGCGCGCTTGTTAGCTTGTTCAACTATTTCTGCTGCCTGTTTCTTAGCAGTAGCCAATTCTAGTTCAACATTTTCTTTAGCTTGGGCAAGTTCCTGCTCAGCCTTTTCAGCGTATTGCAGTCCTTCACTTAGCTTCTCTTGCCGCTCTTGCATCGCTGCAGTTAACGGCGGCCAGACGTATTTCATGCAAAACCATACAAAGATGGCAAATGAAATGGCTTGACCTAATAGGGTAGCATTAATATTCACGCTAACGCCTTAGTGTAAGTGACTGTTTAATTTCTATGGTTTAAACCAATACGAAAAGCATGTACATGCCGATGCCCACACCGATCATAGGTACAGCATCAAGAAGACCAGCCATCAAAAACATTTTACCTTGTAGCATTGGAGCCATTTCTGGTTGTCTAGCAGAACCTTCTAAAAGACGGCCTCCCAACAAACCAAACCCAATAGCAGTACCTAAAGCACCAAGGCCTATAATTAATGCAGTTGCGATAACAACTAGAGCAGATGCGGTTTCCATTTTTTCTCCTGACTTTTAACAACGAGTTGAGGTTTAAAATTAATGACTTTCAGTATCATGGGCCATGCTGAGGTAAACCACAGTAAGCACCATAAAAATAAAAGCCTGCAAGGTAATAATTAAGATATGAAAGATGGCCCAGGGAACCGATAAGGTCCATTGCGCCCAAAAGGGTAGTAATGCGATTAGTATAAAGATCATTTCACCGGCATACATATTACCGAATAATCGCAACGCTAAAGAAATAGGTTTGGTAAATAAACCTATTAATTCTAATGTGAGGTTAAAGGGGATCATGGCCCAATGATTAAAGGGGTGTAATGCCAGCTCTTTAGAGAACCCGGAAACGCCTTTCATTTTAAAGCTGTAGAAAAGAATTAGTGCGAAGATTGAAAATGACATGCCCAGAGTAATGTTGGGATCAGTGGAGGGCACCACTTTCATATGACCAACGCCCATAGCTTGTGCAACATAGGGTATGAAGTCTACTGGAATTAAATCCATAAAGTTCATTAAGAAAACCCAAACGAAGATAGTCAACGCTAAAGGCGCCACTAAAGGATTTTTATGACCGAAGGTATCTTTCACGGTGTCATCGATAAATTCGACAATCATCTCGACGAAGTTTTGCAAGCCACTGGGAACACCCGTAGTGACACCATTAGCGACCTTTTTAAATATAAAAAGAAACATTATTCCTAAGAAAATCGACCACCCCATAGAATCAAGGTGAATCGCCCAAAACCCCATATCTGCGGCTTCTTGACCTGTATGAGCGATACCCCAAGAACCATCAGGATGCTGCCCAAAAGTGAGGTTTTGTAAATGGTGTTTGWTRKAWKMRKWKKKWGTKRTMANCKWMRSMAGMSMWAAATTTTTCCTACTTGATGATTCAACATCAAGCTACTGTTTAGCTTTGAACATTAATGGCGTGAACCAAGCCACGCTCTGGACTGCAATGTACGCAGCGAATAACCACGCTGCGTTTTTTGATTCTCTAACGGGTTCAACGAAATTGAACACCAAGGTAAATCCAACCAACACCAAAACGAATTTACCTGCTTCCCCGGCATAAAAAGAGGAAACCACTTCATGAGCTGCACTAGCACCAGCGTAGCGGAATGCTCGCATTGCTAGATAACCATGAGAAACCACACAAATCATTCCACCCAACAATATTGATAATGCAACATCAACATTACTAAGCAAGCCAAGTAACGAGAGTAAAATGGCTACCACCGCCTGAGCTAACACTACTCTGCGCGCAAGTTGGCGACCTTGCTGTGTAATTTGCCTCACCACAGACACCTCTTCAACCTTTTAAAACGATCTAGAGTCACCGACCTAACGCGGAGCGATATTATAGGGAGAACAGGCATCAAATTCAATACTAGGTTAGCGCTATGCGTGCTTAAAACAGTTTTCCATCCTAGAAAAAGGTTTTTCTACTTCAGCCCCAGATATAGAAGGATATTTTATGAGGCTAAAATCGGCGGTATAGGCTGAGTTTCTGCTAAAGGAGTAACGACAAAGAAATAATGACGGGATTGTTCAAATTAAGTTGATAAGACTTAATTAAGGTGGCTCAGTATGCCATCCAACTCATCCAAAGAATTATAGGCAATTACCAACTTACCTTTGCCGCGAGCGTTGTATTGAATACTGACTGCAGCGCCTAATTTTTCAGATAAGGATTCTTGTAGCGATTGCACGTCAGGGTTAATAGATTGTTCATTACTATTAGTGGGGTTTTCTAACTCAGCAAGCATTTTTCGAACCAAGGCTTCAGTTTGACGCACTGACAAATTCTTAGCCGCCACCAATTTACCCGCTTTGCGCTGCGCATTATTAGGTAGGCTTAATAGAGCACGGGCATGGCCCATTTCTAAATCACCCCGCTCAAGCATGGTTTTTATCACCTCATCGAGAGACATTAGACGCAATAAATTACTCACGGTGGCTCTGGATTTACCCACCGCTTCAGCGACTTGCTGATGGGTTAAATCAAAGGTCTCTTGTAATCGCTGCAGTGCTGTCGCTTCTTCGATGGGGTTTAGGTTTTCGCGCTGGATATTTTCAATCAAAGCGATCGCAAACGCCGCCTCATCGGAGACTTTACGAATTACCGCCGGAATAGTGTCTATCTGCGCCAATTGAGTCGCTCGCCAACGCCGCTCGCCAGCGATAATTTCATATTTATCAGTGTCTATGAGGCGCACCACAATGGGCTGGATCACCCCTTGAGATTTAATCGAATCCGCTAATTCCTGCAAACTCTCAGGAGAAAAATCTTTTCGTGGCTGAAAATGACTGCGCTGCAAAAATTCAACGGGAATGTGGCTCAATTCTCCGTCGGCGGCGTTTACGGAAGTTAATTCAACAGTCGAATTGCCTAATAACGCGTCCAATCCTCGCCCTAACCCTCTTTTTTTCGCTGCCATGTTAATCCACTCTTACGCTGTTTACTGACGTGTTCATTGAGTTTTTAAAATTTAAATTCGATGTTAATAAATTCTATGTTGAAGAAGTGCTTAACTCAGGTTTTAAAGACTCTGGGCTGCGGGAGGGTTTTGACGAGTTGGCTAGTTTTTGTTTCTTTTCATCTTTACGGATCATTTCCCCGGCCAACGCTAAATAAGCAATAGCGCCTCGAGATTTACTGTCGTATTCAAGCACAGGAATTCCGTGGCTTGGTGCTTCTGCGAGCCGGACATTACGAGGAATAGTGGTTCGAAATACTTTGTCACCAAAGTGAGCCAATAACTGGCCAGAAACATCATTAGTCAGGCTATTACGTGGGTCGTACATAGTACGCAACAAACCTTCGATTTTTAAATCGGGGTTAATAATACCGGTGAGCTTTTTAATGGTATCGATTAATGCACTCAAACCTTCTAACGAATAGTACTCACACTGCATGGGGATAATGACAGAATCAGCCGCTACCAGTGCATTCAAAGTCAACATCGATAAAGAAGGTGGGCAATCGATAATGATGTAATCGTAGTTAGATTTAACCTTTGCGAGCTGAAATCGAAGCCTTTGTTCTTTGCACGATAACGAAATTAGCTCGACTTCCGCAGCTGTCAGGTCGATATTGGACGGTATTAAATCGAAATAGCCCGCGGCTTTTTCAATAATCACCTTATCGATGGGGCAATCTTCAATTAAAAGCTCATAGGCTGATTGCTCAATATCGTACTTATTCACCCCACTGCCCATGGTGGCATTGCCCTGAGGATCGAGGTCTACCAATAAAACCCGCCGTTTAGTAGCGCATAAAGAAGCAGCCAAATTCACACTGGTGGTAGTTTTACCCACACCGCCTTTTTGGTTGGTAACGGCGATAATTTTTCCCACCTAATGCTCTCCTAAGCCCTACGGCTTTGACCTTGCGATAAAACTTAATTAAAGACCGGTTATTAATGGTCTGAGGAAAATAATCTAAATATTGGTAACGACTAAATTTAAGTAGTTATTCAATTTTTATAGGCACAACGTTGTACCAATACGGTAATGCTAATTCATTAAACCCATTACAGGCTTTTACGTGTCCGACTTGCTGCGAATAATCACCAMATGGCGATCYTCATTAAGCTCYGGGACAACCAAYGGYCCCWCWGTTTCRACACTGTATTKRGAATCAATTAAKGCCAARTCATCGTTATCAACCAACCCTTTCATCGCAACAAAATAACCTTGATCGCCGACCAGATGACTGCAAAGCTCAGTCATTAGTTTTAGAGATGAAAAAGCTCGTGTGACTACAATATCGTAGGGCTGATCTGGATAGTATGACTCTACCCGTAGCTTTTCAACCTTAACGTTTTTTAAGCCTAATTCACTGATTGCATGAATCAGAAAACGGGTTTTTTTGCCATTACTATCCAACAAGGTAAATTCCTTGTCTGGCTCAGTAATGGCTAACAATAAGCCAGGTAAACCTGGTCCGGTACCTACATCAATGACTCGATCTCCCTCGATGTATTTGGAGATMGATAAGCAATCGAGTATATGGCGCGGAATAATTTGGGTTTCAGAGTGCCTACTAATTAAGTTGTAGGCTTTATTCCACTTTTGAAGCAACACCACGTATCTCGACAAACACTCAATGGTGGGCGCATCGAAAATTAGGCCCATTTGCTCCAATCCGCTCACTAGAGCGACACTATTTTGATTAGATAAGGTCATTAGGAGATAACTTAGGCTGAGGCTTTTAAAGCGTTAATTTTTTTAAGGTGAATCAGCAAAATTGACACAGCTGCTGGGGTGACCCCGGAAATTCGACTCGCTTGGCCTAATGTTTCTGGCCGAACCAACTCTAATTTCTGGCGTACTTCATTGGAAAGCCCTTTGACCTGCTGATAATCAAAAGTCTTAGGCAAAGCGGTTTGTTGATGTTTGATTAAGCGAGCAATTTCCTCTTCTTGGCGAGCAATGTAGCCTTGGTATTTCACTTGGGTTTCCACTTGCTGCAACACTTCTGGATCATCGATATTGACTTCACCGCCCATTAAACGGATTTTGTCATAATCCATTTGTGGCCGCTTAAGTAAATCATGCAGAGTGTATTCGTGACGTAAAGGCTGCCCCAGGATAGTCGCGGCGGCTTTACCTTGTTCACTCTCTGGCTGAACCCAAGTATCGAGTAAACGCTGCTTTTCCTGCTCCACTGCTTCTTGTTTTACCTGAAAGGTTTTCCAGCGATGATCATCCACCAGGCCCAATTGACGCCCCACTTCAGTAAGGCGAATATCAGCATTATCTTGCCTAAGTAATAATCGATACTCCGCTCGACTGGTGAACATTCGATAAGGTTCTTGGGTTCCCAAAGTAATCAGGTCATCCACCAAGACTCCTAAATAAGCTTCATCCCGACGTGGAGTCCAAGATTCTTTGCCTTTCACCTGTAATGCCGCATTGATTCCCGCCAAAAGTCCTTGCGCAGCGGCTTCTTCATAACCAGTAGTGCCGTTAATTTGACCGGCAAAATATAGATTTTCCACGGTCTTGGTTTCGAGACTATTTTTCAATCCTTGCGGGTCAAAGTAGTCGTATTCAATGGCGTAACCAGGGCGAGTAATATGGGCATTTTCAAAACCTTGCATTGAACGCACTAAATCCAATTGAACGTCAAAAGGCAAGCTTGTTGAAATTCCATTGGGATAAAGTTCGTGAGTGGTTAAGCCTTCCGGCTCAACAAAAATCTGATGGGAATCTTTGTCCGCGAAGCGCATCACCTTGTCTTCAATGGAAGGACAATAACGTGGTCCCACGCCCTCAATGACTCCCGTGTACATGGGAGAACGATCTAGACCTTCACGAATAATTTGGTGTGTTTTAGCATTGGTGTGGGTGATGTAACAACTTACTTGTTGCGGATGATCTTGCGGTTTACCCACGTAAGACATCACAGGGCAAGGGGTGTCCCCAGGCTGCTCCTCTAAAACCGAAAAATCCACTGACTTACCGTCAATGCGCGGTGGCGTGCCGGTTTTTAATCGATCAATGTTAAACGGTAATTCTCTGAGCCGTTTAGAGAGCGCATTCGAAGCGGGATCCCCGGCTCGCCCGCCCTGGTAATTATCCAAGCCGATATGGATCACTCCGCCCAAAAAAGTACCGGTGGTCATCACTACAGTGCGCGCTGCAAAACGCAACCCCATTTGGGTCACAACCCCTTCTATTCGATTGTTTTCAATAATAAAATCGTCAGCTGACTGCTGGAAAATAGATAGATTGGGCTGATTTTCAATAGTTTGACGAATAAAAGCACGATACAACTGACGATCCGCCTGAGCACGAGTCGCTCGAACCGCGGGGCCTTTGCGGGAATTAAGTATTCTAAATTGAATACCAGCGTGATCAGTGGCAATGCCCATCACCCCACCTAACGCATCAATCTCCTTCACCAAATGGGTTTTCCCAATCCCCCCAATGGCTGGATTACAGGACATCTGCCCTAAAGTCTCGATATTGTGAGTCAGCAATAACGTATCACAGCCCATGCGCGCCGCAGCTAAAGCCGCTTCGGTACCGGCATGACCACCGCCTACTACAATGACGTCGTATTGCTTATCAAAATTCACAGGTTTTCTCTATTTCTATTTAAAAATCAAAGGGAAATTATCCATCAATCGCTGCGATAATCTGTTACTTGGCAATTTTAGCAGCCCCCGCAAACAGGGTAGATCATCGCCACTCAAATCAAACTGGGCTAAGTATAACCAGCCGTTTTATAAAGGGAAGCAGGGACACAAAACTTAACGTCAACAAGATCGGAAAAATAACAGCTACTTAGGGGCCTCTCGCAATTAAATTAACCCACCCTTAGTGTTTTGCTAGTGGCCACATTCTACTTACCAATACAAAAACTAGAGAAAATACTGCCTAACAAATCATCCGAGCTAAATTCACCAGTAATCTCCCCCAACGCTTGTTGAGCAAGACGGAGCTCTTCCGCCATCAACTCACCGGCCCCACTCTGAAGCTGCATTTGAGCGTCCTGTAAGTTTTCACTGACTCGATCCAGCGCATCCAGATGGCGACGACGTGCGGTATAACTGCCCTCTCCTACTTCATTAAACCCAGCCAATTTTTTAATTTGCTCCGTTAATAACTCAATCCCTTGGCCAGTTTTTACTGATAAACAAATCTTGCTAAATTTCTTTTCAACACACAAAGAGGGCTTCTGTTGGGCCATTAGATCGAGTTTGTTATTAACCCAGATCATGGGAATGTTATCAATCGCCAACTCTTGTAATAATTTCAGCCGCTGATCATCTCCAGTATCATTATCTTCAGAGCCATCACTCACAAAAATAATTTGATCCGCCTGCTCCAGAGCTACTTTCGCTCTTTTGATCCCCTCCTGCTCCACTACCTCATCGGACTCGCGCAACCCCGCCGTATCAATGATATTGACCGGTAAACCATCAATGACGATTTTTTCCCGTAACAAATCCCGGGTAGTCCCAGGGATGTCGGTCACAATCGCGCTGTCGAGGCCGCTTAGATAATTTAATAAACTGGATTTACCAGCATTCGGCGGACCCGAAATCACGACATTAATGCCTTCGTTAATCACACTTCCCTGGCAAGCTTCATTGCGAATTAACGCTAATTGATCCATTAATTCAGTCAGTTGAATGGCAACTTGGCTATTGGATAAAAAATCTACTTCCTCTTCCGGGAAATCGATGGAGGCTTCGGTGTAGGTGCGTAAAAGAATCAGTAATTCGTTTAGGGCGTGAATTTTCTTTGAAAACACCCCTTGTAGAGATCGCACAGCACAGCGCGCAGCTTGTTGTGACGAACTATCAATTAAATCCGCGATTGCTTCGGCTTGCACTAAGTCGATTTTATCGTTTAGAAAAGCCCGCTCTGAAAATTCACCTGGCCGCGCTAAGCGAGCCCCCAACTGCACTGCACGTTGCAGTACCGCGTCCATCACCACCGGACCGCCATGGCCTTGAAATTCGAGAATATGCTCACCGGTAAAAGAACTTGGCGCGGCGAAATAGATCACTAAGCCTTCGTCAATGACTCGATTCAGGGAATCCACAACACGGCGAAAATAAGTTTGGCGGGGTTCAAAAGAAAATTGACGAGGATTTTTAGAAGTGTTTTCGAGTAACTCTAAACTAATGGATTTGAGCGTCGCTTCAGGGCCAGAAATTCGAATAATGCCTACCCCACCTCGACCCGGTGGAGTAGCAATTGCAACGATAGTATCCTTCAAACTCTTTAGGCTCACATTAAATTAGGTCAACCAAGATCTAGCGATGGTGAACCCGGATCGATGGTATAACGACCTTTTTAAAACTAGATTTTTTCAAGCTAAGGACTTCTAAAAACTAAACCTTCGCCTGAGCTTCAATGCGCTTGGTAATGACCGCTTGTTGAATAATCGACAATAAGTTATTCACTACCCAGTAAAGCACTAAGCCTGAAGGGAAAAACAGGAAGAAAAAGGTGAACATGATGGGCATGATTTGCATCACCTTGGCCTGCATTGGATCAGCTGGAGCTGGGTTAAGCTTCTGCTGAAAAAACATCGTCGCACCCATAATTAACGGCAACACGAAATACGGATCCATTTGCGATAAGTCATCCAACCAGAACATAAATTCTGCCTGACGTAACTCAACACTTTCCATCAACGTCCAATAGAGCGCGATAAAGATCGGCATCTGCACCAGAATGGGTAGACAGCCTCCAAGCGGATTAACTTTCTCTTTTTTATACAGCTGCATTACTTCCTGAGACATCTTTTGGCGATCGTCGCCGTATAAATCTTTTAAACGAGTCATTTCAGGCTGAATTCGGCGCATATTCGCCATCGAGGTGTAACTTTTAGCCGACAACGGAAACAGAATCGCTTTAATGCCACAGGTTAATAAAATAATCGACCAACCCCAGTTCTGCACCACACCGTGAATTTTATCTAGCATCCAAAAAAGATTTTTAGCGATAAACCAGAGCCAACCAAAATCAATGGTTAAGTCCAAACCCGGAGAGATCTCTTCAAGAATGTTTAATATTTTCGGGCCGGCGTAAAATTGGCTTTTAAAGGTCGTGCTTTGAGACGGGTCAACCACGGTGCTCGCACCCGTTAGACTGATAATATTATTGCCACCACTGACTCGTGTCTCATACAAGTAGTCTTGCCCAGCTTCCGGCACCCAAGCACCCACAAAATAGTGCTGCACCAAGGCCAGCCAGCCGCCAGTGGTTTTTTGTTTTACTTTATCTTCTTCGAAATCATCGATATCGATTTTATTGTAAGGCTTTTCTTCACTCCAATAAGCCGCCCCTAAAAACGGTTTCATACCCATACCGCTACTGGCAGGCCCTTCGGAGTTATCACGCTTTATTTGCGCAAATAGATTACCGGTCCAAACCTGATTACTACGATTATGAATGACGTGTTTTACATCAATCAGGTAGCTAGAGCGATGAAACGTAAATATTTTCTCATACAATACGCCGTCGATTTCTACTTCCAGAGCAACTTCTAACTGCTCCTCCCCTTCCGACATAAAAAATTGACTAGCGTCTGCAACGTATTCGGGACGCCCTTCAGCCGAGGCATCGGGTCCAGAAGGCCCTACTAAACCGCTCTGAGCCACATACAATCGGCCATTGCTGTTTTCTAATAACGTAAACGGAATGTCCGGGGTGTCTTTGGCGTTGGGGTACTGAAGTAAATCAATGCGTTCAATGTCCCCGCCCACCGGGTTAATCACCACGTCGACCACATTGGTGCGAACACGGATAAAATTATAATTCGGATTCGATTGGGGCTGGTCTAAAGCAGGAATTTCAGCAGAGGTGATTACCTGAGGTAAATCACTGTCCTTGGACTCATGTTCGGAAAAGGACTGTTCTGAAACGGCCGTAGGGAATTCGGATTCAAATCTCTGACCCGCGGTTTTAGATACGGCAGCGACTGGTTCGGAAAAAGAGTTGAAGGCTGGATAATCTGATTCAAGGCTACGATTGGCCAATTCATCCGCTTGCTTAAAATCTTCACTCCATTGAATCACCAACATCAACCCAAGAATCGCTAAAGTGGACCAAAGTGCAATTTGCTTAAAATCTAAATTTTCAAAAAATTTCATTTATGTTTCTTATTGGAGCAATTAATTTCAGGAACAGGGTCAACGCCCCCCTCATGCCAAGGGTGACAGCGGCATAATCGACGCACAGCTAAAGCGGAACCACGCATCAAACCATGAAGTTGGATGGCTTCGATGGCATAACAAGAGCAAGAGGGATAAAAACGACAGCGAGGCCCAAGCAAAGGACTAATGACTAATTGATAACCTTTAATCAAGCTCACTATTAGAAATTTAATCATTCAAAGCCCCAAGCGAGACGTCGAATCCAGCATTATTGCACCCTAAGATCTAACTCTAAAAGCTGGAATTCATCCCTTAAATTCCAGCTCGCGCTGAGAGAATTTTGAGATTAAACGTGACCAGTGGCCTTCAAGAAGGGCTAATTGGCGCTGGCTGGACAGCTCTTTCAAATATTTACTTCGAACCAGAACAACAATGTCCAAACCCACTAAATCGTGTTGATTTAATCGAAATGAGTCCCGCACAATCCGTTTCACTCTATTTCTATCCACCGCCAACTTAAGGTGTTTTTTAGGAGCAATCAATCCCAATCGAGGATAAGCGAGGTCGTTGGCTTTAGCGAGACAGAGAAACGCTTTCTCGCCGCTTTTTAGCTGAACATCGTTAAATACACGTTGGTAGTCTTTTGGGGTGTTGAGACGCAACTGTTTTGAAAACCCAAACCCATCCAAGATTCGTAAGCTCTCCTAGACGGTTAAACTTTTGCGCCCTTTTGCTCTTCGACGAGCAAGGACTAAGCGGCCATTTTTTGTAGCCATTCGAGCACGAAATCCGTGAGTACGTTTTTTCTTCAAGTTACTGGGTTGAAAAGTTCTTTTCATTTCCTGCGGTTCCTAAAATTAGCAATGAATTGTCTTGCACAAAGCCGCGAAATTCTAAGGCAGAGCACTAGCGATGTCAATTCGGCTGAGGATTTAATCCTAATTAAGTTATTAATAGTAATAATATAGTTTATATATAAAAGATTAGTTATTATTACTACTATTACTGAGCGATATTTCTGTGGATAAGCGATTTAAACCTTTGATTAAAAAGAAATTTAACGCTTGACTAAGGAGTGTGTAAGTGCTGCTTATATGCAGGGATAAACGCTGAATGAATGTGTAGAAATGTGTACAAAAAAAACCAGTTTTTCTAACTTTGATTTTTTATCCCCGTAGTTCAAGTAGATATCAACAGCTTAATAATTCGAATAACGTTGATATTGTCGGGTTTAAACGTTTTTAAGCCTTTAATGGTTTGGTTTTTTTTGTTTAATACCCCTGAAAAAGCTTTCAAATTAAGCTAGCGTCGTTCTATCAACAAGTATAAAATTCCCCCTCTTAATCTTTTGGTCAGCACGAGGGGACTGGGTGGGAAGTTCACTTTGGGATAGGTGTTTGGACCGTCTTCAAGACGACCTTACTTCGCAACAATTTAATACTTGGATTCGTCCGTTGCAGGTAGTTGATGAGGGGCAGAATTGCTTCAAATTGCTTGCACCCAACCGTTTTGTGTTGGACTGGGTTTCTGATAAATACCTCACACGAATCAGCGAAATTTTAGCTGAATTGTCTGAAGGTGGAGCGCCTCGCGTTCATTTAGAAATTGGCAGTCGAGCCAGTGCGGGTAGTGAAGGGCGAAAAGCGCCTGCAACAGCTGTAGCAGGCCGTGGCGGGGGGCAGGGTGCTGCCAGTGGTAATAGTGCGGTCAGTAGAAAGCCTTATTATCAGAACAATAACCATTCTAGCGCTAACAACACCGGCACTAGAGAAGTTAATGTTGGTGGCACCATTAATCATAAGAGCAATTTAAACCCGCTCTATAATTTTGATAACTTTATCGAAGGCAAGTCCAACCAACTCGCTAGAGCGGCGGCTATGCAAATCGCCGAAAACCCTGGCAGGGTCTACAACCCGTTATTTTTATACGGTGGGGTGGGACTGGGTAAAACCCATTTAATGTTAGCGGTGGGCAACTATATTGCTGAAAAAAACCCTCAAGCGAAGGTGGTTTACCTTCACTCGGAGCGTTTTGTGGCGGATATGGTAAAAGGCCTGCAAATCAACGCCATTAATGAATTTAAGCGCTTTTATCGCTCGGTGGATGCCTTGCTGATCGATGATATCCAGTTTTTTGCTGGCAAAGAAAGATCTCAAGAAGAGTTTTTCCATACCTTCAATGCGTTGCTTGAAGGTGGCCAGCAAATGATTTTAACCTGTGATAAGTACCCAAAAGAAATTAATGGCTTAGAAGAAAGGTTGAAGTCCCGTTTTGGGTGGGGATTAACGGTGGCGGTTGAGCCCCCAGAACTTGAAACCCGAGTCGCGATTTTGATGAAAAAAGCAGAATCAGCGGGGATTGATTTACCCCATGGGGCGGCGTTTTTCATTGCGCAGCGAATACGCTCTAACGTTCGAGAGTTGGAAGGCGCTTTAAAACGGGTGATTGCCAACGCGCATTTTACCGGCGAAGCCATTACCACTGATTTTGTTAAAGAGTCGCTGAAAGATTTATTAGCGTTGCAGGATAAATTAGTCAGTATTGAGAATATTCAAAAAACCGTAGCTGAATATTTTAAGATTAGGATTGCTGACATTCATTCTAAGCGTCGCAGTCGATCTGTGGCCAGGCCACGTCAAATAGCCATGGCATTGGCTAAAGAAATCACTAATCACAGCTTGCCAGAGATTGGCGATGCGTTTGGGGGTAGAGACCACACTACTGTATTGCACGCTTGTCGAAAGATTAAAGAGCTGCGTGACGCGGACCTAGCTGTGTGTGAAGATTATAGTAATTTATTAAGAATATTAACAACTTAGGTTTATTATTAGAGTTTTTTGAAACGCTAATTTTTCGATACGGACGGACAATCTATGAAGTTTAGCGTCAATAGAGACGAGTTATTGAGGCCATTACAACAGGTTTCTGGTGTGGTTGAGCGGAAACAAACTCAACCCATATTGTCGAACGTATTGATTGTGGCTGACGCTGATCAATTGAGTTTAACCGGCACTGATTTAGAAATAGAGCTAGTCGCTAAAATTTCTTTGAGTGGCGAAGTGGTCCCAGGGGAAATTACGGTTCCGGCTCGAAAGTTGTTGGATATCTGTAAATCTTTGCCACCCGGCAGTGAAATCACTGTGTCCCAGGTAGAGCAAAAATTGGTAGTGAAGGCCGGTAAAAGCCGGTTTTCACTGATTACGTTGCCTGCTGTTGATTTTCCGAACTTAGAAGAAACCGTGGGTTTGTTGGATTTTTCCATGGATCCGCAAAGTTTTATTGGGATTTTAGGCCAAACAGCTTTTTCTATGGCTCAACAAGATATTCGTCATTATTTAAATGGCATGTTGCTGGAAGTGTCAGAAGGGCATATCCGCAGTGTGGCAACTGACGGCCATCGATTAGCATTGGCTGATGTCGCGATCGATTTTGCGGGCACTGATGTTGAGCAAATTATTTTGCCTCGTAAAGGCGTGCTCGAGCTTTCTCGTGTTTTAAGTGATTACATTGAACCTGTGCGAATTGCGATTGGTACAAATCATTTAAGAGTCGTCACCGCTTCATTTACTTTTACCTCCAAGTTGGTGGACGGGAAATACCCCGATTACATGCGGGTTTTGCCGAAACGCAGCGATCGAAAGATTTTTGCCAATCGGGAAGAGCTGCGGCAAGCACTGAATCGCGTAGCAATACTTTCCAATGAGAAATACAGAGGCATTCGAGTACTCGTCAGCAATGACCAAATTCAAATTACCGCCAATAACCCGGAGCAGGAAGAAGCTGAAGAACAAGTCAGCGTAACCTACGAGGGAGATCCTATCGAAGTGGGCTTTAACGTCAGTTATTTGCTCGATGTGTTGAATGCGATTAAAGAAGAGCAGGTAGTGTTCGATATTGCTGACTCAAACTCTAGTGCCATTATCTATGGCCAAGATAATGAAGAATCACTCTATGTAGTGATGCCCATGCGTCTTTAATGGTCGTCTTTAATGGCCGTTTTACATTAGTATTCTTCGCCTAGGCGGATAAGTTTTTATGCGGATTGAATTACTTCATATTAATAACGTCCGCAACTTGTCTGACCTAGAGCTTAGCCCAATTCCAAGTTTTAATTTAATTTGTGGACCGAATGGAAGCGGCAAAACAAGTCTTCTTGAAGCGATTAATTTGCTAGGAGTAGGGCGGTCTTTTCGTTCAAATCAGCCTGCGCAATACATCACTCATTTAAATCCCAGTTGTGAAGTATTTGGTAAGGTCTGCGAATATGATTCACCGAGTGTACGCTTAGGAATTTCAAAAAATCGTTCGGGTGAACATCTAGTGCGTATTAATGGCGAAAATGCTCGAAGCGCTGCAGAATTAGCCAATCATCTACCTCTTCAAGTGATCACACCTTCCTCTATTGAGCTGATAGAGGGGAGCGCTAATGGGCGCAGAAAATTTTTGGATTGGGGTGTGTTCCACGTGGAACCTCAATTTATTAATTGGTGGAGAGACGCCCAAAAATTGTTACGGCATCGAAACGCTATACTGAAGAAGTTGCAAGCTGGTGATCTTGAGCGGGCGAACAAAGAGTTATTGATTTGGGATAATGAGATCAATAAATGTTCAGAAAATATTCTTCGTGCCCGAGTAGAGTATCTGGATCAATTTAAAGCGTTCTTTGAACAGAAATACAGTAACTTAATTCCCGGTTTGTCCCTGCAATTTAGGTTGTTAAAAGGGTGGCCCGATGACCTTGATTTAATTGAAGCTTTTAGAAATAGTCGCGAGAGAGACGTTAAATTGGGTTATACTCAGTACGGTCCCCACAAAGCTGATATTAAGATTAAAGTAGACGGGCGCTCCGCAGATGAAGTTTTATCTCGCGGCCAGAAAAAAATTTTGGTTTGCGTCCTGAAGTGTCTGCAAGCCGAGTTACTTCAGCAAACCACCGGTAAAACATGTGTTTTCCTCGTGGATGATTTAGCCGCAGAATTAGATTTAGAAAACCAGAAAAAGCTTTGTGAGATATTCCAAGCTCTCTCTTCGCAAGTTTTTATTACGGCGGTTTCCCCAGATTTGTTACTTCCTGCATTAGAGGGAAAACCCTTTAAAACGTTCCACGTGGAACATGGGGTTTTGTTGGACAGTGAATGAGTTTAATTAAAGATCTTACGTGTACTACCTTACGCGTACTTACCTTACGTGTAGTTTATTCTTACGTGTAATTTATCTTATGTGTAGTTTATCTTATATGCAGTTGGAGTGAATATGAGCGAAGAAAACACCTATGATTCGACCAGTATCAAAGTTCTAAAAGGACTTGATGCTGTGCGTAAGCGCCCTGGAATGTACATTGGTGATACCGATGATGGGACAGGTTTGCATCATATGGTATTTGAGTTAGTGGATAACTCGATTGATGAGGCCTTAGCAGGTTATTGCTCCGAAGTAAGAGTGACTATTCACGAAGATGAATCGATCACCACTGCTGACGATGGACGAGGAATCCCTGTTGATATCCATGAAGAGGAAGGGGTTTCCGCTGCCGAAGTCATCATGACCGTGCTACACGCCGGTGGTAAGTTCGACGATAAC
>NVTH01000045.1 GCA_002401525.1 Moraxellaceae bacterium | reverse complement strand
TGTGCGGCGGTCTCCGCCGCAGGGGGGTACGGAACGCTAGGCATGGCAGGTGTGCCGCCAGAGCAAATACGAGAACAAATGATCCAGGTGAAAGAAATCACCGACAAACCATTTGGGGTGGATTTACTGGTGGCAATTCCAGAGCAAGTGGACGCCGCCATTGATGTCATCATCGATGAAGGCGCAACGTCTTTCATCGGTGGCTTAGGGGTGCCTCGACGTGTCATTGAAAAATGCCACGAAGCCAGCGTTAAAGTCATGAGCATGTGCGGCAAGGTGGCCCACGCAGTGGATGCCGCCAACGCCGGCTGCGACGTGGTCATTGCTCAAGGCACGGAAGGCGGCGGACACACAGGACAAGTTGCCGGCATGGCACTGATTCCACAGATCGTCGATGCTGTGGACGTGCCTGTCATTGCCGCAGGGGCCATTTTTGACGGCCGAGGGCTCACCGCATCGTTGGCGTTCGGAGCACAGGGCGCTTGGATAGGCACTCGTTTTATCGCCTCCGAAGAAGCCCACGCAGCGCTGGTTTATAAACAACAAATTCTCGAAACCGAAAGCGACCAAACCGTCATTTCACGGTGCTATTCGGGCAAACCCATGCGTGTGATTCGAAATGACTACGTCGACGATTGGTCCAAACGACCTGAAGACCTGAAACCGTTCCCCCAACAAATGTTGGTGAGCGTGCAGAACGCGACGATGGGATTGCTTGCAGGATTGGACAGTGACATTGATCCAGATAAAGCCTGCATGCCCGCAGGACAGGGCGCGGGAGGCATCCATGAAATTCTATCAGCTAAAGAAATTATTGCTCGAATTATGTCGGAGGCTGAAGATAATATCGTTCGAATGGGGGATTTAATTCAATAATTGAATCAACTTGCATCAGGTTTATTTTCTGAAATTATAGCGTCAAGATTATTATTGAGGGCCTGCTAGCTTATTACCTTTTTTAGCTTTGTCCCACGACGCCAAGTTCTTCCGCAACCCTCTTTTCAAGTGCGTGTAGGTAACACGATCTTTCTCCGCCAGCTCCTCGCCTAACTCAATGGCTTTATCCAACAATATTTGTTGCGGATATATGGCGTCAACAATATTTCTGGGCAAACAATCAATCCCGCCATACGCCCTTCCGGTTAACGTTAGCTCCTGAGCAGCATGGGGAGAGGGTAATAATTTGACTGCTTCAATCATGGTTTGAGAAATTGGCATGCGCTGGTTAATCGCAGAAATACAGAACCTGCCCCGGTCTTCTCGCATTAAGCGAAAATCAAAGGTGCAGGCCATAATAGCCCCGGCGCCATAACAATTCCCTGTAATACAAGCAATGGTGGGTAAATTCAGCAAAGCAATGCGCACTAAGGTGGATTCAAGTAACGGCGCGAATTCCGCCATCACATCAGCTTTCTGCTGAGCAAACCATTTCAGGTTCATTCCTGTGCACCAAGTTTTCGGATCACTACTGGTCAGCACCAACGCCGCACTGCCCTGGTAATTCTCCACCTCATCCAGGTAATCATTCAACTCCCGCACCACCTCAATCGTCAGCGCATTATCCTCAGCGCCGTTGATCATCGTGAGAATAAACACCGCGTTACGTTTTTCTAATTGATAGTAGGCCATTCCGTGACGCTCCCAAAATAGTAAAGCAGGAAATCCTTAATGAAGAATTGGTAAACTTTGTTCTAATGACTATTCTGAAGCTCTTCCCAGCAATTCGATCATATACCCGTCGGGGTCTTTTACAAACGCCAGAATAGTACTGCCATGCTTCATCGGCCCAGGTTCTCGAACGATTTGCCCGCCTTTTTCTCGAATCTTTTCACACGCTTGGTACACGTCGGGCACTGCAATGGCGATATGGCCAAAAGCATTTCCCATATCGTAATCTGAAGTGCCCCAATTATGGGTCAACTCGATAACGGACGAATCCCCCTCTGATCCATACCCCACAAACGCCAAGGTAAATTCGCCCTCGGGATAATCGTTTTTTCTCAACAGAGTCATGCCCAACACGTCGGTATAAAATTCAATCGACTGATCTAAATTCCCCACTCTAAGCATGGTGTGTAAAATACGCATCGAGCCCTCCTTATAAATTGCTTTAGCTTATATACTGATGATCAATAAAATCCATCAGTATACTCTGATGCCTGACCCTATCAAACCGCCTGAATGCTTCTCCCGCCCGCCGTTACCGCATATCACATCCGCCAATACCACACACCGTCCCTTATTACCGTAACCGCCCTTCCATCGTTACCGCACACCGTCCATTGTTACCGCACACCGTCCCTCATCACCGCACACCACCGTCATTCCCGCGAAGGCGGGAATCCATCGGCTTTAAAACTATAAACTCAAACCCACGCCAGCTTTATGTACAAATTAAAAAGGGCATGCCCAAGATTCAAATGATGAGGCCATTATTAATATGGATTCCCGCCTTCGCGGGAATGACGGTGGTGTGCGGTAATGACGATGGCGTGCTGTAATGACTGTGGTGTGCAGTAACAGCGAGGGGGGGCGACAATGACGAAGGTGTGCGGTAATGACGATGAAACGATAATGAGGCGAAGCGTTGCGGCGACAACAAGCCTGACACAGGGGAGAGAGTAAATAACGGGCGTAGCGGAAATAACTATTTCTAGAATTTTAGCGTGCTACTAGAAAGTTAAGAGGCAGAAGTTTTTTTACTCCAATAAATAATCGATTCCAACTTCACTCAACAATGAGCGAGAGACGTTAATGTCCGACTGGGCAACCACTATAATATTCAATTGACGCGCCATTTCCACCAAACATTTCACGATCACTTGAGTTTTATTGGACGATGTCATTTCCGAGAATACTGTGCCGATGACAATATAATCAACCGGTATCGATTGAATCAGTGACAGCGAAGCGAATCCGGAACCAAAATTATTAATGGCAATTTTAAATCCTTTTTGATGCAATGTTTCAATAATTTTACGGCAATCGTGAGTTCGATTTAAAACCGCATTTTCCTCAAATAGAAAAATAATTTTTTTCGCGCTTAGATTATAACGTTGAACATCCTCCAGCACATCGGTGACGAAATCCTTTTGCATCAGTTGAACCGCAGCCAAATCGATCATCAAGGTTTGATCTTCTGACAACGTTCCCGATTCAATGCCCTTTTTAAACTCGCTAAATCCCGTTTTCAAAGACCACTTTCCAATCGGAACCTGCATGCCCGTGCAATCCACTAACTCACGAAAGGCAGTTCCTTCAATCGCCCCTTTACTACTATGATTCCACACTACATCCAGTTTATAGCCCCCTAAATTATCCGTTTCCAAATGACACATACGATGTACTTTCGCAGTCAATTCGTTACGATCTATCGCATAATGAAGCTGACTTTCCAACTCCAATCGATCAATACTTAAGGTGTTCATTTCTACGTTAAAAAACTGATAGTTATTGCCACCAAAGAGTTTTCCTCGACTGGCAGCAGTATCAGCGTTTTTAATTAATTCAGCTGCCGTATCACCGCAGGCAGGAAATGTTGCAATGCCAATACTCGCACTGATCGATATTTCATGTCCTTCTAGCAAAAACGGCTTACTCAATTGGTCTTGAATTTTATGAGCGACCCCAGCCGCGTCCTCGGGACGCTTAATTCCGTCAACCACTAATGGAAACTGATCACCACCCATTCGACCAATGGCATCAGTTTCTCTCACCGCCAACTTTAATCGTTCTACCACATCCTTTATCAGCTTGTCGCCCATTTCATGGCCCAGGCTCTCATTAATATTTCTAAAATGATCTAAATCTAAAATCAGCACCGCCATACTTTCATTTTTTTCTTTGGCTCTAGCGATGGACTGTTCAATTATTTCTTCGCAACGCACTCGATTCGGCAAACCGGTTAAATGATCGCGATGTGCCAGCTCCGATAATTTTTCATCGCCTTTTTTATCGGCTGCAATTTCTTTAAACGCAAAAATAATTTCCATACCCTCCATATCGCTCACAGGCACGGCAGCAAAGGAGGCTTTGAATTTGGAACCATCTTTACAACGAAAACTAGAATTTTTGACATGTAATATGTTGCCATCTAAACAGGCTTTACGAATCGGATGGTCACTCCATTCTGAAATGGCTTTATGGTGCGGTTCCTCCAATAACGTTTCTAAATAGACTCCCAACAACTGTGCAGGGTTGGTTCCCAACATGCGACCGGCAGAAGCGTTGGCAAACAGGATAATGCCTTTGCTGTCGATCCCCAGCACGCCTTCATGGATCGCTTTTAAGAGTTTTTCGTTCTCATCATGGCGATGTTTAACGACCTCGCGATACTGGTGTAATTGCAGATATTTTTTTATTTTTGCGATAAATAATTGCTGATTTATCGGCTTGTAGACTATGTCAATTAAACTAACAATATTGCCGTACAGCCTCTGCTTTTCGTGGGAAAGCTGACTCACCAACAAAATCACCGGTATATGCTGCGTCTCTTCATTGGAAGACAATTGATTCAACACCTGAAAGCCGTTCATTTCCGGCATTTCAGTGTCCAATATCACCATGGAGATATCGTGTTTTGCAACTAATTCAAGCGCTTCGCTGCCCGAGCTAGCTCGATATATATCCGCATCAATCGAACTCAGGTTGTCGGATAATACCTTTCGATTTTCTTCAAGATCATCCACTATGAGTATTTCTGGGCGACGATACTGCATGCTCTAAGTCCTGTCTATTGCCCCCAGAATTAATCTAAATTTTAATGGCCTATCGATTTTATTCTTTAGTATTTTTATTATCTTGAAACGCTACCTAACCAGCGTTCGGCGTATCTCCCTGTGATGCACCCGCCCAACGATGAAGAGTACTCTCCAGCTCATGAAGTTTAAACGGCTTTTGCATGTAATCATCCATTCCCACCTCTAAACAATAAGCTTCATTATCGTGAACACAGTTGGCGGTCAACGCGATTATAGGCACATGCTGTCCGCCAGTTTCCATTGCTCGAATATCTCGAGTTGCCTCGTATCCATCCATTATGGGCATATGGCAATCCATAAAAATCAGATCAAATTGTTTTTCCTTTACGGCCTCAACCGCTTCGATGCCGTTGTTTGCCACTTCAATTTGAACCCCCATCTTCTTCATCATTCCAACGGCAACCAGTTGATTGACCTTATTATCCTCAACCAACAAAACTTGTGTATTCCGGCTCGCCCCATATTTTTTAAGCTTTTCGCTGACAACAACTTGCCCATCCGCACTGGGTTCCGCTTTCTCAAGCAAGGAGCCAATGCATTCATAAAGCGCTTCTTTACGAATTGGCTTTGATAAACGAGCGTACGCATTGACTACGTGATCCTCTAGATTAGAGTGGCGTCCGGCGCGAGTATTAAGCAAGATTAACTTTAAATCTTTAAGCTCTTCAAAAGAAGCCAACGTATGCAATATTTTTTCTCGCCCACCCATAATGCCCTCGCAACTTATCAGCAAGATATCAAATGGCATTCGATCTTTAATGGCATGCAATAAACAATCGACGATTTGCTTTTCACCGCTGGCTCTGTCCCATTCCACTTGCCAACTTTTAAAATATTGCGTCATCGCTTCGTAATCGTATATGGATGTATCCGCAAGCAAAACCCGCGCGTCCGTCACGCCATCCATGTCCACTTCTGGTTGCACCCCAGGTTTTAGTGGCAAGGTAAAACCAAACGTCGAGCCTTGCCCTAAACGTGAAAACACATAAATTCGACCACCAATGCACTCCACCAACTGCTTCGTGAGGGCTAAGCCAATGCCACTGCCTCCTTTGGAGCGCGTATTGGATTCATCTGCCTGAGCAAACAAGTGAAAGATCTTGTCTAGCTGATCTTCCGAAATACCAATCCCGGTATCACTCACCTCCATGCGCACGACACTCTGCCCGTCACGCATACCAAGACTTGTCACTCGCACCACAACACGCCCTTCATTCGTGAACTTCACTGCATTGCTTAACAGGTTCACTATGATTTGACGGAATCGCGTGGGGTCGCCCCAAACCACTTCGGGCACCGTGGGGCAGACCAAGGTCACTATGTCGACATTTTTTTTATGTGCTTCTTCTGACATTAACTCCGCAACGTCATCAAGCACATACCTTAAATTAAATTCAATACTTTGCAGACTGATGCCATCGGAATCAAGTTGAGAAAACTCCAACATACCATTCAGCAAATCCAGCAAGTTTTCGCCCGCATGGTGGGATATTTCTAAAATCCCTTTGAGCTCCGGATCTACGCTGGGGTGATTAAGCGCTAACGCTAACATGCCTAGCACGCCATGCATTGGCGTTCTTATCTCGTGACTGATGTTGGCCAAAAATTGTGATTTGGCTCTCGATGCAGACTCCGCCGCTTCTTTCGCCTGAATCAATGTCTCTCGAATTTTTATTTGCTCAGTGACATCACGCACAACACAGAGAAAAACCCCGTCCACATCCCCCGCTGTACTCGCGAGTCCATCGTCGTTAAACAGGACCAAATCTTCCGGTCGAATTTCCTTAATGGCAATCGTCGCTGGGAATTCCTCCCCGTTGCCACGAATCGCGTAAAAAGGTGACTCTTCCTGATTAATTTTTTGTTCTTGGTAATCTTTTAGGAAACGAGGGACGTCGGTCCCATAATCTTTTGGGCAAGGCAGAAGGCGTTCCGCAGTGCGGTATAGCACCGAAATTTCAGAAACCCCAAAAATTCGTTCAGCACTACGATTGAAGGACTCAATCAATCCCTCGGAGGTAAATATAATAATCGCATCATCGGCATCATTGAGCAGCGACTGGAACTTGGTTTGCAAGCTCACGAGTTGCTTCGCTCGATCAACCACCTGCGACTGAGTCAACCGTAAGCTTTCCAACTCGGCAACTAACTCTTTTTTACTTCTGTCTAAGTCGTTCTTGCTCATATACTCAGTGCGAACTGGCAATCCATCAGCTCTACAGGAGAAAACTTACTCATGTTTTCAAGCCTTGTCTTCAACAAATGCTTTCAACAGAGAACCCTTGATTAGAAGTATAGACGCTATAAAGTACACTGCAGCATCGATACCCTCGATATCAGAGATAGAATAAAACAATAAATTTAATACCAACAATCAAGCCGATAGAAGCCCATTAATAAAAGCAGGACAACGGAAAATCCATCAGACTAAAGATTCAGAGGGAGGGGAAAAATAAACACAACAATAGACACAGAAATAAAATAAGGACAGGCTCAAGCCAGCAATCCTTTACCAGCGATGAAACCCGCCCAATAACGCAGAGTTATTAAAACTTACACCATTAGAATTTTCTATTTCGATTGGCGGCGATTCGCAAACGCAGCGCATTCAATTTAATAAAGCCTGCAGCATCTTGTTGATCATAGGCACCGGAGTCCTCTTCAAAAGTCGCAATGCTTTCGTCAAACAAGCTATCAGACTCTGACTCTCTGCCGACCACCATCACGTTGCCTTTAAATAACTTCAGCCGGACGTTTCCATTCACCACTTTCTGAGTTTCATCCACTAACGCTTGGATCGCTTGCCGTTCAGGAGACCACCAATAGCCGTTATAAATAATTTCCGCATAGCGAGGCATCAACTGATCTTTCAAATGAGCCGCTTCGCGATCCAAGGTGATTGACTCGATGGCACGATGCGCTTTTAATAAAATCGTGCCGCCCGGTGTTTCATAACAACCTCGAGACTTCATACCGACGTAACGGTTTTCTACAATATCTAAGCGGCCAATGCCGTGCTCGCCGCCAATTTTATTCAACAAGGTCAAGGCCTGAGCAGGAGAAGCTGGAGCGCCATCAATGGCTACCAAGTCGCCTTTTTCATAACCCAAGGTTAAATAACAAGGTTCATCAGGGGTATTTTCAAGCGCCTTAGTCCAACGCCACATGGATTCTTCCGGCTCATTCCAAGGGTCTTCTAAAATATCCCCTTCATAAGAAATATGCAGCAGGTTTGCATCCATGGAATAAGGAGACTTTTTACCGCGTTTCATCTCAATGGGAATTTCATGCTTTTCAGCATAATCCAACAACGACGCACGGGAACTAAGGTCCCACTCACGCCACGGTGCAATCACTTTAATGCCCGGTTGCAGCGCGTAAGCCCCCAGCTCAAAGCGAACCTGGTCATTGCCCTTACCAGTCGCCCCATGAGAGATAGCATCAGCGCCGGTTTCCTCAGCAATCTCAACCAAGCGCTTGGCAATCAGGGGGCGAGCGATGGACGTGCCTAGCAAATACTCCCCCTCATACACCGCATTGGCACGGAACATAGGATAAACGTAGTCGGCAACAAACTCTTCACAGAGATTTTCTATGTATATTTGCTCGATGCCCATGGCTTGTGCTTTTGCTCGCGCCGGCTCAACCTCTTCGCCTTGACCAATATCAGCCGTAAAGGTGATGACCTCACAGTCATACTCAATCTGCAACCATTTCACGATGACCGAGGTATCCAAGCCACCAGAATACGCTAACACTACTTTCTTAATATCCGACATTTATTCGTCACCATCCCAACGCTAGTCATTAATTGGGCGCTATTCTACCCCTTTTCCCCAGAGATGCTAAATCCAAAACAAGTAGGCTCACTCCTTAAATAGGGGTTTCTTTCTAGAACACTGATTCAAAGGCAGTTTTGGAGTAAAAGGAGCCTGAGTTAAAGGGGCTTGGATTTAAGAGCGCAATAGCCTTAAGGTCACTCGACGATTCCTGCTGCGCTGGCGAATGCTGGCGTTGGTGTTGATGGGATAGCGCTTGCCGTGATAACGCATCACGACTCGGTTAGGATCCACTCCCAGCTTGATCAGATAGTCCTGCACGACTAAGGCTCTTTTTCGGGATAACTCCCAGTTATAGCCCTTACGCCCGCGGTCATCCGTATGACCATCGACGTAGATCTTATCCACGCTGAAATCCACGTTGACGTATTCCGCCACCATTTCTAAATGCCCTTTCATAGCAGCGCTGAGCTTCCAATGATCCGTATCAAACAAGACGGTAGAACGAGAAATTTGATCGTAATTAACGGGCAATAAATCCGAAAGACAGAGCACGTAAGCTTGATAAGCCTGTTTAAAATTAACCGAGGAAATGTCTACTTTAACTTCATGTTCTGGAAACCAGCCGTTATGAATGATGGTCGGAAACATACCCTCTTGAAGCTCGGCGAGTAATTCTGCCGACATCTCTGCCCCAATGGTGACAGGGACGCGACCTCGTTGAGTGCCCACGACTCCTACATCATGGGCGGCAATGCCGGGCAACCAATCAGGGGCAATGACTTTAATCTGAGCATCCCCTACAGGCGATACAATACGCTTAGATTGCAGAAAAAAGGTCTGCAGCTCACCCGCCTTATAGCGGAAAATTGCATCCCCATAAACGGGAATATTCTGCCACAATCGGCACTCTAATCGGCTCGTCTCTAAATGCCACTCCGCTACATCAAGACGAGCGCGGTAATTGTGAGCTTGGCTGGATAGCCCAACAATGAGCAGGCATAAACTAAGCACTGACACACTCACAAAATGCAAACAATCCCATCGACCCGAGTGACTCACATGCATTGGCTGCCTCTCCCAAGCGCTATCCGTAAAATACCGGTGAAACTCCTTAACAAGCCGCTGATTCGACCCCTATGAGCAGACGTTCTAACGTTGCTGTTATTGAGCTTACTTCCTATAGCTATCGACCCGCGCCTTAAGGACTTAAGCGGTATTTGGACCGATGATTAATCTTTTTAGATCAAGATGGTTTAACAAAAAAGGGATTAGCAGCGCAAATCAATCTATTATTTTACTATGAGAGCGGATGGTTTAATTTAAGCAGCGATAGGACCCAGGAATCATGGCAACAATCCTCGCAGTGGACGATTCGAAAGCAATGCGCGACATGGTGAATGTCATATTGCGCAGCGCGGGGCATGAAACATTTTTATTTGAGAACGGCACAGAAGCCATCAATTTTGCACGCACCAAAACGGTTGATTTAGTGATTGCTGACGTCAATATGCCAGGCATGACCGGAATCAATATGGTCAGCAAACTTAGAGGCATCGATCATTACAGCGACATCCCTATTCTGATGCTCACCACCGAAAGCAGTGAGTACAAGAAGGGCAAGGCTAAACAAAGCGGTGCCAACGGCTGGATTGCTAAGCCAGTCACTGCAGATCGGCTATTAGCTGCAGTGAATAAAGTATTGCCTCACTGAAGTATTCCCCCACTAATCTGGTTCTGAATATAGCTCTAAATAGGGCCCTAGATTGGGCCCTATCACAGCCAAACCTTTCTGGCCGCCTTCCTTATCGGAACAAACGTTAACGACACAGCATCATTCAAATGAGTAAAAAAAATACCCGCAAAGGGCATTTTTAGGTAGCATAAGCATTCTAAGCTCCATACAACTCATCGCGTTTCAGTTCAGGCGTCACACAACCCTCCAGATCCAGCCCACTATTTTATGCAACACACTGACCCACCCAAGCAATTTCAAATCATTCGCCCAGACGACTGGCATGTTCACCTTAGAGACGGTGGGGTGTTGGAAAATACGCTCAAAGACACTGCCCGATACTTCGGCCGGGCAATCATCATGCCGAACTTACTTCCCCCAGTGACTAGCGTTGCGTTAGCGCAAGAATACAAAAATCGAATCGACCAAGCACTGAAGAATATTTATCCACAAACGGCTCAAAATACCGCCTCTTTTACGCCACTAATGACCCTTTATCTCACCGACCACACTTCGGTAGACGAAATAATACGGGTTCATGAATCCCCCGAAGTAGTCGCCTTAAAACTCTATCCAGCGGGAGCCACCACCAACTCGGACGCTGGCGTCACCGATTTAACCAAGCTCAGCCCCGTATTGGAAAAGATGGCCGAGCTGCAAGTGCCGCTACTAGTGCACGGCGAAGTGACCGCCCCCAACATCGATATCTTTGATCGCGAAGCAATTTTTATTGAGCAAATATTGGCACCATTGCAATTGCGACTGCCAGAATTAAAGCTTGTCTTCGAGCACATTACCACTAAAGACGCCGTGGACTATGTCTCCTCTGCAAACCCCAATACTGCAGCCACCATTACCGCGCATCACTTGCTCTACAATCGCAATCATATGCTTGTGGGGGGTATTAAGCCTCATTACTACTGCCTGCCTATTCTAAAAAGAGACAGCCACCAAAACGCCTTAGTAAAAGCAGCCACCAGTGGCGACAGCAGATTTTTCTTAGGCACCGACAGCGCTCCTCATACGCAATCCAGTAAGGAGTCAAGTTGTGGTTGCGCGGGCTGTTACACCGCGGCCAACGCGATCGAACTTTACGCAGAAGTTTTCGAACAACAGGGCGCGCTACAGCAACTAGAGTCCTTTGCCAGCCTCAACGGCCCACGGTTCTATAATCTTCCTGTCAACCAGGACAAAATCACACTGACGAAAAAAACCCAGCACATCCCCGACCGCTTACCGTTTGGGGATTCTGAAGTCATTCCTCTGCGTGCCGGCGAGTCGGTGTCCTGGAGTGTCACCTCATAATTTCGTATCACAGTTTTATGACACGGGTTTAAAAACGGCTATGATCAATTAGAATCAGCCAACCCAATCAGGCGAATCGAAATACAGATTCAAAAATAATTAGCAGCTTCAATTTGGTTTATAAACTCAATGGATAACATCCCCCCTATTTCTCAACGCTTCCGTGGTTTTCTTCCGGTGGTCATTGACGTCGAAACCGGCGGATTCAATCACAAAAAAGACGCATTGCTTGAACTTGCAGCAGTCACTTTGGGCATGGATGATTTCGGAAAATTGCAGCCAAAAGAGCAATTTGACTACGCTATTCGCCCTTTCGAAGGCGCCAATTTAGAAGAATCGGCATTAAAGTTTACGGGCATCGATCCTTTTTGCCCCGACCGAAAAGCCGTCAGTGAAAGTGAAGCGCTGAATCAATTATTTAAAGGCCTTCGCAAAGAGATGAAATTACAAAATTGTACTCGGGCGATTTTGGTGGGTCACAACGCTTCCTTCGACCATAATTTCTTGTTCGCAGCCATTGAACGCTGCGAGATAAAACGAGTCCCCTTCCACCCGTTTTCCACCTTCGACACCGTCACCTTATCAGGCCTAGCCTTTGGYCAAACCGTATTATCCACYGCCTGTGGTGCYGCAGGRATTAGTTTYGATAGYAAACAAGCCCATTCTGCACTTTACGATACTCTGCGCACTGCGGAACTATTCTGCTATATCGTGAATAAATGGCAAATGCTGGGGGGTTGGAATCCACCCGAAGAAGAGCTCGAAGAATATTAAGCAAGCGCTGCTATCAGAAGCAATTAGATTCAAACYATCTACAAAAAAYACTRTAMAGAACTATAAAAMNACCAYAAAAMMASSMCMWMRAAARNGGCCTTTTTTACACTGACAACTTCGTCAAAGTATTACAGTTTACCTGCATTCTCAGCAAGGTAGTTCGCAACACCATCAGGAGTAGCAGTCATTCCCGCATCGCCTTTATTCCAGCCAGCAGGACATACTTCACCGTGCTCTTCGTGGAATTGTAACGCGTCAACTAAACGAATTAGTTCATCAATATTACGTCCAAGAGGAAGATCATTAACAATTTGTGATCTTACTTGACCTTCTTTATCAATTAAGAATGCGCCACGATAAGCCACGCCGCCGTCAGACTCTACGTCATAAGCTTTGCAAATCTCGTGATTCATATCAGCGACTAAGGTATACCCAACTTCGCCAATCCCACCTTTATCAGCAGAGGTATTACGCCAAGCATTGTGAGTCCAATGTGAATCGATAGACACGGCCAATACTTCAACGTTTCTTTCTTTAAACTGGTCCAGACGACTATTCAAAGCTAACAACTCTGAAGGACATACAAAAGTAAAATCTAGCGGATAGAAAAATACCAGGCCGTACTTACCCTTAATCTCTTCCGAAAGAGTTAAACCTTCAACTACTTCGCCATTCCCTTTGACCGCCGCTGCAGTAAAATCAGGTGCGGGTTTACCAACCAATACGCTCATTAACTTTTCTCCCCAAAGATGCCTCCAACACTCCAATCAACCCACTCAGAACCATTCAATAAGTTCTGCTGTGAGTCATTCATGGTGATGAAGGGCGTTATCGTAAACTAATATTTATACCAGGGCCGCCGCGGTTAAGCGCGGCAAAATACCGACTTCTAATATTTACCCTGTTGAAATCTCTTACGCTCAATTGCGCTAGAAAATCCAATCGAATCAAAACTCAACAGCGCTCATCATACACAGGTTCCAAGCACTCGCCTAGCGCTACTATAGACACGCAGTGTAACCAATACAGGCAAGCAGCATAACCAAACCCGGCTAAAAAACCGCAGTAAAAAAAAGGGCTATTTCAACCCTCAGACACTTCTTAGCGACGCTTATTCAGACCCTTCAGGAGCAGCAGATTCCAATAACGGCGTTAATTCACCTTTTTGCGCCATTTCCACAATGATATCGCAACCACCGACAAGTTCGCCCTTCACCCATAGCTGGGGAAAGGTAGGCCATTCCGCATAAGCCGGCAAACTGGCTCTAATCTCTGGATTTTCCAAAATATTTACGAAAGCGAATGGAACACCTGCAGGCTTTAAGAGATCCACTACTTGGGCCGAAAAACCGCACTGTGGAAATTGAGGAGTGCCCTTCATGTAAAGAAGGATATCGTTTTTTTCTATTTGCTCTTTAATGACTTCAATAATGTCCATACATATACTCTGGCTTTAAGCTCTACAACAAACTTGGGGTGATTAAAAACTGGGGACTATCGCCACATCTCACATGGGCCACAGGCGGCTTATTCTTCCATAGAAAAATAGACCACACCTTTAATGACAACACCTTTAATATAGCGGCATTAACGGAGATCTCAACACAGGTGAGCGGGCGCGATTATAACAGATTTTAACTCCGAAGGCTGATTCCAAAGCTGACGATCAAACGGGCGTCAATCGCCGATAAAGGGCTGATAAAGAGCCACGCCAACCAGGCCCTTTCAATAATTGCCAAACCCTTGCCATTTATCGAAACTTAAAGTCTAATCAATGGGGTCTGATTTACAACGATGATGCTTTATATCACCGAATCCTGCCCAAGCAGAGAGTCTATTTACTGATCAAAGCAACAGATAAAGGCATTACAAAAAATAAATTCAAGGCAGAATAAAGCCGTTAAATTAACGGTTAATTGAGCAGTAAATCAAAGCAACTCGTCAGTATTTTAATAATAAAGGAGATTATTATGTCGATCGACCCAAGCAAAGTTGGATTAGAAGGGGAACCTAGGGATCGAGCCTGGGATTCTAAAGATTGCCTATTGTATGCCGTAGGCGTTGGCTGTGGCACCGATGAACTTGAATTCGCCACCGAAAAAGACCAGAAAGTGCTGCCCACTTTCGCAGTCGTTATTGGCGGCGGCGGTGTACCGCTCAATAAAATCGGTGATTTTAATTTCGCCATGTTAGTACACGGCGAACAAGCGATCTATTTCGAAAAGCCCATTCCCACTGATGGCATCATTACTAGCCAAGGAAAAATCGTTGAAATATGGGACAAAGGTTCCGGCGCAGTCATCGTCACTGAGTCAAACTCGATCGACAAAAAAACCGGCGAATTAATTTTCAAAACCCGTTCCTCCGTATTCCTTCGAGGCGAAGGAGGCTTTGGAGGCGATCGCGGCCCTAAAGCAGAAAAATTTGATCCCGGCCGCGCACCTGACAAGCAAATCACTTACAAAACAAGAGAAGATCAAGCGCTCACCTATCGCCTTTCCGGCGATCGGAATCCGCTTCACTCCGACCCTGAATTTGCCAAGCGAGGCGGATTTGATCGGCCGATTTTACACGGCCTTTGTACTTATGGATTTACTGGAAGAGCGTTGCTGAATTCTTATTGCAAAGGCCAGCCAGAAAAATTTAAAGCCATCGAAGGACGTTTTTCAAAACCGGTCATGCCCGGCGATGAATTAACCATCTCCATGTGGCAAGAAGGCAACAACGTTTTATTCCAAACCAAAACCCAAGACGATGTGGTCGTAATCGATAATGGTTTATTTAAATTTGAAGATTAATGTCTGGTTTAAATAACCACCACAATAAACCCTTTTAAAAAAAGGGAAAAGAAAACGAAATAAAAGGAAAAAAAAGGAAAAAGGCGGCCTCAAACAAGTAGTTTGAGGCCGCCTTTTTTACAGAGCACATTCCTGTCTACAGAATACTTTTCGAGTTATGCAGCCAACGATTTTCTCGACTGCAAATAATTTCGACCAGCTTCCACCAATAGCGCCTGATTACTATTAAGATTCGCTTGTGCCACCAACGCCTTTTCATCTGCATTTGCGAATCGCTCATCCCAATCCAACAATTTTCGATTCATGACTTGATGCCATAAGTTAGGCACTGTGGCCAATAAAATAGTGCCCAGATATCCCGCCGCGGTGGTGGGTGCCTCGTCAGTCATAGGCTCCAAATTCCAAAATTCCACATCCGCGTTCGCATGATGGTGCGCATGACGCGAAATAGCCGACGTTAACCAAAAGGACATCATATGATTATCGTTCCAGGCATGCCTGACTTGCTGCGGCTCAGTGGGTGAACGAACCAAACCAAAATGCTCAATGTAATTGGCCAGTTCTAATCCAATATTAACAATCGCACCCACCGCTAAAAACCCCAGCACCCCCACCCATCCTGCCGCGAAATAAAACCCGATTAAAACCATTGCCTCCATGCCCCAACCGCGCAAAGCTTGATTTTTCCAACTAAATACCGAATCACCCATTTTTTCCAACCGGGCCTGCTCCAACTCCCAAACCTGCACATTCTGCCCCACGATAGAGCGAACTAAAAAAGGGTATAAGTTTTCGCCTCTTTTCGCGGTCGCAGGATCTTTTTCAGTGCAAACCCAATTGTGATGTCCATAGGGATGGCGAATGGAAAATCGAGTGTGCATACCAAACGCTTCACCCAGTCGACCAAAAAATACCGCAACTCGATTATCAATGCGGTGTGTTAACTCATGCCCAATCGCAATACTGGCTTGTGCCGCTGCGCCTCCAGCAAAAGCCAATGCAGCAAACACGGAAACTTCCCCTGCATGAGGGCCGGTGGTATAAGCTGCCAACATGTCGTAACCAGTGACAAACTCTAACGCCGCAGATATCCCCAAGAAATCGCCCGACGTTGCGCCTAAAATCCAAGCGAACATCACCACAGCGAAAATATCAATGATCTGACTGGCGTATTGGAGCGGATAAAAAACCCCGGGATTGTCATAGCTATAGGTAGTTTCGTCGGTAGGCAAAAAAAGATCGCCCAAAAAGATTATTGAAATCCCTATCGCTCCATAGGTTCCTAACCAGGGAGAACAGAGCAATTCAAGAATAATCGCACCTAAAATAAAAGCCGTCCCAAGAAAGAAGCGACCGTATTTCCAAATAGGATAAAGTGACATAGTAGTAAATCCTTTCTATCTCTAATCATTATTATTGTTATGTAAGCCAACACTTGGGTTTCCCAGCCGGCATCGTCTATTGACCCAATAGGACCAGCAACAGTAAATGCAACTAATCCACTCACCCAGGTCAATGGAAACAGTGTAGAGGCAACATTAACTCACTGACAAACGAATTAATTTTGATTGCCATTGAATATTTTTTGATTGTCTAAAATCGGGTATTGAAAGTACCCTCCATGCATTCAATACTCAAGAAAATTTTGATCAGCCTTCCACGCCTATGAACTCGAACGTCTTGAAGTGGATTAAGCCCCCCCTTTTGAACACTTAGGTAATTTCTCTATAAATTACTAGCTCTTATTGCCAGCATCGCCGGCCTTCCGAAACAGAAAAATAGCCATGACTTTCGCAGACACTTCTGTCACTGCCTTCACTGTGCTCGTCATTCTTACAAATACACCGTGTTCTTGTAGCGACTCAAGCACAAAAAATACTTCACAATTATTTAGTATAAATGGTTATCTTCAAAAACAGTTCATCACTAAACTTCACTCCAACAACAGTTCCAACGACAGTTCCAACGACAGTTTCGCCACCCCTCGTGACTTGAGAGCCACAATGAATACATTAATCTCAGACCTAAGCGCTGCCATTAAATTTTCTTCTCTCGCACTTATCTTTCCGACACTAGCAATCACACTACTATCGGGAGGCGAATCATTCTATATAATGGCAACATTGTTCTTGCTAATATTGTTTATCGCCGAGCTTCCGATAAGAAATTTTGACGACTGGAATTTTGAACACCCTCAACTTTTTAAAACCCAATTAGTCGTCTCTGTTTTCGCACTATTCATTTATCTAATAAGTTTTGTTTGGTACTGGCTTGCCCCTGAATGCGATTTTTTAAGCCTCGCCGCCGCGAGCGAGAGCTGGCTAGGCATCGACATTATGAGCGAGCGAGAATCGGCCACCGCCTCGAAAACCATCTTCGCAGGTATTATGGCCGTGCTGTGTTCTATAGCACTCTCAGCGATCTACGGCCACGAGCTGATACACAACCCCATTAATTCTCCTTTATATCGAATAGGGGTGTTTGCCCATATCATTACTTTTTTTTCGTATTTTAGCGTCTCCCACCCCATTGGGCACCATCACTTAATGGCCACAGGCGAAGATCACGCAACACCAAGACGAGGAGAAAATCTTTATAGCTTTGCTTGGCGTTCTAGGATTGGCAAGCAGAAACAAACTTGGACACTGGAAAAAAACCGCCTTAATAAATTAGAATTATCCGCATGGCATTGGAAAAACCGGGCGCTTAGAAACTGGTGCTTGGAAGCAGCGTTGGCAATGGGCTTGATTAGCTATGCAGGATGGCATGGCGTGTCCGCAATCATACTCGTTGCATTAAGTTCCAACCTATTCATGGAGATTGCAAACTATGTTCAACATTATGGATTACTGAGAGCCCCTCAAGCCAAAATACAAGCCAAGCATATCTGGACAGCCAATCATACTTTAATGAACTTTATGTTTGCAGGCGCGGGCAGGCATGCCTCTCATCATGCCTCTACAGGTGATTTCTGGCATAGCTCTGGCGGAAGTGATAAAGACCCAAGAATGGCTGCGGGAATATTATTAACCGCCCTAATAAGTCTAGTGCCCTTCTTATTTAAACAAATTATGAATCAGAAGCTCATTCACTGGGATTGGGAATTCGCTTCTGAAGAAGAGCAACGCTTGGCCATTTTCGCATCCAAGACAAGCGGTGATTCTATATTAATCGCTCATGCTGACGAATTAGAAACTTCGTTACTCGTACGCGCTATTCAGTCAACATGAAAACTTATTGATAGCAACATCAATTAATCCGGCGGCCTCACGTCAATAGCCATCCCTTTTCCTTCGGGCATTCAGTCCGTCTTTTTCGCTTCGAGCGCCCTATTCCTCAGCACCTCCTCAGCCAACAATTCCAAATACATTCCAATGGCTACCGAGTGTAACTTGGCCACCCCTTTCTCCATGATAATTTTCAGCCGGTGTTGACAATAGTACCCATGGATGTTTTTTAAACTCTAAGTTGTTACTCTTCTTAAGCAAGCAATTCAGTCACATTCAGATTTAAGAAAGCGCCTTACGCTAGAGCAGATGCACCGGCCTAATCATTGGAAATATTTATTATGGATTTAAATAGAGCGCGTATTTTTGTGCACGTGGTGGACTGCGGAAGCATTAGCGCTGCGGCAATTAAAGTGAAGCGAACCCAGCAGGCGCTCTCTAATCAACTTCAAATACTCGAAGAAGAGCTTGAAATCAACCTAATGGACCGACAAGGCCCTAAGTTAACGCTCACTGAATCAGGTGAATATTTGTATAAAGTATTTAAAGAAAAAATTTCTGAAATCGATGCGTCCGTACAAGAATTCAGAGCTAAGAAGGATCGGGCAGAAGGAGTCATTCGGATCGGCATAGGAGAAGAAGCCTTCGCCAATTTTATTCCCCCATTAATTGATAGCTTCAATGATAAATATCCAAGAGTAAGCTTTGAGTTTAAAGTGGCTACAGATCCTCAACGAGAAGAGATGTTAATTACGAACCAGCTCGATCTCAGTTTTCAACTGTTTACTGAAGATAAGCGAATTTTGAAGTGCACTCCTATTTATAACCAAACTTTTATACCGGTGGTCTCCAAGGCTTTTCTTAAAAAATACCCGATGCCTGAATCCATAGAAGAAACCTTACAACTGCCCATCGTTGATATTTGGCCCCAGTTTGGCCTCTATCACCACTGGATCAGAAAAAATGATCGTACCCTAGTGCCGGCCATGCAAAAAAAATCCATACAAGCCTCAATTACAAATATACCTATTCTTAAGCAATTGGTGATTCAAGGGATTGGCATTGGCTTTTTATTCGAAGATATAATTCAGGACGAATTAAAATCAGGAGAATTAACGATACTTCCCATGCATAAAACTACTCATTCGATCAACGCAGAACTCGACTTGGTCTACAAACGTAAATCCAGCTTCGGCTTTATCCACCAAGAGTTCATCAACTACGTTTGCGAACAAATGAAATAAAAATATTTTTAAGGTTCTTCAAACAACAGGCATTTAGAATGCCGAAGCTCTAATCAAGGACAATCGCCCCGTGTATAAAATTATATTCTTTGTGCCTGATTCCCATCTTGAAACAGTCAAACAAGCAGTGTTCGCCAGCGGTGCTGGGCGCATAGGCAACTACGACCATTGCTGCTGGCAAACACTAGGCCAAGGTCAGTTCCGTGCCCTTGAAGGCAGTGATCCATTTATAGGTAAACAAGGCGAAGAGGAGCGGGTAGCGGAATATCGGGTGGAATTGGTTTGTGAGGATCAATTAATTAACCATGCCATCACTGCTTTGAAAAAGGCTCATCCCTACGAAGAGCCAGCTTACGATGTGATTAAACTCGAGACACTCGATTAGTTATAAAACCAGAATTTTTAGAAAGGCTAAGCCGTACCTTCTTTATCGACGCGGCGGATAGTGAATATCCTCAACTCGCACCGGGTATTCACTGTTCAAACGATCATCAAAGAACAGCTCGAGGGTTTTCCTTACCGTAGGAAATGCCAATTCATCCCATGGAATCTCGTTCTGATGCATTAACTTGGTTTCTAAGCTTTCACTACCATTGCCAAATTTTCCGTCCACCACTTCCGCACGAAAAAACATATAGACTTGGTTAATATGGGGCAAATTAAAGAGCGTATAGAGCTCGACGTTTTGAACTTTGGCTTCAGCCTCTTCCCAAGTCTCACGAGCAGCGCCTTGCTGGGTCGATTCCCCATTCTCCATGTAACCCGCAGGCAAGGTCCAAAACCCTTTGCGGGGCTCGATTGCCCTTTTACACATCAAAATGCGATCCTCAAAGGTAGCAATACAGCCTGCAACAATCTTCGGGTTTTGATA